>JANPDO010000118.1:0-5377 GCA_031431535.1 Chloroflexota bacterium
ATTCCGCGACGCCGCTCCCGCAGCGTCCCGGCAGTCTAGCAGGGATCGAGTCTTCGTCAACCGTCCACCGTTAGTCTGTTGATGGGCTGAGATTCTGTCACCCCTGACCTGAGCTGAGATTCGGTCACCCCGGTGTCCGTCCGACCCTGTCGGGATGGATACCCCTCCCGTCACCCTTGGTCCGGATGAGCAGCGCCGGCTCTACGTATTGACTGAGCTGCTGGCCGGCCGCCTGACGGCGATCGAGGCGGCGCTCGCCCTCGACATCTCGATCCGTCACCTCAAGCGTCTCAAGGCCCGCTACCGTCGGGAGGGTGTGGCGGGCCTGGCCCATGGCAACCGCGGTCGACGACCGTGGCATGCCATCGATCCTGCTCTCGCCGAGCGGGTCGTCCAACTCGCCCGAGGGAAGTACGCGGGACTCAACCACAGCCACCTGACCGACCTGCTGGCCGACCGCGAGAAGATCGCCCTCGATCGCTCGACGATCCGCCGGCTGCTCCTGCGGGCCGGTCTGCGCAGTCCGCGCCCGAGACGAGCGCCAGCCCACCGCAGCCGGCGCGAGCGGATGGAACGCGCGGGGGTCCTGCTCCAGGCCGACGGCAGCCGGCACCGCTGGTTCGGGCCGGACCGGCCGTTCGCCACGCTGATCGGCGCCGTCGACGACGCGACCGGGACCGTCCCGGCCGCCCTGTTCCGCGAGCAGGAGGATGCCGCCGGCTATCTCGCGCTGCTGCGCATGATCGGCGCGGGGCCGGGCCTCCCACTCGCGCTCTATGTGGACCGCCACGGCATCTTCACCAAGCGGGCCACGGAGCGGCTGACCCTCGAGGAGGAGCTGACCGGGACGCGGTTGCCGACCCAGGTCGGACGGGCCCTCGACGAGCTACAGATCCGCCGGATCCACGCCCTCTCGCCGCAGGCCAAGGGCCGGATCGAGCGGATGTGGGAGACCATCCAGGGCCGGCTTGTGGCCGAGCTGCGGATCGAGGGGATCACCACGATCGCGGCGGCCAATGCCTATCTGCCCGGCTTCCTGGCGCGGCTCAATGCCCGCTTCGGCGTGCCGGCAGCCAGCCCTGAGGTCGCCTATCGAGCGCTCCCCGATGATCTTGATCTGGAGCGGATCTGCTGCTTCAAGTACGGGCGGGTCGTGGCGACCGACAACACGATCCGCTTTGGCGGTCGAAGTCTCCAGCTCGGACCGGTCGGTGGACGGCGGAGCCTCGCGCGGGCAAGGGTCGAGGTCCACGAGCGACTCGACGGCAGCCTGCTCGTCCTGTGGCGTGGCGAGCTGGTCGCCGCCGTTGAGGCACCGGCGGACGCCCAGACGCTCCGGGCACGGTCCGGCTCGCCCATCCTGACCGACCTCCCCGATCCTGACGTCTCGGGTCCGATCAGCGACCGTCCGGCGTCACCGATTGAACCTCCCGCCGGCGACCCGACACCCGTCCATCCATGGCGTCGCTGGCGGCCGAGGTGACAAAGTCTCAGCCCAGTTCGGGTGACAGAATCTCAGCCCTTCGACAGGTGGATTGGTGGAGAAAGTTGGGGATTGGGTGGGTCTCACGCAACCGCTGACCGGGGACGTGTCGAGTCGACGAGATTGAAGAGGCCGGCCCGTCGGGCCGGCCTCTTTGTTGTCTTGGCGCGCGGAGCGCGTCAGGGAGTGGTGGTGTCGTTGTCGATAGTGTAGATCTCCACGCCACAGGCGCTCGTCGCGCCGCTGTTGTTCGCGTCACCCGAGTAGACGACCAGCCATCGGTAGGTGCCCTCGGCCGACACTGCAGTCGTGTTCGTCGTGCTGTATGGGCTCCCCTGGTTGCCAGTGACGGTGAGAGCCTGATTCACGACGGGAGCGGTTCCACCGGCGGAGCAGGTCGAGTTGGACGGTGGGAACAGCTTGAACGTGATCGTGCCCGTGGCGTCCGAGGTCAGCCCGGTCAGTGTCGCCGAGTCGTTCGGAACGAGCGACTGGGCCGTGCTGATCCCATTGGTGTTCGGACTGACAACCACTGTCTCCGAGCCGCACACGCTCGTCGACCCGTTGTTGTTCCCGTCGCCGCTGTAGACGGCCCAGAACTCGTAGGTCCCGGCCGAGGTCAGCGTGAGGGTGGCCGATGCCGGGACGACCCCGCTGGCCACGGTTACGGCGGACCCGATGATGGTACCGCCTGTGCAGTTCGGGTTGGTGTCGTTGATGGTCTGCTTCTGGCGGTAGTAGCTGACAGTGCCGCCGGCGCTGGCGGTGTTGCCGCTCAGGGTCGCCGTATCGTAGACGACGGTCCCGATCGCGACCGAGCCGCCGTCGGCGATATTCGTGTCATCCGCCACCGACGCAGTGCCGAGCGTGTTCTTGACCTGCGTCGCTGTCGTTGTGGTGTTCGGGGTCACGACCACAGTCTCAGAGCCGCACGTGCTGGTTGAGCCGAGGTTGTTCGCGTCGCCGCTGTAGACGGCCCAGAACTCGTAGGTCCCGGTCGACGACAGGGTGACCGAAGCCGAGGCCGGCACGACGCCGTTGGTCACGTTGACCGCAGACCCAACCAGGGTTCCGGCGGTGCAGTTCGGTGAGACGTCGTTTACGGTCTGCGCCTGGGAGTAGTAGCTGACCGTGCCGCCCGCGCTGGCGATATTTGCGCCGCTCAGAGTGGCCGTGTCGTAGACGCCAGTACCGACTGCGACGGAGGCGCCGTCGGTGATGTTGGCGTCGTTGCTTGTCCTTTTGAGCTGAGTCGCCGTGGAAGTGACCGGGTAGATCTTGACCTTCCACTCCTCGAAGCCACCGTCACTGACGAACGCGTTTCCGGCGGCTGCGCCCCACTGGCTGTAGAGCACGAAATAGGTGCTACACGACGCGTTGCCGTAGTTGCAGTTTGCCGGGATACCCCTGTCGGCGGTCGGGACCAAATAGCGCAGGTCGCCGCGACCCGAGCCCTGGTTCACGTCGTTGATCAGGATCGAGCCCAGGAAGTCGTATACCTTGTCGGCACCCGTCCACGTCGGGGTCGTGTAACCCGTCAGGGTGGCGCTGCCCGTGAAGAAGATCTCGACTTCGGTCAGCTGGACCGGCTTGGAGCTGTTGCCTTCGTTGATGTCGACCCACAACTCCCAGTAAGGAATCCCGCCTTCGGGCACGACCGGAATTTCGCTCACCTTGATGGCATGCGTCCACTTGCCCGCCTTCGAGTCGAACTGGAGTGTCCCATCCGTGTTGTAACCGCGCTGTGAAGGGCTTGCTTGTAGGCGCACAAACGGGTTGAACGTGCCGGTCCCCGACGAGCCGAACGTCGTATTGGAGTCACCGATGTATCTGACGATGGCACCGCCGTCCGTGGTGCACACGTCAGCCTCAGTCTTGTTCGCCACCTGGATATCGCACTGGTTACTGGCGGTTCCATCAGTGACCAGGGCGAGCGCGGTCGTGGCGAACAGCCCGGACGAGACGGCTGCGACGGTGCTGATAGCTAACAGGGCAGACCAGCGTGGACGCTTCCGCTGGGCGACTCGAGTAATCACGATGTGGTCCTCCAATGAACGATGCAACGACAGCTAGAGAGACAGTTCACTTGGCGCTCCTTCGATTCCTCATGCGTTTCCGTTCTCCGGCAGCCCGTCTCCGGATCGAACCGACCGCATCCGTTGGGTCAGGCATCCCTGTCGTCAGGCTGCCACCTCCTTTGCTGAGCTTCCGTGGCGTGGGTTGGATCGGCGAACTGCGTCGTGAAGCCACGCACAAGAGCGCGCGGACTCAGCGGCCAGTCGCGATGACCGCGAAGTGGGTTGTGGCCGGGCGCGTGGCGGGACAGCATCGACCGCCCCGATCGCCGCCCGCATTCGCTGGCGTCGGCTGCCCTGCCTGGACCGAGCAGCGGCGCCGAATCGGCGTCCGGACATGACGGTCGAGCGGTTTCCCTGGGCATATGGCGGATCCTCTCCTGGGCGATTGCTCAAACGAACGAAATCGATAAGGGCGTGCGCGAATACCAGGAGTGGTCAGATCGCCGTGTGCCGATGCAGCTGGCCCGTTCGAGGCGCGCCCCCCGGCGCAGCGACTCGATGTGGGCGACTGGTGTACCAGTACGAAAGTACCGGCGTCAATGCCTTTTGATGAGCGGAAAGGGGTGGTTTGGTGGGGTGTGTCGCGCAGATGACACTTAGGATGTCGCCCAAGCGACATCTTTCGGTGCGAATGGGCACCAATTTGGCCCAGGCGCCTCGCTGCCTCCGCGGGCCGACCGGCGACGACCGCCTACCGCAGGGACAGTTCCCAGAGATCCGCCAGGCCCTCGCCCGCTGTTTTGCCGCCGAACAGGAGAAGCCGCCCGCCGACTGGATCGTCGATGAGCATCGCGCCGGCGCGACCCGGCGGGATTGGCCCAATCGGGTCGAGGCGCCCGATGGCGAGGGTTTTCGTATCGATGGTGAAGGCGTCGTCGAGGAAGGTCGCCTCCAGGCCCCTGCCGCCGACCACGACGATCGTGTCGCCGGTGCGGGCGAACGCGTAGAGGTTGCGGTCCCGTGGCAGGTCGCCAGTCTCCTTCGTCCAGGTCGCGGCAGGCGTCCCCGCGTCGGCCAGTGACCACAGATCGCCTAACGCCTCCACGCCGGTGGTCTGGCCGGCGTACAGGACGAGTCGCCCGTCGTCCGTCCACCAGCAGCCATGGAGGCAGCGGTTGACGGGGACGGTGCCGGCCGGCGTTTCGTCCGACCAGCGGCCGGCGGTAAAGTCGTACGCACGAGTGTCGGCGAAGCGGGTCCCGTCCTCCGTGAAACCATGGCTGATCCATAGCCGGCCGTCCGGACCCAGCGCGGCGCAGCTCCCGTACCGGGCGATCGGGCGCGCCCCGTCATCGGGCAGCCGTCGCCAGCGGTTGGCGCTGGGGTCGTAGGCCCACAGGTCGTCGTAAAAGGTAGAGGGCCCAGCCTGGCCGGCGTAGATGACGACGCCGAAGCCGTCGACCCAGACCGCCTCATGACCGAACCGCTCGGGCGGGACAGGGCCGTCGGGCGCGAGCCTGGTCCAGAGGTCCGACGCGAGGTCGTATGCCCACAGATCGTCAAGGACCATGTTGCCGTCTCGACCTCCGAATAGGTAGGCCGTGCGGCCCCTTGGTTGCCCGGTCCACGTCCCGTCCTCGCGGGCCGATGGGGTGCGGCCACTGGGCTCAACCTGGAGCCAGGCCGCGGCGGCGCGGGCTGTGGGCGCAGCGGTGGGCTCGATCGTCGGGGGCGGCTTCGGCACTGGGCTACTTGTTGGTGAGGCAGAGGGTGCCGACGTCTCAGTCGGCGCCGGATTCGATGGTGGCGAACCGGTTGGGCTCGGTGCGTTGTCCGGAGGGGTCGCGGACGACGTGCAGGCCGACGCGACGAGGAC
>JANPDO010000119.1:0-4389 GCA_031431535.1 Chloroflexota bacterium
ATCACGAGGTGCCCGATGCGGCACAGCGAGATGACCAGGCACGCCAGCTCCTCGACTGGCTTGACGGCGCCTCAAGGGCTGGGACCGACGCGCACGCCATGGCACGGCCGGCCACCGCACAGGTTGTGATGGGCGACTTCAACGCCCATCCCCAGGAGGCCGCGGCAATCCGGATGCGGGCGGCCGGCTTCCGGTCCGCCTACGCCGAGCTCCACGGCGCCGATCCGGCGGTGACCTGGCCGTCCGGTATCCAGGCGCCCGGAATGGATACCGACGGCGATCCGATCTGTCTCGACTACATCTGGATCCGAGGTGCTGTGCGCGTCGAGTCCGCCCGGGTCGTCTTCGACCGGCCCGATCCCGAGGACCTCACGCTCTTTCCGAGCGATCACTTTGGGCTTGCCGCGCGCCTGGCCATCGGAGACGCCCTCGGAGCAGCGCCGGACCGGGTGGTGGATCGTTGATCACACCCCGGATCAGAAGCCGGACCCTGCGGCTGGCCCACCGAGGCGACTGGCGCCGGGCCCCCGAGAACACCCTCGCGGCCTTCCGCGCCGCGCTGGCGGTTCCGGCTTGCGATGGGCTCGAATTCGATGTCCGGGCAGCGGCTGACGGCGTCCCGGTCGTCTACCACGATGAGACGCTGGCACGGGTTCACGGCCGACCCGAGCGGGTTGACGCGCTGGCCGCCGAAGTTCTCGCGGACATCGGCGTGCCCTCGCTGGCGGATGTGCTCCAAGCGGTTGGTCGCCGCCCGTTTCTCGACATCGAGCTGAAGGTCGACGTGGGACCTGCGGTCGTGGAGGTCCTGGCCGCGGGCCGCGGACCCGAGCTGCACAACGCGGTTGTCTCGTCATTCGAGCACTTGGCGCTTGAAGCGGTTGGACGCCGGGCGCCGACGTGGCCACGCTGGCTCAATACGGTCGCACTGGATGACGCCATCGTCGGCGCGGCCGTGGCGCTCGGCTGTCGCGGCATTGCCGTGCAGTGGCGCGCGTTGGATGCGCGAACCGTAGCGCTGGCCGCGTCCGCTGGACTCGAAGTGGCCGCCTGGACCGTGCGCCGCCGCCCCACGTTCAACCGCCTTGCGCGGCTGGGCGTCATCGCCGTCTGTGTCGAAGCCAGGGCGCTCGACGGGGGTCCGCCTTCGCCGCGATTCGCCTGAAGGCGCCCAGCCGTGGAGTCAGACCCAGCCATTGCGGAGATCGGTCAGGAGCAGCCGGTTGCCCCACAGCACGACGACCCGGCTTCAACTGGCAAGGGGAGCCGGGGAGCGGGCAGGCTGACCGGTCGGATCGACTCCGTCGTCCAGCCGGCCGGCTTGGTCGCCCGGATGATCGCGCTGTGCAGGCCATCAGCCACCGGGTGGGTCGGCATCACCGTCACGTCCACGAGCCCGACCGCCTCCAAGCCGGCTCGGTACTCACTGAACGAAAGACTACCGGCGATACAGCCGACAAAGCTGCCTCGCTCGCCGCGCTCGGCAGGACTGAGAGCGTCGTCGGCGACGATATCGCTCACGCCCATCCGGCCGCCGTCCCGCAATACCCTCGCGACCTCGGCGAAGACGACACTCTTGTCGACCGACAGATTGATCACGCAGTTGCTGATCACGACATCGACAGCACCGTCGTTGAATGGCAGCGCCTCCATCCGGCCTTTCCGGAACTCGACGTTGACGGCGCCGGCCTCCGCGGCGTTGCGGCGGGCGAGCTCGAGCATCTCATCGGTCATGTCGAGCCCATAGGCGAATCCAGCGGCACCCACCCGCTGCGCCGACAGCAGCACGTCGATCCCGCCGCCTGACCCGAGATCGAGGACGATCTCGCCCTCGCGCAACTCGGCGACCGCGGTCGGGTTGCCGCAGCCAAGGCTGGCCAGCACAGCCGCGTCGGGAAGGCTTGCCCGATCGTGCTCGCCGTACAGGATCTCGCCGAACCCTGGGCTGTTCGAGGGGCCGCAGCAACCCGGGGCTATCGTTGACGACTCAGGGGACCGGTCAAGGACGGCTCGGGCCGCCTCCGCGTATCGAGCCCGGACCTGGTCGACGATCGGATCGGAGACGGTTGCGTCAGTCGTGATCATGTGGTCTTCCCCAGGAGTTCGGGCCGCCGTCAGCACGTGGCGCAGGCGCTGGTCATCGGGTCGGTCGCGGCGGATGAGCGCAGTGCAACCCGGAGGTACGTCGCCAGCCGTGCAAGCGGCGTGGGTCGACGCGCATCACGGCCGCCGTTTCGCCTTGCGTCGCGCAGCGCAATCAGGTGCTCGAGTGTCCGGGGATCGGGCGCGTCGTAGCGGGCCCCGCCAGCGATCATCCAGCTGGCGAACGACTCGGATGCATTGGTCATGTGGATACTCTCCTGTTCCTTCGGGTCGGTGTATCGATCGATGTCAATATGGCAAAGATATCGATCAGTGTCAATATAGACAAATGACGATATGCTGCACCGCAAATGACTCGAATCCGGCCCGCCAACCTCGACCCGGACGTCCGTCTGCTCAACGCCCTCGCCGATCCCACGCGACTGGCGATCGTTCGGCAACTCGCGGCGGACACGGAAACGTGCGCCTGTGACTTCACCTCCTGCTGCGACGTCAGCCAGCCGACCGTTTCTCACCATCTGCGCGTCCTGCGCGAAGCCGGTGTTGTCGTCTCCGAGCGGATCGGCCAACGGATCTATTACCGGCTAGCCCCAGGCACCGCAGATCGACTGGGTGCAGTGGCCAGGAGCCTCCTGCCAGGTGGGCTGGTGACGGTGGGGAAACGCGAATCGCTGTTCGGCCTCTTCCATCGAGACGGCGTGCCGCCATTGACGGACTGGGAGGCCGTCCGCGAGGAGACCTGGACCCAGCGGCACCGGGAGCAGGAAGCGCGAGAGAAGACAGCGGGTTCCGATGACGAGCCGTGACGGTCTCCGCGTCTCGTCGATGGCGACGGGACACTCGTCGTGACCACGGTGAGGACGAGACATCCGGCGCCGGCGCCGCCAGTAGGCGGCCTCGGGTCCTGCCAGTACCGGATTCTGGATGAACGCCTCGTGGTCCTGCGAGAAATCGACAAAACGTGTCGCATCTGCCTGCGGACTCCACTCATTCGTGTGGAAAGCGGTCCTGTGGGTACCGGGTAAGTCGACTCCCGATGCGTCGCGGCCTGGGCCGGGCGTGTGAACTCGTCCTGGACCACGAGCGGGCGCTCGTCACCGACCGCTCGCTATCGTGGGGTCTCATCTGCACCACGGAGTATCAATAGGCCCCTTTCGTCAATCGTCCGCGCGGAAACCCTTGAGCAGGTCCGGCGGGACGAGCCAGCGCAGCGTCCCGGCGCCAGGCGCGAGTGGCCGCGCACTATCGATACGGGCCAGGGCGCCCTTGCGCATCGGGATCTGCGCCGCCCCGCACAGCTCCGCAACGAGGTCGCTGAAGTCTGGATCGTGCCCAACCAGGACGGCCCGCTCAGGGCCCCCGGCCTCGCGGAGGAGCGCCTCGACGACATCCGGGCTGAGCTCGCCGGCCAGGCGCGCGTCCACCCGAGCGCGGACATCCAGGCGCTCGCCCACGATCCTCGCCGTCTCCGCGGCGCGGACCCTGGGCGATGTCAGGATCGCGTCTGGCCGGAAACCGGAACCTGCCAGAAAGCGCCCCAACCGGTCCGCCTGGCGCTCGCCTTTGTCCGATAGCGGCCTGTCGTCGTCTGGCCCATCCCAGGCCGTCGGGTCGCCGGCATCGGCATGGCGCAGCAGGTAGAGTTCCATCACGCGCGCGCCAGCCGACGCGGCTGCTCTCGTATGGCCAGCGGGATGAACTGAGTGACCCGCTCCCCCAGCTGAATCAACACGCGCCGGAAGACGGCAAGGCGTTCCTCGTCCGTGCCCATGGCCTCGGCCGGATCCTCGCAGCCCCAGTGCAACGCGCTCCCCGCTCCCGGGAAGACCGGGCAGACCTGCTGAGCCTCATCGCAGACCGTGACCACAATATTGAACGACTGGCCAAGGAACTCCGTGACCGACTTGGAGCGCGCCCACGACGCATCGATCCCCGTCTCGGAGAGGACCTTCAGGGTCAGGGGATTGATGCCGCGTGGATCCGTGCCGGCGCTGTGCACCGCAAACGCCGGGCCGCCGTGCTGGCGCAGGAGCGCCTCTGCCATCACGCTCCGTGCGGAGTTGCCGGTGCACACGAACAGCACCCGGATGGGCCGGTCCACTACGGATTGAGGTCCTCGACGTCGCCGGTGACCAGGTAGACCACGTCCTCGGCGACATTGGTCGCTCGATCGCCGATCCGCTCGAGGTAATGCGAAGCAATGATGATCCGGGTGCCGCGCTCCACGTTGTCCGGATCCTGGCGCATCAATTCGACGATCTCGTCGAACGTGGAGTGGTACAGCCG
>JANPDO010000120.1:0-1637 GCA_031431535.1 Chloroflexota bacterium
ATCCGGGCGCTGCCGCGGCCGCCTACGACCGGGCCGAGGGGATCGTGCGAGTCCAGGGTCCCGTTGTGCCCGTCACCTATGCCGCCGGCTGGGCGCTGTCGCGGACCGAGCTGCTGGGAGCGGACCAGAATGGCCTTGGGATCATCCGGATGGCCGGGCTGGAGTGGGCACAATGAGCCCGCGACGGAGCTTTCGGCGTCGAGGTCGGGGTCTCCTCCTCGGACTCGTCATCGGCACGGCGTCCGTCCTGCCCGGCGGCTGGGTCCGGGGCGCGACTGCGGCCGACGCGTTGGCCACGTTCGGAACACCCACCGCCAAGTCGTCGTTCGGGACCGGGGTTACGTTCATCCAACCGGTCGTGCTCAGCGCCGAAGCGAGGCGAGCGGAACTGCTGGTGACCTTCGGGCAGGCCATCGGACCCATCGTGATCGAACTGCCGCCCCCGTCTGGAACCGGCAACCAGACGCTGCGCTACACGTTGGATCCGGCGGCGGACGGCCATATCGCACCGAACACGCCAGTTGCGGCCCGCTGGCGTCTGATCGGCGCCGGGCCGACGGACGTGATCATTGGACCGGAGGTCCGGATCACGTATCTCGACGACCGGTTCAACTGGCAAACCGCCTCAGGAGATCTGGTCAGCGTGCATTGGTACGAGGGGACTCCCGCTTTTGGGCGGCGCGCGCTCCAGATTGCCGAGGATGCCGTGCGCGAGGTCTCAGATCTGCTCCGCGTGACCGAAACGGACCGCGTGGACTTCTATGTCTACGCCGATGTGGAGCCGTTCTACGACGCCCTGGGCCCCGGGACCCGCGAGAACGTCGGAGGCCAGGCCAACTCGGAGATCCGCACGCTGTTCGCGCTGGTGTCGCCGAGTGAGATCAACGATCCATGGGTCGCCACCGTGATCCCGCACGAATTGGCCCATCTCGTCTTCGACTCGGCCGCGAGCAACCCGTACCACTTCCCCCCGCGCTGGCTCAACGAGGGCCAGGCGGTCTTCCTGAGCCAGGGCTACGACGGGTCCGATCGCGTGGCGGTTGAAGGCGCTGCGGAAGCGGGCACGCTGATCCCGCTCGATGGCCTGACCGGCCAGTTCCCGACGGGGTTCCTGCGTTTCTCGCTGGCCTACGCGGAGAGCGTGTCGGCGGTTGACTACCTGGTGAGGACGTACGGCGAGGACGCCCTCGTGTCGCTCATCCGGTCCTATGCCGATGGGCGTACCGACGACGAGGCTTTTACCGACGCACTCGGGGTGGACATGTCGGCGTTTGGCGCTGCCTGGCTGGACGATCTGGGCGCCGCGGCGCCCACCCGTTTCGGACCGCAACCGGCGCCCAAGGGCCCCGTTCCCAATGCCTGGCTGGGGGATCCGGAGGCGCCGGCGCCACCAACCGCCACGATGGCTCCGGCCGCCAGCGCCCCCGGTGGAAGCGCGAGCCCATCCGGCGCGCCAGCCGCCCCCGCGTCAACGAACGAGAATGGGGAGTCGAGCGGATCGGTGCTCCTGTTGGTGGTGGCCGCCGGGGTGCTGGTGCTCGTTGGGGTCGTGATCGTGCGCCGCCGCCGGGTCGATCCCGACGCGCCCGGATGACGCTGAAGCGGCTGCTCGATATTCCGAGCTGGCAGATCACCCT
>JANPDO010000121.1:0-2151 GCA_031431535.1 Chloroflexota bacterium
CGGCGTCGGCCTGATCGCCTTCGCCGACCCGCCCCGCAACTTCGGCAGCAGCGAGCTGGCCGAGCGCCTGTTGGACGCCGTCGCCGAGGTTGGCCGGGCCGGGTGCCGGGTGTTCGTGCTGGCCTCTGATACACCCGGCTACTTCATCGCCCACTGGTCGTTGCAGTTCATCGTCGACCGGCAGGCCGCGCTGGAGGCCAACGGCCATATGGCTCCGCCGCCGGCGCCTCGGATCTTCGAGTCGATATCGGCCACACCGATGATCTCCATCGCCGCCAACAACGGGCAGGCCTGGGGTGGCGGCGCGGAGCTGTCCTGGGCGTGTGATCTACGCATCGCGGCCAGCTCGGCGACCTACGGGCAGCCCGAGGTGGGCCTCGGCATCATCCCCGGCGCCGGGGGAACGACGCGCCTCGCCCGTCTGATCGGGCCGACCAAGTGCCTCGAGATGATCCTCGACGGTCGGCCGATCACCGCGGCCGAAGCGCTGCAGCTGGGCGCCATCAACAAGTTGGTACCCGACGCGGAGCTCCGTCAGGCCGCCATCGATTGGGCGGCGCACATCGCCCGCTGGCCGGCCTGGTCGTTGGAGGCCTGCAAGCGCAGCTTCTACGAAGGGCGGGACCTTCCCCTCGAGGTCGCCGGTCGCAACGAATCGCAGATCTTCGCCAGCATGGCCCGCCGGGCCGACTCGATCGCGCTGATGCGTGAGGTCCAGGCCCGCTACGACGCCGGCCTCGATTCCTATGACGCCATCGGCCTGCCCCGCTCCGGCTCCGCCTGAACCGCATCCGGCCGCCCGGCCCGTGACGATCCCGCCAGGGCGGGTCACGGCTACGCTCGCCGCATGTACAAGTGCCTGGTGAACGGGAGTATCGACGAGGGCGCTCGGCGTGTCGTCGTCGACGGTTTGCGTGGGCTCATGGCCACCCGCTTCGGCATCGACGACGTCACGGTCGAGTTCATCGAGATTCCCGAGGGCCGCTGGTTCACCGCCGGGAAGCCGTCGCGTGCGTCGATGGTGTTGGGCACGGTGCCGGTGGGCACCCCCCAGGACGAACGGGTAGCGGTGATGGATGCCATCGCCCGGCTGTTCGCCGAGGCCACCGACACCAACTATCACGACGTGATGGTCTCCGCACCCGACCGGAAGGGATGACGAATGCCGCTGTATCGCTGCACCATACCGACAGGAACGCTGGACGACGCCAAGCGCAACGCGATCGCCGAGGCCATCACGACTGTCCATTGCGAGGTCACCGGCGCGCCGCCCACGTTCGTACATGTGCAGTTCTTCGACGGCCCCGAGGCGACGATCCACGGCGGGATCCGAGCGGGTCGCGACGCGCAGCTCACCGAACGCCTCATCGAGCGCTGTGTAGGCGAGGTGGGCGCCATCGCCGGCGTGGCGTTCTCGATGCGGACGTCGACCACCAACGCCTCGTGGATCTTCGAAGGCGGGCGGGTCTTTCCCGAACCGGGCCAGGAAGCCGTCTGGCTCCAGCAGCGCTGATCGAATCGGGGGCGAGGCCGCAGCGGCGGCGCCCGGCCGATTCGGCGCCGATTCGTCGGTAGGGTTTGGTCTCTGTGCGACGCATCTTGCTGACCAACGACGACGGCATTCGGCTGCGCGGTCGCCGACCAGCAGGTCCCCAACGGCTATAACCACCTCGACCACATGATCACCTCCGCCGCGCGCCGCGGCGCTGCGATCGGCCTCTGTGGCACCTGCATGGGCGCACGAGGGATCACCGACGCGTTGATCGTCCCCGACGCCCACCGCTCCAGCCTCGACGAGGTCACGGACTGGACCCTCTGGGCCGACAAGACAATCACCTTCTGACCCGATGATCCGTCTACTCGCGCGACGCGGACTGCGTTTCGTGTTGGAGGAGGCGGAGGGAGGTGGGTCGAGTGACGTGGAGAAGTGCTCGACGAGTCGGCTGGTGCGCACGGGAGTATATAAGAGCACGTCGATCAATGCTCGGGCGTTCGGTTGCGCCGCACGGCATCGCCGGCCTGATCGTCGACCTCTCGGCAGAAGAAACCCGATCCACGGGTCCGGGTCACCATGCTCGTGGATGCCTGGAGGTGCGCGATACAGGTATCCCGGTGGCGTTCAGGGTCGGGGGCTTACATGCAGCACCGGCT
>JANPDO010000122.1:0-3617 GCA_031431535.1 Chloroflexota bacterium
CCAACGCTTCGGCGGCGGCGCCCAGGGCGGCGGTTCTGGCCAAGCCCGGTGCTGCGCCCAAGATAGCGGCGGCGCTCAGGGCGGCCACTACGCCCAAGCCGGTCGCTAGGCCCAAACCAGCCGTGGCGCCCAAGTTGCCGGTTCAGGCCAAGCCGCCGGCGACGCCCAAGCCGGTCGGTCAGGCCCAGCCCGCTGCTGCGCCCAAGCCAGCGGCGACGCCCAAGCCGGTCGGTCAGGCCCAGCCCGCTGCTGCGCCCAAGCCAGCGGCGACGCTCAGGGCGGCCGCGACGCCCGGGCCGGTCGCGACGGCCAAACCAGCCGTGGTAACCAAGGCGGCCGTGGCGCCCAAACCGGCGACTCAGGCCAAGTCGGCGGCTCTGGCCAAGCCGCCCCCGACGCCCGGGCCGGTCGCTACGGCCAAACCAGCCGTGGTAACCAAGGCGGCCGTGGCGCCCAAACGAGCAACACCAGCAAAGCCTGTTGTGGCGCCCCAGCCGGCCGTCCTGGCCAGGCCGCCCAAACCACCAGCGACGGCGAGTCCGGCCGTGGGGCCTGGGGCGGCCAAGCCGGCCGCCCCCTCCACAATTCCATCCGCCACTTCGAGAGCACCCACCGAATCGCGAGCGCCCAAACCGGCCACGAAACCCACGGTCGCGCTTGTGCCAAAGCTTGACCCCGCGCCAGAACCTGAGCCAGAGCCGGCCCCTGCGCCTGTGCCCACCGAGACCCGAATGCTGACCGCGGCGGTCTACGTAACCGGAAGTACCGCCCTCGAATCAGGCCGCCGATACATCCTCGCCACGTACGGAACCCGACTGCGAGTCCTTGGGCCGGTAGACGTCGACCCGTCAGCGATCGTCCTTGACCATGCCATTGCCGGCCTGGACGCCACCGCCAGCGAGGGCCGGCTCGTGGTGAGCGGAACCACAGGCAGGGCGACCCTGGTGCTCGTGTTCATGGCGATCGCCGGGACCACGCCTGACCTGGTCGCGAAGGCGATCGTGGATGCCTCCGAGGCCGCCCGCAGGGCCCCGGCATGATGTACGGTCAAGGCAGCCCGTATTCCGGGCGCGGTCGGATCGCATCAGCCATCAGCCCGGAGCGGGTGGCGCTCGTCCTCTTGATCATCGTGGCGATCGCCGCCGGGTTGACTATCGGCCTTGTGTCGCCTGATCAGGTCGATGTGGGACGCCCTTCGCCCGCACCGTCGGCCGCACCATCCAGTTCATCGGGCTAGAGGTGTCCCAGGCCGGCTCGATCGGTTCGATCAAGACCATTCTGATCGTCCATAATCGCTATCGGCAATCGGGTGGCGAGGATGCCGTCTTCGACGCCGAGGCGGAGTTGTTGGCCCAGCACGGCCATCGAGTCGAGCGTCTCCTGGTTGACAACGACGCGATTCCCGATCGGCTGTCAGGCGCCGATCAGGTCCGCCTTGCCGTTCGAACGGTCTGGTCGGGCGCCGCCGCCAAGGCGATCGCAGACCGGTCGCGAGCCGTTGGTGCGGACGTCGTTCACATCCACAACTTCCTTCCTCTTCTGTCGCCGGCGGTTCACGGCGCGGCTCGCGCGACAGGAGCGGCCGTCGTCCAGACGCTGCACAACTACCGGCTCATCTGTCCAGCCGCCACCCTGTTTCGGAACGGCGCGCCGTGCGAGGACTGCGTCGGACGGCCCGTGGCAGTGCCGGCGATCGTCCATGCCTGCTATCGGCATTCGCGCTCCCAGACTGCAGCGGTCGCGGCCATGCTCGTTGTGCATCGGGCCCGGCGGACCTGGCATCGCGACGTTGACGCATTCATCGCCCTCACGCCTTTCGGTCGTGAGCGGTTCATCGCCGGGGGCCTGCCGGCCGACCGGATGCTCGTCAAGCCGAACTTTGCGCGCGACCCCGGAGAGCCCGTGGCCGTCGATTCGTACGGGCAGCGTCGACGCACGGACGGGCCGTTCCTGTTTGTCGGGCGGCTGGCCGAGGAGAAGGGCGTTCGCATCCTCCTGGCAGCCTGGCGTCTGCTGGGTCCCGAGCGGCAGCTCCGAATCGTGGGCGACGGGCCCCTTGCGGGAGAAGTCCAGGAGGCATCCGCGGTTACGCCCAATGTCATCCCGGTTGGTCGGCGGTCGCGAGAAGACGTGGTCGCGGAGATGCGGTCGGCTCGGGCCTTGATCTTCCCGTCGCTCTGGTACGAGGGCATGCCCGTAACCCTGATCGAGGCGTTTGCGGCGGGACTGCCCGTGATCGCCTCCGGACTTGGAGCGATCAACGACGTGGTCCGCGATGGAGAGACCGGCCGACTCGTTGCCCCTGGCGATGCGCGGGCGCTTGCCGACGCCGTCGAGCGCATCGCCGGGCTCCCGCGGGACGCGGCAGCCATGGGGGCGCGGGCCCGCCAGACCTACCTTGACAAGTACGCACCGGAGCCGAACTACGGGCAGCTGATGGCCATCTATCGCCAGGCGATGGAACGAAGGTCACGCTCGCTGGTGCAGAGCGACACCGCCCCGTCCTAGGGACTCTGGTGCGTTGCGGTGAGGCCAGGTCGGCCGGCCGCCAGACCATCGTACGGGTTGTCAGCGGCGCGGTTCGGTGCCATCCTCCAACGACCTGCGACAGCCTCTGGCTACGAGCTGTACGCGGCACACGAAAAGGCACACTCGTCGTGAGGCGGGGCCGCAAAGCTACGGGCCTGGGAGCAGGCGGCCGAGCTGCCGATGTCGGAACTCCAGCTGTTGCGGCCACTTCCGCCAGCCTGGTCCTTCGCTGACGCACGCGCCGGGCTGCCCAGGTACCCCCTGGAGGCGCTGACTATCGTGCGAAACATCCGAATTGCCCAGCCCGCCGACCGGATTCCGGCCATCGCGTCGACCCGGCCGAGCGTGACCCCCAGCCGACTGACCACGAACCTCGCCACACTGCCGATCCTGCTGCTCGTGCCGGCCCTGATCATCGCCTGGATGCCTGCCGCCGCGGCCGGGGGGCCCGCGATCACGGCCAATCCATCGCCAGTGGGGGTGGGTGAGAGACTGGTCGTGCGAGGAACCGGGTTCGGGCGCCAGGACACGGTCCAGCTGGCCTGGGATGGAATCGCCGAGGGAATGCCAGCGATTGAGGTCAACGGCGGCGGCGGTTTTCGCGCCACCTTCCCCGTTCCACAGGCAGAGCCGGGCAGCAGCCATGTGGTCTCGGCCGTCCTGGTGGCAGGTAGCCTGAGGATCGCGGGCGGAGAGATGGCCAGCGCGACCGTGATCATTGTAGCGGCGGAGGCGACTCCAAGCCCGACACCAACAGCCACGCCATCTCCAAGCCCGACGCCGACGCCACGCCCAACGGCCACGCCGCCCGCCACGCCTTCGCCAAGTCCGACGCCAGTCACGACCCCGTCGCCCACGCCGGTCGTCAGCCCGACGCCAACCGCGACCTCCAGTCCGGTGGCGAGCCCGACGCCGGCGCCCACCCCTGCGCCGACGCCGACGCCCACCCCTGCGCCGACGCCCACACCGACGCCATCCGCCGGCAACTGCGGGTCATCGCTCCAAGGCCTCATCAATGCCGCACCTGCCGGCTCTGTGTTGCAGCTCCCGAACTGCGTCTTCCGCGAAGCGGCGACGATCTCCAAGGC
>JANPDO010000123.1:0-1668 GCA_031431535.1 Chloroflexota bacterium
GCGTCGGTCATCGATTCGCTGGCAGGCGGTCGGGACGGGGGCGATCTCTTCCGGGCGTCACGACTGGTCCTTGACGGCTACCAGCAGATCACGCCGCTCGAACCCGTCGAGCTTTCGATCATGGGTGAGCTGATCGCCGCCAGATCGGCGGTGACCATCGCGATCTCGTCATGGCGCGCGGCTCGCGGCCTCGAGGATCCGGTCTTTGCCGAGCGCTACAACGCCTCGGCCGAGGCGATCATTCGAACGATCGTGGCGACCGGCTGGGACGAGACGGCCCGGCGTCTCGGCGGTGCCCAGCGGCCACGCTCAGGCTTGACCTCGGGCTCGGCGTCGGGCGCCGAACTGGCAGCCCGCCGCGCCCTGGTGCTGGGCCCCGCCATCGAGCCGCTCAGTTACGAGCGGCCAATCCAGGTGGCGAGTGCCCGCGGCGTCTGGATCACCGATACGGACGGCCGGCGCTTTCTCGACGCCTACAACAACGTCCCGTGCGTAGGTCACGGCCACCCGCGCGTGACGGAGGCGGTGGCGCGCCAGGCGCGGCTGCTCAACACCAACATGCGCTACCTCCACGAGGCCGCGATCGAACTCGCCGAGCGCCTCGTCGCCAGCTGCCCGGTCGGGCTGGACACGGTCCTGTTCGTCAACTCCGGCTCAGAGGCGAACGACCTGGCGTGGCGGATGGCGACCGCGTTCACCGGCAACGCCGGCGGCCTGTGCACCGCCCGCGCGTACCACGGGATCTCCGAGGCCAGTGCAGCCCTCTCCCCGGAGTCGTGGCTGGGTGGACGGGCGCCGGCACACGTCGAGACCTGGGCGCCGCCGGACACGTACCGAGGGACAAACACCGACCCGTCCCTTTTCGCCGCGGGGCTGGATCGGCTGCGCGCCCGCGGTCTCGCGCCGGCCGCCGCGATCCTCGACGGCGTCCTGACCAGCGACGGCTTCCACGATCCGCCCCTCGGTTATGTGGCGGAGCTGGTGCGCCTGACCCACGAAGCCGGCGGGCTGTGGGTCGCCGACGAGGTCCAGGGCGGTCACGGCCGAACCGGCGAGGCCCTCTGGTCATTCGAGCGGTTCGGGATCACACCGGATTTCGTGACCCTCGGCAAGCCGATGGGCAACGGCCACCCGGTCGCCGCCGTGATCACCCGCCGCGAGATCGCCCAGCGCTTCGCGACCGAGACCGTCTTCTTCAGCACGTTCGGCGGGAACCCGGTGTCAGCCGCGGCCGGCCTGGCCGTGCTCGACGTGCTCGACGACGAACGGGTGCTGCCCCGGGTTCAGGCGGCCGGCGAGACGCTTCGCACAGGGATCCTTGAGATCGCTTCGCGCCACTCGGCGATCGGCGATGTCCGCGGCGTGGGCCTCGCGATCGGCATCGAGATCGTCCGCGACCGGGCCACGAAGGAATCCGACCCGGCCACCACGACCGCGATCAAGGAGAGCATGCGTGAGCATGGCGTCCTCGTCGGGACGACCGGCGCCGCCGGCAACATCCTCAAGGTCCGCCCGCCCCTTGCCTTCACCACGGCCGAGGTGCCGGTCTTCCTCGACGCCCTGGAGGGCGCGCTCGTCGGACGATGACCCCGCCGGGGGCGCTTCTCCCCACGAGCCTCGGGTCCCTGGACCGGGACCTGGACCTACGGTCGGGCGGACCGTCTGTCT
>JANPDO010000124.1:0-10692 GCA_031431535.1 Chloroflexota bacterium
CTCACCCGGACCCAGATGATCGAGCACGTCTGGGACTTCGCCTACGACGGCGATTCGAACGTTGTCGACGTCTATGTTCGTTACCTGCGCCAGAAGATCGATCGCCCGTTCGGGCGGGAATCGATCCAGACCGTCCGGGGATCCGGCTATCGGATGCGGATCGAGCCGATCGTCGATGCGCCTGCCGATCCGCGCTAGGCTCACGCTCGTCTCGGCCATCTTGATGGCCGTCGTCATCGCCGCCCTCGGCGTGTTCCTGTACACGCGCCTCCAGGCCGACATGTTCGCGGCCGTCGACGACCGGCTCCGGGATCGAGCTGAGAACCTGGTCCGCGATGCCGGCGACGGCCCGATCGTGCCGAGTCCGTGGACAGCGGATCCCGGTGACGCCCTCGTCCAGGTGTACGCGGCGGATGGCACCCTGCTTGAGTCATCGCCCGACGTCGCTGCCGGGCCACTCCTCGTCGGCGATCAGCTCACGGGCCTGACGTCGAGCCGATCGATCGGGGCTCAGGTCACGACGACGGAGGAGACCGTGCCCGCTCGAATGTTCGTCGTCCCACTGGCTCGGGGCGGCGCCCTCCTGGTCGGGACGGCGGTGCAGGACGAGCTGGAGACACTGGCCCGGCTGAAGCTCCTGCTCCTCATCGGCGGGCCGTTGGCGACGGTCCTTGCATCCGTTGTCGGCTGGCTTGTCGCTGGCGCCGCCCTGCGACCGGTCGAGCGGATGCGAATCGAGGCCGAGGCGATCTCGGGCGCAGACCTCGACAGTCGCCTGGTCGTCCCGAGATCCGGCGACGAGCTCAGCCGTCTCGGTGACAGCCTCAACAGGATGATCGGTCGGTTGAAGGTGACGATTACCCGAGAACGACGATTCGTCGACGACGCGAGCCACGAGCTGCGAACACCCCTGGCCAACCTGCGGGCAGAGCTCGACCTTGCCCTCTCGCGCCCACGGTCCAGCCAGGAGCTCGAGGCGGCCATCCGCAGCGCCGCGGAAGAAGCCGAACGCCTAACCCGCCTCGCCGAAGATCTCCTGGTCCTCGCCCGGGCCGACGACGGGCGATTGCCTGTCCGCCGAGAGCGGCAGCACGTCGGTCCCCTGGTCCGCGAAACCGTCCGCAGCTTCGCTGGACGGGCGTCGGCGGCGAACGTCACGCTCGTTGCTGACGTCGACGAGGTCGTCCAGGTCTCGATAGACGCCGTGCGGATCCGGCAAACCGTCAGCAACCTGGTCGACAACGCCCTTCGGCACACGCCGTCGGGCGGCCGCGTCACTGTGGCGCACTCGGTCCGCGACGGTGACTTGTGGATCACGGTGACCGACAGCGGAGCCGGCTTCGACGTCGACTTCCTGGCGTTGGCGTTTGAGCCGTTCACTCGGGCGGATGCCGCCCGTGGTCGTGACGAGGGTGGCGCGGGGCTCGGCCTGTCGATCGTCCGCGTGATCGTCCAGGCTCACGGCGGGTCGGTCGAGGCGCGCAATGCCCCCGAGGGCGGGGCCATCGTGGAGATTCGTCTCCCCATCTAGGCGCTCCGGCCCTGGGCCTCTCATCTCCGGTTCATCGCCGTCTCATCTGCCCCGATGCAGGCTGGACGCAATGTACGAATTGCGGAGGACAGCCATGAACAGGCGACCAAGCCACGCCGCTCGGTGCGGCCGCCCACGGTGGAGACTGATTATGAGCGGTATGGCCCTCGTGGTCGCCGGCTGTGGAGCGGACTCGACAGGCGTGCCACCCGCCTCGGCGTCCGGGTCATCGTCGGCGACGCAGAGGCCCGCAAGTGCGCCCGCCGGCGCGACGAACCAGGGCCCATCGAGCACCGCCGCGGGCACGACCGCCTCGCCGAACACGGACCCGAACTTCGAGGGGACCAGGGTGGCGTTCGACCCGGCGAATTTCGTCGATCCGCGACTGGACACGAATCCCTTCCATCCGCTCAAGCCCGGTCTCCAGTGGGTCCGCGCCGGGACCACGGAGGTGGGCTCTCGGGTGGTGCCGCACGAGATCATCACCACGATGACCGACGTCATGCGGGTCATCGACGGGGTGCTGACCATCGCAATGCTCGACGAGTCGACCGACTCCGGCGAGGTCTCGCAGGTGGGCATGGACTACCTGGCCCTCGACAAGGACGGCAACGTGTGGATCCTGGGCGGCTACACCGAGGATTACGAAGGTGGGGCGTACACCAACACGGATAGCGCGTATCTCGGAACCAGCAACGGGGCCGAGATCGGGATCCTCTCGCCGGCGTTGGTCGACGTCAGCACGTCTCGCTGGTTCATCGGCAAGGCGCCCGAGGAGAAAGCCTCGGTCGGCCAGCCGGTCGAGGTGGGCATCACCGAGTGCGTGAAATTCGGGTGCTTCGACAACGTCCGGGTGGTCCAGGAAGGCAACATCGGTGCACCCGACAACGAGAACAAGTACTACGCGCCTGGCGTCGGGGTCATCAAGAATTTCCCACTGGATGCGAGCCTCCACCAGGACACGTTCCAGCTGACCAACTTCCTGGAGCTCAGCCCCGATGGTCTCGCCGAGGCCAGCCAGATGGTGCTGGCTCTTGAACAGCACGCCCGCGTGGTCGCAGCGGACGTGTTCGGATCGGTGCCTGCTTCCAGGCGCGCTCCGTGACCACAAGCCCGATCGTCCGCCTGGCCGGGGTGTCGAAGTCCTACGGCTCGCCCGTCGACGTGACGCAGGTCCTGCGTGGGGTGGATCTCACCATCGAGCGGGGACAGAAGACGAGCCTGATCGGCCCATCCGGCAGCGGCAAGTCCACCCTGATGTCGCTCATCGCCGGCCTGCTCCGCCCGACTGCCGGGACCGTCGAGATCGACGGGGTCGAGATGAGCCGACTCGACGACACGGCTCGGGCTCAGCTCCGTGCGGGCCGGATCGGGATCGCACTCCAGTCCGACAACCTCATTCCGTTCCTGACGGCCTGCGAGAACGTCGAACTCGCAATGGCGTTCGTGCCAGGTGGGTCGCAGCGGTCCGCCAGGGCCCGGGCAGTCGAGCTGCTCGATCGATTCGGGGTGGGAAGCCGGGCGCAGCATCGTCCCCGCCAACTCTCCGGGGGCGAGGCCCAGCGGGTCGCGCTCGCCGTGGCCATGGCCAACGAGCCGGCCCTGCTGCTGGCCGACGAGGTGGTCGGCCAGCTCGACAGCGAGACGGCAGGCCACGTCGTGGACGATGTCCTGGCCGCTGACTTCGCGGTCCTGTTCGTCACCCACGACGTCGCTCTGGCTGACCTTGCCGACCGTCGCTATTCGATCCAGGACGGTGGCCTGTGCGCCCGATGAGCGTCGCCGGTCCGATCGTCACCACCGACCTCGTCGTCGACTACCGGACCGAGGCGGGCCCGGTCCGGGCGCTGGCGTGCACGGCGCTGCGCGTCGAAGGCGGGACCAGCGCTGCGATCATGGGCCCGAGCGGGAGCGGAAAGTCCACCCTCCTCGGCCTCCTGGCGGGACTCGCACTGCCCACCGAGGGCACGGTCACGATCGGGGACGAAACGATCTCTGCGCTGACCGAACGGGAGCGGGTCCGGTTCCGACGTCGTGCGCTCGGCATGGTCTACCAGGCCGATAACCTCCTGCCCCACCTGACGGTGGAGGAGAACGTCGCGCTCCAGGTCGCGATCTGTCGCCGAGACTCGCCGACGGAGCTGGGCAGCGACCCGGTCGCCCTGCTGCGGCGCCTTGGCCTCGCGAGGCTTGCCCAGCGCCTACCGGACCAACTGTCGGGCGGCGAGCGCCAGCGGGTCGCGGTGGCAAGGGCCGTCATTCATGCGCCTCGTGTCATCCTCGCCGACGAACCGACGGGTGCGCTCGACGCAGCGAGCGCGCGGATCGTGATCGAGCTTCTTGTCGAGGTCCATCAGGAGATCGGGGCGACCCTGGTCGTTGTCACCCACGACCCGCACATCGCCGCTCACCTGGCCCGAACCGTCCATCTCGAACGGCGCGCTACCACGACGGTGGCCACGGATGCTGGTTAGGTACGTCATCGCGGACCTCGTCCGCAACCCCCGGCGAACGCTGTCGACCATGGTCGGCGTGACCCTTGGCGTCGGCCTCTTCTGCGGCGTGCTGTTCTTCGTCGATGGACTCTCGGCGTCCATGACCCAGCGCGCCGTCGCGCCGCTGCCCATCGACATCCAGCGCATCGTCACCGAGCGGGTCGGTGGGGCGCTCACCCTCGCCCAGCGCTTCGAGATCTCCGGCATGCTCAAGGCAGGCGCGCGGGCCCGAGTCACCCTCGAGGTGAACAACCCGAGCGCCGTCGCCGCGCACGAAGTCACCATCCGTTCGATGCCCGCGACGACGCTCGCCTTCGTCCCGGGTTCCGCCCGGCTCGACGGCCAGCTACTGCCGGGCTTCGACGACAACCCCTTCGCCCATGGCGCGGCCGGGATGGGGTTCAACATCGGCACGGTCGCACCCGGCGAGGTTCGCAGCTTCAGCTACCTCGTCGAGGCCAGGAATGACGTCGAGCTCGGCGACACGGTCGTCGCCTCGTCGTTCTCAAGCCGCGAATCGGTCATCCCGGTCGGGGCGAACCAACCCTCGTCCGTTCCACTTGCCGATCTCGCTCGACTGATCGCCCAGGTCGACGGGGTGGACCATGCCGGCCAGCTGTCGCTCGCCAACCTCGGCGCCGACACCTTGTCCCTGAACGGTTCGGTTGCATCCGGCCCGACCAAGATCCTCGGTTTCGACGCCGACTACGCTGACCGAGACGCAACGATCCGCATCGTGGATGGCAAGCTCAGCCCCGCGGGTGCCGTGATCAGCGCCGAGGCCGCCCACGCGCTTGGCGCTCGAATCGGCGACCTGGTCAACGTCACGCTGCCGGATACCTCCACGTTCCAAGTGATGATCAGCGGCATCGCCGACCTGAGCCGTTCGCGGTCGCTCTTCTCCAGCCGTCGCGGCGGAGACCTCGAGACGTTCATCTACTCGCGCAACTCGATCATCGTTTCGCCAGCCGTCTTCGCCGACACGGTCCAACCAGCCTACGAGCGGGCCGCCACGGAGCGGGGCGCGAGGCTGAAGAACCCACCGATCCGCGAGATCGACATCACCCTCAAGCGCCGGCTGCTCCACGCCGACCCGGCGACGGCGTTGCTGCAGACACAACGGATCGCGGCCGATGTCAGCGCCGTCGCGACCCACCAAGACTATCTGCTTGACAATATCTCCAACACCCTCGCCGTCGCGGCGGCGGACGCCGGCGTCGCCAAGCGGCTGTTCATCTTCCTCGGTGTCCCCGGTCTCTTCCTTGCAGCCATGCTCGCGGCCTATGCCGGGACGGTGCTGGCGGATGCCCAGCGGCGCGAGGGAGCCACGCTCCGCATCCGCGGGGCCAGTCGTCGGCACCTGCTGCGCATGCTCACGGTCCGAACCGGCCTGCTCACCGGCGTCGCGTCGGCCACCGGGCTGGTGATCGGCTACCTCACCGCGGCGGTGATCCTGGGCCCGGAGTCGCTGGCTCGGGCGAGCGCGGCGAGCATCGTGACCTCGGCATTGCTTGGCAGCATCGGCGGGTTTCTCTCCACCGGCCTCGCGCTCTATATCACCGGCCGAAGATCGATCGACCGGGAAATCGCCGAGGATCGGGCACGCTTTGCCGCACGACCGCCACTCTGGCGACGCGCGAGGCTCGACGTCGTTGGCATGGTCGTCTTGGCCGCCGGCACGGCAGTGGCCGTCCGAGCCAACGCGTTCGACGGAGCAGCCGGGTCCGTCTACTTCGGCCGTGCCGTCGAGTTGAACACCAGCCTTCTCGTCCTGCCTGTCGCCGTCTGGATCACCGGCAGCCTGCTTGCGGCACGTCTCATCGGGTCCATGCTCGGACGAACCCAACCCCGGTCCGCGAGTTCGATGGGCCGACCGCTGCCCAGCCTGTACCGGCTGAGCATCGGGCGCCGACCGTGGGCCATCGCCAACGGGGCCATCGCCGTCTCACTGATCGTCGCACTCGCCACATGCCTCACGGCGTTCACCGCGTCCTACGACGCCGCCAAGGCCCGCGATGCCCGGTACGCCACCGGCGGCGACATCCGGATCACGCCGACTCCCACATCGCAACGCACCTACGCCGTCGAGGACGCCGGGCTGTTTCGGACCGACGGCGTCGCCGCCACCACGCCGGTGATCTTCGGCGTGAGCAACGTGATCCTGCGCAGCGCGAGGACGTCGGACCCCGCCAACCTCGCGGCTGTCGACCCCGCCACGTACGCCAGCGTCGCCCCGCTGGCCGACGAACACTTCGATCCGGGCGGCGCTGCCACCGCCCTTCAGACCCTGGCGGACGATCCGACCGGCGTGCTCATTAGCAGGGACATGGCGAGCTTCCTCAAGGTGAAGCTGGGCGATACGCTGCACGTGCTCCTCGTTCGGTCCACCCCTGAACAGGTGGAGGTGGACCTCCACGTCACCGGGCTGTTCGAACGACTGCCCGGATTCCCGGACGGCGCCGACGCCTTGATGTCCATCCGCGAGCACACGGTCATGGTCCCATCGAAGGCCCCTGACTTCTTCCTTGCCGCGGCCGCCAGCGATGACGACGCGGGCCTTCAGCGAGCGCTGTCGTCCGTCCAACAAGGGCCGGCCGCAAGCGACCATCTTCAGATCGACACGCGCGCCACTGCGCTCGCTCGAGACCAATCGAGCCTCGCTGCGCTCAATATCGCCGGCCTGGCCGACCTGGATTCGACGTTCGCTCTGGCCATGGCCGTCGTCGCCATCGCCATCTTCGTCTTCGGGCTCCTGCTGCAACGGAGGCGCGAGTACGTCACCCTGCGGGCACAGGGTCTGGAGGCACGCACGGTCGGAGCACTCATCGTCGCCGAGGCCAGCACCGTCGCCATCGCCGGTACCGTCGCCGGGCTCATCGTCGGGGCAGGGATGGGCGTCTACTTCGTCGCCATCCTGCGGCCACTGTTTGTCCTGAACCCTGCCTACACGCTCCCGCTGGCCGCGGCCGCCACGCCGGTCGCGCTCGTCGTCGCGGCGACGCTCCTCGCCTCCATCGCCGCCTCGCGCATCGTGAACCGACTCGAGCCGACCGAACTCCTTCGGGACGAGTAGCCGATGAAAACCGTGCCATCGCCCTGACACGGCTCTTCGGGCCATCCGCACCATCGCCGCACGCCCAGCTGATGCCGGGCGTCACGAGCCGCGGTACGCTCGCCACTGGAGGACGCTATGACCGACCGAACCACGACTTCGACGCTGGAAGGCACCGGACCCCTCACGGATGAGGAGGTCGAGCGGATCGACGCCTACTGGCGCGCCGCGAACTTCCTGTCGGTCGGCCAGATCTACCTGCTCGACAACCCACTCCTACGCGAGCCGCTCCGGCCCGAGCACATCAAGCCGCGCTTGCTCGGGCACTGGGGGACGACACCCGGCCTCAACCTCATCTACGCGCACCTGAACCGAGTGATCAAGGCCCGCGAGCTCGATGCGATCTACGTCATCGGCCCGGGGCATGGCGGACCCGCCACCGTCGCCAACGCCTACCTCGAGGGGACCTACTCGGAGGTCTACCCGAACATCACCCGCGACGAGGACGGGATTCGCCGGCTGTTCCGGCAGTTCTCCTTCCCGGGCGGCATCGGCAGCCATGTGACCCCCGAGACCCCGGGTTCAATTCACGAGGGCGGTGAGCTCGGCTACTCCCTGAGCCATGCCTACGGGGCGGCCTTCGACAATCCGGACCTGGTGGTCTTCTGTGTCGTCGGCGACGGGGAGGCCGAGACCGGCCCGCTGGCGACGAGCTGGCATTCGAACAAGTTCCTCAATCCAAAGACCGATGGCGTCGTCGTCCCGATCCTCCATCTCAACGGCTACAAGATCGCCAGCCCCACGATCCTGGCCCGGATCTCGCCCGAGGAGCTGACAGCCCTGTTCGAGGGCTATGGCTATCGACCCGTGTTCGTGGAGGGCGACGATCCCGTCTCCATGCACCATCGGATGGCGGCTGCCCTCGATGAGGCGATGGGCGAGATCGCCGAGATCCAGAGAGCGGCGCGCGTCGACGGTGATCGGGACCGTCCCCGCTGGCCGATGATCGTCCTCCGCTCCCCGAAGGGCTGGACCGGCCCCAAGGAGGTCGACGGCCTGCCGGCCGAGGGCAGCTTCCGCTCCCACCAGGTCCCGCTGTCCGATGTCCGTGAGAAGCCGGAGCACCTGGCGATCCTCGAGCGCTGGTTACGCAGCTACCGGCCGGACGAGCTGTTCGACGCAGACGGGGCGCTTCGCGCGGACCTCGCCCACCTGCCGCCGCAGGGCGCCCGCCGGATGAGCGCCAACCCGCATGCGAATGGCGGGCTCCTCCTCCGTGACCTGGCCCTGCCCGACTTCCGCGACTACGCCGTCGCGGTCGAGCGGCCGGCCACGACATCGAGCGAGGCGACAAAGGTGCTTGGCGCCTTCCTGCGGGACATCATCCGGCGCAACCGCGAAACGTTCCGCCTGTTCGGACCCGACGAGACGGCCTCGAACCGCCTATCGCCTGTGTTCGAGGCGACGGACCGCGCCTGGGCCGCCGAAACGCTCCCCACCGATGACCACCTCGCGCCGGACGGGCGCGTGATGGAGGTCCTCTCTGAGCACCAGTGCCAGGGTTGGCTCGAGGGCTACCTGCTGACCGGGCGACACGGCCTGTTCAACTGCTACGAGGCGTTCATCCACATCATCGGCTCGATGTTCAACCAACACGCGAAATGGCTGAAGATGACCTCCGAGATCCCGTGGCGGCGGCCGATCGCGTCCTTGAACTACCTCCTGACGAGCCACGTCTGGCGCCAGGACCACAACGGCTTCAGTCACCAGGACCCAGGCTTCATCGACCACGTCATCAACAAGAAGGCCGAGGTCATCCGGGTCTACCTGCCGCCGGACGCGAACACCCTCCTGTCGGTCGCCGACCACTGCCTGCGCAGCCGGAACTACGTCAACGTCATCGTGGCCGGCAAGCAGCCGGCGCTGAACTACCTCTCGATGGACGAAGCGATCCTCCATTGCACCCGCGGCGTTGGCATCTGGGACTGGGCGAGCAACGACGAGGGCGAGCCCGACGTCGTCCTCGCCTGCTGCGGCGACATCCCGACGCTCGAGACGCTGGCCGCGGTCGATCTGATCCGCCAGCACCTCCCGGACCTCAAAGTTCGGGTGGTGAACGTCGTCGACCTCATGCGCCTCCAGCCCGACAGCGAGCACCCGAACGGGCTGTCCGACCGCGCATTCGACACGCTCTTCACGACGAACCGGCCGATCGTGTTCGCCTACCACGGCTACCCGTCGCTGATCCACCGGCTGACCTACCGGCGGACGAACCACTCGAACCTCCACGTCCGGGGCTACAAGGAGGAGGGGACCGTCACCACCCCGTTCGACATCGTCATGCTCAACGACCTCGACCGCTTCCACCTCGTCATGGACGTCATCGACCGGGTCCCTGGGCTCGGCTCCCGGGTCGCTCACGTCCGCCAGCTCATGGCCGACAAGCGGGTCGAGGCCCGCGCCTATACGCGCGAGCACGGCGAGGACTCGCCGGAGATCAGGGACTGGACGTGGCCGTACTGAGGCGGGCGTCGGTGCGGGTCCTCGTCCTCAACCCGGGATCGAGCTCGCTCAAGGCTTCGGTCATCGAGACACCCAGGCGGGACGCCGTCGCCAAGACGACCATCGCTTGGGGTGCCGACGCGACGCGTTTGGCCGATCGCACATCGGCCATCAGCAGCGTGCTTCGGGCGGTCGAGGCAGCCGGCATCACGACCAGCTCGATCGATGCGGTCGGCTACCGGGTCGTCCATGGCGGCACGCGCTACCTCGGGCCGGTGCGCCTCGACGATGCGACGATCGATGCGATCGAGGGCCTCGCCGACCTTGCCCCGCTCCATAACCGGATCGCCGTCGAGACGATCCGGGCAGCCCGCCACGCGTTGCCGGACGTTCCTCACGTGGGAGCGTTCGACACGGCGTTCCACGCGGGCCTTCCGGCGGCTGCCTACCGCTATCCCGTACCCACGAGTTGGTTCCAGGACTGGGGCATCCGGCGCTACGGCTTCCACGGCCTCTCCGTCGCCTGGTCGGTGACGCGAGCCTCAGAGTTGCTGGGCCTGCCGGCTTCGGGACTGCGGCTCGTCGTCGCTCACCTCGGCAGCGGCTGCTCGGTCACTGCCGTCGACGGCGGTGGTTCCGTGGACACGTCGATGGGCATGACGCCCCTCGAGGGCCTGATGATGGGCACGCGAGCCGGTTCGGTCGACCCAGGGATCCTCCTGGCCCTGTTGCGCGATGGCCGAGCTTCGGTCGCCGAGCTTGCGGACGCCCTGGACCATCGGTCGGGTCTGCTGGGCGTTTCCGGCCGTTCGTCCGACGTTCGCGAGCTGCTCGCGGCCGAAGCCACCGGCGACGAGGCGGCCGGCCTGGCCTTGGAGATATTCACGCGGAGGGCAGCGGCCGGCATCGCGGCGGCGGCGACGTGCCTCCCCAGCGTGGACGCGATCGTCTTCACGGGCGGCATCGGCGAGAACTCGACGGTGATCCGGGCACGGATCGCGGGCCGGCTGGGGATCCTCCAGAACGTGGTGATCGATCACTTCGAGAACTTCTGGCCCCGGTACACCAGTCCCACCCCCGTCGAGCGCGCGCTGTTCTTCTCGTCGGCCGAC
>JANPDO010000125.1:0-16561 GCA_031431535.1 Chloroflexota bacterium
AAACGCGTGCCCGGGGTCGGAGAGCAGGCGAACGCGAAGTTTGTGCTTCGCGATGAATCTCGCGTGCGACGCCGGCGTATCGGGGCTCGCGCCGAACACACGCGCGTCCATTCCCTCGAAATCGGCGATGGAAGCCGTGAACTCGCAGGCCTCGACGGTGCAGCCCGGCGTGTCGTCCTTTGGGTAGAAGTACAGAACGGTCCAGCGCCCGTGCTGATCGGCAAGGCGGTGGACGGCCCCGGCTTCATCGGGGAGTGCGACTTCGGGAGCGAGATCGCCAACGGCAGGCAGGCTCATGACGGAAGACTAGCAGGGGATTCCACGATCAGCAGCAGGCCGCCGGTCACCGTGACGGCCGCATCCGACGCCGTCCGCACGTTGGATAGACCCCGTGCCGGACCCACCGGCAGGGGCTCATTGTTGAGCGGGTAGGCAAGCCCCGCGGTCGTGACGCCGACGACGCCGGGGCCTTGTGGCAGCAGCGAGACCAGATCGCCTGCCCGCCCCGCCAGCGAGTGCTGAACCGGTGCCCCGTCTGGTCCGGGCGCGCGCACTAGGGTCGTCCTCGAACGCGCGTCGATCAGGCACGCGGTCCTCCGACCTAGCTCCTCCATCGCCAGGAGGCCAATATTCGCGAGCCCGTGGTCAATCCGGGTTCCGCCGAGCCCTCCGACGATGACTACGCCGCTGGCGCCGCGACGGATGGCCGCCCGGACCGCCAGTTCCGTGTCCGATTCGTCCTTGTCCGAGCTGGCCCGCTCCATGGGAGTGCCGGCTGCCGCGAGGACGGCCAGCGTCTCCGGTTCGAGCGAATCGCCGTCACCCACCCATAGGTCGAGGGTCACCCCGAGGCCGGCCGCGTGCCGGGCTCCGCCATCGGCGGCAATGACCAGACCGACACGGGCATCCCAGCCAGGCCAGGCTTGATCGAGCTCGGCACGGGTGGGAGCCTCGCCGTCGGCCAGGATGAGGGCGTCCATCCGTGGATCCTAGCTTGATCCCCGGACACGTTGTTGACGGCCCTCGGCAGAGTCACCGCAAGGTCCAAGCGAGGCGCATAACCGCAGCCACGGACTGGTACGGAGACGGCCAGGCCGGGCGGGCAGGTCGGCGGCCAAGGCCCACGCTCAGGTCCGTCCTGATTCCGGCCTGGCCTACCCGATTCCGGGCCCAGCGCCTCAGACACTGCTCCGTATCAGTCTCCCGGTGTGGTTATGCGGATCCCACCCGTGCTGGGGAGGGTCAACAACGTGTGTGGGAAGTACGTCTTGGCGCCGCCCGCCGCGGCTCGCCGCGATTCATTAGATGCCTGTCGGCCCGGCCTCGAGACAGGTGCGGCCCAGGCTGTCGAAGCCGAGCGAATCTGCCAGTCGTCGTTCGAGCTTGCTGCGTGGGCCGGGATTTGGGTATTGTGCCCGCCCGCCGTCGCGTGCTAGGGTTCCGTGGTACCGGTTCCACGGAACCTGGCTGCCCATGCTACTGAGGAGGAGAATGGTGCGAAATCGAATGGTCGCTGCCCTGGGCGTGATCGCCCTGGTGGCGTCAGCATGTAGTTCAGGGGGTACCGCGAGCGAGGCCCCGCCCACCACGGCGCCCGCCACAGCGGCGCCTGTCACAGCAGCGCCTGCCACGGCAGCGCCCGCCACAGCAGCGCCGGAGGGCTTCCTCGCGCGGGCCCTCGCCGGTGAATTCAAGGGCACCACGGTGTCGGCCACAGGGCCGTTCGTCGACGAAGATGCCGTCAAGTTCAACGCCTCGATCAAGTCGTTCTCGGAAACGACGGGCATCACGATCGCCTATGAGGGCTCCAAGGAGTTCGAAGCGACGATCTCCGCTCGCGTCGACGCCAATGACGCGCCCGACATCGTCGACTTCCCGCAACCGGGCCTGTTGGCGAACTTCGCCAAGGGTGGCAAGGTCGTCGACCTGTCCAAGTTCCTTGACATGGCCGCCCTGCAGGCGAATTACAACCAGTCCTGGCTCGACATGGGCACGATGGCCGGTTCGAGCGGCGATATCCTCGCCGGCATCTTCGACCGGGTCAACGGCAAGAGTTTCGTCTGGTACCCGAAGGCCGCCTTCGATGCTGCGGGGTACACGGTCCCGACGACATGGGACGAGCTCGTGGCACTGCAGAATCTGATCGTCGCGGACGGCGACACGCCGTGGTGCCTGGGCATCGAATCCGGCGCCGCGACCGGCTGGCCGGCCACGGACTGGCTCGAGGAGTTCATGCTTCGCACGACCAGTCTCGACAATTACGACAAATGGATTACCAACGAGCTCAAGTTCAGCTCGCCCGAGGTCAAGAATGCCCTGACCAAAGTCGGCGACATCTTCCTCAACGACGCGCTGGTCAACGGCGGACGGGCCTCGATCGTGACCACCAACTTCGGCGACGCGCCAAAAGCCATGTTCGACGATCCACCCAAGTGCTGGCTGCATCGCCAGGGCAACTTCATCACGTCGTTCTTCCCGGCCGACGCCAAACCGGGTGTGGACTACGGCGTGTTCTATCTGCCGGGGATCGACCCGCAGTACGGCAGCCCGGTCCTCGTGGCCGGCGATATCTGGGCCGCGTTCAGCGACCGACCCGAGGTCCTCGCGGTGATGGAGTACTTCACCAAGGGTGAGCACCTCAAGGTCTGGGTCCAGTCCGGTGGCGCGATCGCGCCGCAACTCGACTCCGATCTGAGCTGGTACGGCGACGACATCACGCGATTTGTCGCCCAGACAATCCTCGAGGCGGACTCCGTTCGCTTCGACGCCTCGGACCTCATGCCCGGCGCTGTGGGTGCGGGCTCCGAGTGGAAGGAGCTGACGAACTGGGTGTCGGGCGCGTCCGACATCGACGAGGCGCTCAGCGCCATCGACGCCTCCTGGCCGCAGTGAACCCTGGGCCCCGCTCCGCGGGGCCCAGCCGAAGTTGAGCGGTTCCCGGGTCGGGATTCGTCCCGATCCGGGAATCCATGCTTTCCGGACGAAGTCGACGGCCTATCATGGAGCGACAGGAGGATAGGTTGACGGCAGGTTTGGTCGATGGTCCCGGCCGGCCCATCCGCGGGGCTTTGTGGTTCCTGAGTGTCCTTGGGCGGCTGGTGGTTGCCGTCGCCGTGCCGCTCGTGGCATTTATCGTGCTGTGGCAGGGCTTCCTGTTCCTGCGCTCCAACGACGCGCCCAAGCTGGTGACTGCCGGCGTGGCCATCCTGTGGGGAGTCGGCGGCGTCGCCCTTCTGTACACCGTGATGAACTGGTTCCTGGAACGCCTCCCGGGTGGCTTTGGCGCGCGGCTCCTGCCGTTCCTGTTTGTCGGACCGGCGATGGCGATGCTCATCTGGTTCCTGGCGGTTCCCACGATCCGGACGCTCTGGATCAGCCTCTTCAACGCCGACACCACGCAGTTCGTCGGGCTGGCGAACTACCTCTCGATCTTCACGAACCCGGCCATGCTGGAGGTGTTCAGAAACAACCTTCTGTGGCTTGTGGTCGGGACTTCGTTCGTGCTGGGGTTCGGCCTGTTGATCGCCGTCCTCGCCGATCGCAGCCGGATGGAGACGGTCGCCAAGTCGGTGATCTTCATGCCGATGGCCATCTCGTTTGTCGGCGCCGGTGTCATCTGGAACTTCATCTACGAGGTTCGTCAGAAGGGTGACGACCAGATCGGCCTGCTCAATGGGATCTGGACCGGGCTGGGTGGCGATCCGCAGGCCTGGACCGCCCTGATCCAGCCGTGGAACAACCTGTTCCTCATCGTGATCATGATCTGGCTGCAGACGGGTTTCGCCATGGTCCTGTTCTCCGCCGCCATCAAGGGAATCCCCGCGGAGTTGCTCGAGGCGGCCCGGATCGACGGGGCCAGCGAGCGCCAGGTCTTCTTCCAGATCACCGTTCCGTCCATCCGCGGTACGATCATTACGGTTGCTACGACGACGATCATCCTCACGCTCAAGATCTTCGACGTCGTGATCGTGATGACCGGTGGACAGTTTGGGACGGGCGTCATCGCGACCGAGTTCTACCGCCAGTACTTCACGAACCGCAATTTCGGGATCGGGTCGGCCCTGGCCATCATCCTGCTGGTCGCGGTGATCCCGGTGATGGTCTACAACCTTCGCCGGTTCCGGGGTCAGGTGGCATTCCGATGAGACGCCTCCGATCGCGCGTTGGTGGCTCCGCCTTCGTCCACGTCGTCCTCGTGCTGGTCTGCTTCGTGTGGCTGGTCCCGACGGTGGGCCTGTTCGTGTCCTCGTTCCGCACAGCGACGGATATCCAGCTCAGCGGTTGGTGGACCGTCCTCCCGCACGTTGGCGAAGTCACGGCCGCCAAACTCCCTCTCCCCGAAGGGGTCGATCCCAACGGGATCATGACCGTCGAGGGCGCGACCGGCACCTTCGAAGAGTTCCGGGCCGGGATCGAGACCCCAGACGGCCGCATCGTCACCTGGGTCGGCAACAAGCGCGCTGGTCGGATCGAGATCCGTCAGAACCAGCTGACGGCGAACACGAACTTCACCCTCGATAACTACGGGTTCGTGGCAACGGGCAAGGAGTACCAGATCACCCTCGCCGACGGGTCGATCGAGATACAGCGTGGCGACGACATGAGCGGCGCATTCGTCAATAGCCTGATCGTGGCCGTACCGTCCACGTTGATTCCGATCCTGGTCGCCGCGTTCGCCGCGTACGGGTTCGCCTGGATGCGATTCCCTGGACGGCGGGTCATGTTCATCCTCGTAGTCGCCATGCTCGTCGTGCCCCTCCAGATCGCGCTCGTACCGATTCTGCGCGACTACGTCACGCTCGGGCTCAACGGCACCTTCCTGGCCGTCTGGCTGGCGCATACCGGGTTCGGGCTGCCGTTGGCAACCTACCTGCTCTACAACTACATCAGTGAGTTGCCCCGGGAGGTCCTCGAGTCAGCGTTCATCGACGGGGCGTCGCATTTCTCGATCTTCCGTCAGCTGATCCTCCCGCTCTCGGTCCCAGCGCTGGCCGCCTTCGCGATCTTCCAGTTCCTGTGGGTCTGGAATGACTACCTGGTGGCGCTGATCTTCATCGGCGCCAAACCGGATACCCAGGTCCTGACCCAGCGGCTGGCGGAGATCGTCGGCTCCAGAGGCGATGACTGGCACCTGCTGACGGCCGGCGCCTTCGTCTCGATGCTGTTGCCACTCGCGGTGTTCTTCGGCCTGCAGCGCTACTTCGTCCGAGGCTTGTTGTCGGGTTCGGTCAAGGGCTAGCCAGTGACAACTAGCGGGATCGGGGCGGTCGGTCCGGGACGCCCACAATCGAGCGCGCCACTCGCTTCGGGCGGGCGGTTCCCGGCCGGGTTCCTGTGGGGCGTCGCGACGTCCGCCTACCAGATCGAGGGCGCCTGGGACGAGGACGGGCGGGGCTTGAGCGTCTGGGACGAATTCGTCCGGCGCCCGTATCGGGTGGTCGATGGATCAACCGGCGAAGTCGCCTGCGACCACTACCACCGGATGCCTCAGGACGTGGATCTGATGCACTCGCTCGGGATCGGCGCCTATCGGTTCTCGATCGCCTGGCCACGGATCGTTCCCGCCGGCCGCGGCGTGGTCAATCCGCCCGGGCTCGACTTCTACGACCGGCTGGTCGACCGCCTCCTCGCCGCCGGCATCGCGCCGTACGCCACCCTGAACCACTGGGACCTGCCCCTCGCCCTGGAGGTAACCGGCGGCTGGACGGATCGAGACACGGTCGGGGCATTCGTTGACTACGCGACCACGGTCTTCGAGCGGCTCGGAGACCGCGTGGCCGGGTGGATCACCCACAACGAACCGTGGTGCCAGGCCTTCCTCGGCCACGGTACCGGCCACCATGCCCCCGGCCGCTGCGACATGTCCGCGGCGTACCAGGTGGTCCACCACCTTCTGCTGTCCCATGGCCTGGCGGTCCAGGCGTTCCGCGCCAGCCGTGCGATCGGCCGGATCGGGATCGCACTGAATCCCCAGTGGTACATCGCCGCGACAGAAGGCGCAGCGGATGCAGCGGCGCGCGAGCGGGTGTGGTCGAACTCCGTGGACCTGTTCCTCGAGCCCATTGCCAACGGTCGCTACCCTGCCGACCTCATGGATTGGATCGGTTCCCATCGGCCCAGGTTGCGTTCCGGGGACCTGGAGTCGATCGCCCAGCCGATCGACTTCCTCGGCGTCAACTATTACAACGCGGAACGGATCAGCTTCGATGTCGACGGTTCGCTGCTGAAGGCCCACTCGGAGCCGTATTCCGAGCCCGGTTGGGGTCGGACGACGATGGGTTGGGGGATCGCACCGGCCGGCTTGACGAACGTGCTCCTCGAGCTCCACCAGCGGTATCCCGCCACGGCGTTCTTGATAACCGAGAACGGTTGCGCACTGGATGACCAGCCGGATGCCGACGGCCGCTGCGACGACCAGGATCGGATCGCATACCTTCGCGCTCACCTCGAGGCCCTTGGAACGGCGATAGACCGAGGAATCGATGTGGGCGGCTATTTCGCCTGGACATTGTTCGACAACTTCGAATGGGCGTGGGGGTATACAAGAGCTTTCGGGCTGCACAGGATCGAGCCCGGGAGCGCCCGCCGGATCCCCAAGGCCAGTGCCTCGTGGTACGCGGACGTGATCCGGGCGAACGGCCTGCCACTGGCTTGATGCGGGCTGCCCGTGCCGGATCGGCCGACCATGGATTGCGCTCGCGCGGTCGAACGTAGCGGACCACGTGGACCATCTGCGCCGCCTCTGGACACGAGCGTTCGGCCATACAATGGGACCGGTTCCATGAAGGGGTAAGCGGATGGGTATCACGATTGCCGATGTCGCTCGGTTGGCGGGCGTGGGCCGCGGCACGGTCAGTCGGGTGCTCAACGATCGCACCAACGTCGATCCGGCTACGCGCGCCCGGGTCCTCGCGGCAATCAGGGAACTCGACTTCGTGCCGAGTCCTACCGCACGGCGCCTAAGTCTCCAACGCACGCAGACGGTTGCGGTCATCCTGCCATTTCTGACGAGACCGTCGGCGGTCGAGCGGCTGCGCGGCATCGAACTCACCCTCGCCGCGGCCGGCTATGACCTCATTGTCTTCAACGTTGAAACAGTTGATCGGCGCGAGGCGGTCTTCCGGGACCTGCCGCGGCCCGAGCGGGTGGATGGGCTCATCGTCGTGTCCCTGTCGCCGCACGCGTCGGAGCTCGAGCGCATCCAGCGCTCGGGACTGCCGACGGTACTGGTCGACGCGCACCATCGGTCGCTGCCGCGCGTTGTCGCCGACGACGTCCGGGGCGGTCGAATCGCCGCGGAGCACCTGATCAAGCTCGGGCATCGGCGGATCGGGTTCATCGGCGACATCCCGCGGACGCCTCTCGCGTTCACCTCGAGCCGGCTCCGCCTGGGCGGGTTCCGGCGGGCGATGGCGAGCGCCGGACTCGAGGTGCCAGCGAGGCTCGTCGGCATCGGGGATCACTCGCGCCATCGTGCGTCGGATCTTGCTCGCCAGATGATGGACGATCGCCTTCCGCCAACCGCGATTGTGTGCGCCAGCGACACACAGGCGGCCGGGGTGCTGGAAGGGGCCAGCGCCCTGGGGATGTCCGTCCCTGCGGACCTGTCCGTAACCGGCTATGACGATCTCGAGTTGGCGGATCATCTCGGCTTGACCACCGTAAGTCAGCCGCTGTTCGAGTCGGGCGTGCGGGCGGTCCAGCGGCTGCTGACGACGATTGAGGGAGGCCCGGTGGGTGCCTTGCGCGAGGTTCAGGACATCAGCCTGGTCATTCGCAGGAGCACCGCGCCGCCGGCGTAGCCCCGGTCGATTGTCGCCGCCTCGCCTGAGCATCCTCCTCGAGGGCGAAAGCCGTCCCTCGGGGCTCTCTTGACTCGGTCTGCTACTGTTCCGTAACGAGCGCCGTGGAACCGGTTCCACCGCTGGTATGTCCTCGGTCGATGACGGTCGGCCGACGAGGTGGAGGGCGGCGGGAAATGGTGGTTCGCCGGACGATCGCGGTGACGGCGCCTGCCCTGAACCGTATCGGCACCAGGGGCCAGGAGGGCCATCTGCAGACCGCAGATGCGGTCATCCCCAAGCTGCCGGGGGCGGCGTTCATGGGTCTCCACGGGTTCATCGCGCGCGGCCTGCCGGCGGGCACCTCACGGGTGGACCCGGTGCCATGAAGGGCGACGTCGTCATCATCGAGGACCATCACCGCCGGGCGTCGGCGATCATTGCCGGGCACCTGGCGACGGAGGTCCGCAGCCGTTCGCGTCGGACCACGATCTCGGTCGCGGGCGAGTCCGGAAGCGGCAAGTCCGAAACGGGGAAGGCGCTCGTCGACGCGTTCGAGGCGCTTGGAATTCCCGGCCTCGTCCTCGGCCAGGACGACTACTTCGTCCTGCCCCCGAGATCGAATGATCGGGCACGGCGCGAGGACATCGCGTGCGTCGGGCCCCAGGAAGTGCGCCTCGACTGGCTCGACAAGCACCTGGCCGCCGCACGCTCCGGTGCCTCGGAGATCCGCAAGCCCCTCGTGGTCTACGCCGACGACGCAATCGAGGAGGAGATGATGGCTCTGCGGGGCACGCGGGTGGTCGTCGTCGAGGGGACCTATACGACCCTCCTCAGGAACGTCGATACGCGGGTATTTATCGCCCGCAACCGGCTCGAGACGATGGAGGCGCGGGCCCGCCGAGCGCGGGAGCCAGCGGACCCCTTCATCGAGGAGGTCCTGAAGATCGAGCACTCGATCATCGCCCCTCACCGGGCACGAGCGGATGTGATCCTCAGCGCCGATTACGAGGTCGAGTTCGTCCGTTGACCATCCTTGACGTTCGGGCGCTCGACCGCTACCGAGCAGGAGATTCCTCCTTTGTCCCCGGTCTGCGCCCGGACGAGGCCCTCGCCATTCCGCCTGCCCAGGTTCTCGAGATTCTCGCCGCCCGATTTGGGAGCGCGGTCGAGGATGCCCTGGCGAAAGCGGAGACCTGGCACCCGGACCAAGCTGACCTTGCCACGGTCGGGGCCTCTGTCCTGCGCCAGGCCACCGACGCCGGTTGGGTCCGTCGGGCGAACCTGGTCGGCATCAATCTACGGACCGTCGGTGGGGCGTGGGGCGTCATCCCATATTCGCTGACTCTGCCGGCTGTCCAGGGTGCCATTCACCTGCTGCCGTTTCTCGAGCCCGGGGTGGTCGGCAGTCTGTATGGGCCGGCGAGCTGGCAGGTGGATGCCGCGCTGTTCGATCCCGCCATCGCCCGCGTGCGGCCCGCGCTCGATACGGCCGAGAAGCAGCTCCGCGCCGTGGTCAACCTGCTCCACGTCATGGGCCGCGTCGTGGGGTTCGACGTCATCCCGCACTGTGACCGCTTCGCCGAGATCGTCCTCGCCCAACCGGACCATTTCGAGTGGGTCCGCCGGGCCGATCACAGGATCACGCAACGCGGCGCGATCGTCGGCCGTGACGTTGAGCGCCTGGTTCACGCGTGGGTTGCCCAGCACGGGGCGGCCGATAGATCGCATGTCCCCGAGGAATCCGATGATCTGTTCCAGGCGCTTGACGAGCGGGCGCGACTGCGCGTGCTGTTCGGTGCGCCAGACGATCCTTCCGGGCGCCGAGCGCGGCGGACCGCACTCGTACGTGAGCTGCACACCGCCGGCCTCGAAACACTGCCGGCGACGATGGGGCCGCCGTACCGGGGGCTCGAGCTGGATCCTTCCGCGGCCGCGCTGTCGGTCGACGCGATGGGCCTCGCCTGGCGCGAATACCGCTTCAGCCGACCGCAGGCGATGTCGCGCGTCTTTGGACCGCTGACCCGATATGCCCTGTACGAGCCCGCCTCCGACGAAACCTGGGAGCTGGATTTCAGCCGGCCGCGGGAGCACGTCTGGAGCTATGTCACGGGGCATTACGCGGACCTTCGGGATCGGTTCGGATTCGATTTCATGCGCGGCGACATGGCCCACGTGCAAATGCGGGCAACCGGGATCCCGGCCGACATCGACGCCCATTACGACATCCTTGGTGCCGTCCGCGACGAGATTTGTGAGGTACGGGGCGTCCGATCGTTCGGCTACCTGGCCGAGTCGTTCCTGGCTCCGCCCGGCACCATGGCCTACGGCGACGAGATGGATCACCTCGAGGCGGCTGGCGCGAACGCCGCCCTCGGCGACCTGCAATCGGTGGCGGTTGGCAGTCCCGAATTCAGCGCCCGATTGCGCCGGTATCTGGACTACCAGGCTACCCGTACGTGCACGCCAACGTTGACGATCATGACCGCCGACAAGGACGACCCCCGGTTCGATTCGTACTTCCTCAGCGGGAGCGTCGCCCGGCTGTTCATCGCGCTCCTCGTGCCGGACCTGCCAAGCTACATGGCCCTCGGTTTCGAGCTGCGCGACGTCCGCGACCGGCCCGCGCCCAGCGAGCACTACTCAAAGCACTATGTCTTCCAGGTTCCGACCGGGCTCGCGGCGACCAGGGGTCCGTACGTCTTCGGCTCGAACGTCGACCTGTTCGCGACCGTCGGCCGTATCCGTGGGCTCGCTGAAGAGCTCCGCGACGATCTGGCGACCGCCACGACCATCTGGGCGCGGCCGCCGGATGCCACCGGTCAGGATCGAACGCTTGCCTGGGTCATCGATGCCGGCCATTCCCGCCGACACCTCTGCGTGGTGAACCTGGACGGCGACCGACCCACCACCACATTCGGTGTTCCGCGCCATCCGCTGAGGGACCCGCCTGGGCGTTGGCTGCCAGACTTCTCCACCGCGGCGTCCGGCGGCCAGGCAGTACGGCCCCTTCGCTCGAACGGCCACCAGTGGATGGTGGAGCCGCTCGAACCGGGCGAATGCCGGGTCTACCGGTCGGACGCTGACGCGTGAAGCACGAGACCGGGTCGCTCGTCCCCGCGGGTGACGTCGACTGGTGGCGGCGCGGAGTCATCTACCAGATCTACCCCCGGAGCTTTGCGGACAGCGACGGCGACGGCGTTGGTGACCTGCAAGGGATCATCGACCACCTCGACCATCTCGGGCCTGGGGGCCTGGGAGTCGACGCCATCTGGCTGTCACCGATCTACCCATCGCCCGGTCGGGACGTCGGCTATGACGTCAGCGACCACGCGCTCGTGGATCCACTGTTCGGGTCGGAGACCGATTTCGATCGGCTGGTTGACGAGGTGCACCGCCGTGGCATGCGGCTCATCCTCGACCTGGTGATGAACCACACCAGCGACGCTCATCCCTGGTTCGGGGCATCGCGCGCCTCGCGGACCGGGCCGTTCGCCGATTGGTACATCTGGCGCGATCCGGCCGGGGTCGGTCCGGAAGGACGACCGATCCCGCCGAACAACTGGGTATCCTGGTTCGGCGGTCCCGCCTGGACCTACGAGCCGAAACGGGGACAGTTCTACCACCACACCTTCCTGGCCGAACAGCCCGAGCTGGACTGGCGGGCACCCGGGGTCGAGGCCGCCCAATTCGACATGGTGCGCGGCTGGCTCGCGCGGGGCGTCGACGGCTTCCGACTCGACACGTTCAACGTCTTCCTGAAGCACCCGGACATGCTGTCCAACCCGACCCGTCGTGGCACCTCGGCATGGACCCGCCAGCGCCACCGCTACGACATCGACCAACCTGACCTGGCGGCGCTCATCGCGCGCTTTCGGGCCGTCGTCGACGAGGCAGGCGGGCGGATGAGTGTCGGCGAGCTTTTCGTGGGCACGACTGAGGGCGCCGCTGCGCTCACGGCCGATCGCCACCTGGTCTTCGACTGGGAGCTGCTGACGCGGTCATGGCGCGCTGACGCGGTCCGCGCCGCCATCCGGCGGCGCGAGCGGGCGTTCGGCCCGGCCCGTTGGCCGACGATCGTCCTGTCCAACCACGACCAGTCCCGCCAGGCTTCGCGGCTGGCTGCCTCCGTCGACGCGGCAGGCCTCGCGCGCGACGCCATCGCCAAGGCGGCGGCGACCCTGGAGCTGACCATGCGCGGCACACCATTCCTGTACTACGGGGAGGAGATCGGGATGGGCGATGTGGCGATCCCTTCGGAAGAAAGCGTGGATCCTCCGGCTTCGCGGGTCGGGCCGAACTTTCGATGGTGGGATCGCTCGCAATCGCGGACGCCCATCCCCTGGTCGGCTGGTCCGGGCGCGGGATTCACGACCGGCCAACCGTGGCTTCGCCTCGGATCCGACCGGGCGACCCGCAACGTGGCGGTGCAGCGCGCGGATCCGGAATCGGTGCTCGCCTGCTATCGACGGCTGCTCCTGGTCAGGCACGAGCAGCCGTCGCTCCAGGACGGAGCGATGCAACTGATCAACGTTGGCGAATCGTCCGTGCTGGCATATCGTCGGCGGGGATCAGGCCCCGAGGTCCTGGTCATGGTGGCCTTCGGGGCGGCCCCTGCGTCGGTCAGGGTTCCGGCACCCAAGGCAGGGGGCCACTGGCGGCCGGTCGTGGGAACGCATCTTGACCTTCCCGACCGGCTCGCGCCGCGCAGCTCGCACCACCTCCGGCCATTTGAGGCGGTCGTGGCTGTCGCAGAGCGCTGACCGGAGCGAACCCTGGGTCCCTGGTTCGGGTCCGGTCCATTGCACCCCTCATGGAAGGCCCGTCCAGCCTGACGCACATCCCAACGTCTGTGCTGGGCGGCGAACTCCCCGGCGGGTCGTGTCGTCGTCAGGCGCAGATCTGGCACAGATGAGCGTGACGGTCCGCGACTTCCTGACGGTACGCACTGTCGGAACGCGCACCCGTCCACGAGGGGTCTGTTGCAATCCTGCGCCTGAGAGCGACATCCAGGGCCGCCCGGCGCCATTGTTGGCTCGTGGGCATGATCCAGCACAGAGAATGGGATGCTTCCGAAGGCCACGACCGAGCCGTCGAGCCCGACGTGGACCTCGACCCGAACGAGTCCCGCGCTGCCCTCGGCCATCGTCAACTCGCCCATCAGGATCCGGTTCAAAACCCGGGCCCGTCGCTGTTCTCGGACTGTCATCGTGATCGTCTCCATCGCTGGAGACTGACAGAATCACGTTGCAGTTAGCCCTGACAGGTTCACTTGGCTTCGAGACAGGTGCGGCCCAGGCGCCTGGGCCGATGCTAGACTCCGGCCGTGCCCGACGCGTCCCCTCACCCCTCGATCCAGCGGGTCCTCGATGCGGCCGCCCGTAAGGGCGTCACGCTCGAGATCACCCGGTTTGAAGAGTCGACCCACACCGCCGTCGAAGCCGCCGCCGCCGTTGGCGCCGAGCTCGGGCAAATCGTCAAGTCGCTGGTCTTCGTGGTCCCGACAGAGGACGGGCCCGAGCCGCTCCTGTGCCTGGTATCCGGGCCCAACCGGGTTGACCTCGCTCGCCTGGCCGCGGTCGCGGGTACGTCGGAGGTTCGCCGGGCAACGGCCCGCGAGGCGCATGACCTGACCGGGTTCTCGATCGGCGGTATTCCGCCGATCGGCCACGTTCGACCGGTGCGCGTGATCATGGATCCGGATCTGGGCCGCTTTCCGATCGTCTGGGCGGCGGCCGGGCTGCCGACGGCCGTCTTTCCGGTTCCGCCGGGCACGCTGCGCATCCTCGCCAATGCGATCGTGGCACCCATCACCGAGGAGTCGCCGGCCGCGTCGGAGGCAAGAATGACGACTGAAGCCATCGGCGCGACCGCGCAGGGCGGGCACCCCTGAGCCTCGGTGGGGCCGCAGACCGGTGACCGCCGAACCAGGCAACAGCACCATCGCGTATCCGGGTGGGCTGCGCGCTCGATGGCGCTGGGGCGGCAGCGGATCGGGTCCGGCGGTCTTCGCCCTCTCGGAAGTTGGCGGGAATCTGGTCGACCTCGGGTCGCGCGTCGCCGCGGATCCAGAGCCACTGTGCCGCGCGGAACTCCGGCTCGAGGGTCCGCGCGGTGCGTGGAGTGCCAGGCTCGCGTCGGTGATCCACGATGAACCGCGGGCGCTCCACTGGGATTCGGTCGGCCTGCTGGTCGTCGCCTACGGCTTTCATACGTTCGGGCTGGAAGTCGCCAGCGGCGACCCGCGCTGGGAGCACCGCTCCGCGACCCCGATCATCGGCCTGCTTGGCTCGCCCCGGCTGGCCCACGTGATCGTGCAGGCGGAGCTCGAAACCTTCGCGATCGAGTCGGACGGCACCGTTGCCTGGCGGGTCGCGCACTCGGACGTGGTCACCGCCGCGGAGATGGTCGGGCGTCGCATCGTCCTGACCGGCTTCGGCGGCCAGGTCCTCGATCTCGACCCGGCTACGGGCCGCGCCGGTTCGTGACTCCCCTGCGAAAGAGCGATGTGGACAGACTGTGGATAACTCGACGCCGAGGCCGATGATCCGTGGACAGCGGCGATTGACCGGGACGCAGCGGCCGGCCTACCGTTACGGTCAGCCCGGAGGGGCCAAGCGATACTAATGGCCGCGATCGCCTCAACGCCCATGTGTCCGTGCGGTTCCTTCGGGCCCTGTGATTCCCGTGCACCCTGCCGTGAGTCGGTGCGGCGCGTCTGGCGCGTATGATCGCGGCCGTGTCTCCCCCGATCCTGCTGGTCGCCGGCCTCGCCGCGCTCACGGCCTGGCTCCTCGGGATTCGGTCGCTCGGGCCCCGTCACCGCGTGGGTCGGCTGATGGCGACCACGACTCGAGTCACCGTCGCTGAGGCCCGACGGCTCGCCAACGGGCCGCCCCGCTATGTCCGCGTGCAGGGCCGGCTGGATTCGGAGATCGACTTCGAGGACGACGCACACCGTCCGCTCGTCTACCGTCGGACGCGGCTCCAACTCAAACGGGGGTCCGCCTGGATCACCGTTGACGATCATCGGGAGCGCGTCCCATTCGACGTGCGTGAGGGGCTCGATGCGATCGCGATCGATGACGCGGAGCTCGATGACGGGCTCGTGGTCGTGGTGCGTGAATCGGAGGGGACGGCTGCCGATGTGCCCGAACTGGTGCCCGCCGGGACCGACCCGCAAACCCGTGTCCGGCTGCGGATCGAGCAGGTTTCCTCGGTCGAACATGCCATCGTCGTGGGCGTCCCCGGGCTCGACTCGGCTGGGACCGCCCGGATCTCGGCCGGGCTCGATCGTCCGTTGATCCTGGCCACGGTCGAACAACCCGAAGCTTTGCGCATGCTGGCCGACGGTCATCCTCGTCGTCCGATCCTGCTCGCAGCCGCGCTTGTCGCGGGGCTCGCGCTGATTGGCGCGGGGCTTGCGTGGGCACTCGTGGCGGCCCTGGCATGAACCGACACCCGGCCCTCGGCGGAGCGCCGTTCCGGGTGCCTGGTGCGGCCAGACTTGCGGTCGCGCTGAGCTGGCTCGCGCTGGCGCTGCCAGTCATGGCGGCCTCGCCCAGCCCCAGCGCCGGGATCGGCGGCGACCCGCGCAGCAGCGGACAGGGCCCCGGTCTGGTCGGAGATCCGGCCTTTGCGTTGCTCGCGGTGGTTGCGATCGGCGTCGGAGCGCTGGTGCTCACCCTGGTCTATGTTCGACTGACGGCCCACCGGGCCGGATAGGAAAAGGCTGTGGGACCGTCGTCCCACTGGCAATCGTCCGGCGAGCCGCCTCGCGCCCTTCGCGGTCATGATTGAGTAGATCGGTTTGCGGCTCCCGTCATAACTAACAGCGCTGGTCATCGAGGCCGGGCAGGAGACGGAGAGGGCATGAGGCGCGATCTCGTTGAGGCGGCAAGCCGCGGTGACCACGAGGCATTCGAAGTCCTCGCGACCTCTGCCGGCGATCGCCTGTACGCGGTCGCTCGTCTGATCCTTCGGTCGGCAGACCTGGCAGAGGACGCGGTGCAGGAAGCGCTCGTTCGCGCGTGGCAACAGCTTCCCTCGCTGCGCGATCCGGACAGGTTCGACGCCTGGCTCTATCGCCTGGTGGTCAACGCCTGTGCGGACCAGGGCAGGCAGTTGCGGCGCTGGTCGCAGCAGGTGCGACCGCTCCCGCTCGACGCCTCGATCAGCGACGACACCGGTTCAGTCGCCGATCGGGAACAGCTGGAGCGGGGATTCAGTCGCCTGAAGCCCGAGCAGCGGGCCGTGGTCGTCCTCCACTACTACAGCGGGTTCTCGGCAACCGAGATCGCCGGGATCCTAGGGATACCCGAGGGGACCGCCAGATCACGACTTTATTACTCGACGGAGGCGATGCGTGCGGCGCTCGAAGCCGACGCGCGGCAGTCGACGGTCGCCCAGGACAGGACTGCGTGATGACCACAGACGAGCGGTTTGACGCACTGATCAGCAGGTGGCTGGAGGAGACGGCTCCACCGCGACTGCCCGAGCACGTGCTCGACGCCACCTTCGAGCGGACGCGCAGGAGCAGGCAGCACGCCGGCTGGCGCGCGCTCCTGGGGAAGGTTCACGTGACCCGACCCGTGTTTGCTCTCAGCAGTGCCGCCGTCGTCGTGGTGGCCGCCGTTCTTGCGCTCAACTTCTATGTCAATCGACCCAGCATCGGCGGGCCGGTGTTCCAGGGCACATGGGTCTCCACGACCGACGCCGACGGAGGCACCCAGACGATGACCATCGGAGCCACGGGCGACGGTGCCGTCGAGATCGTGGTG
>JANPDO010000126.1:0-5975 GCA_031431535.1 Chloroflexota bacterium
GCGCCTACCTCGCGTCCAAGGGCGGCGTCCTGGGGGTCACGCGTGGCCTCGCGCTCGAGTGGCGCGATCGCGGCGTGCGGGTGAACGCCATCGGGCCAACCCTGATGGACTCCCCCCTCACCCGGGCGGCGGCCCAGCGGACGTCGATCACCGCGGACTTCATCAAGGCGCGGATGCTGCGGCCACGGCTGGGCCTGCCGCGAGAGCTGATCGGGGCGGCCGTCTTCCTTGCCAGCGATGCCGCCGATCTGGTCACCGGGCACACGCTGATGTGCGACGACGGCTACCTGACGGCATAAGGGAGCTCGAGATGCCCTCCATTGACCGAATCACCCAGGTCCGGGTCGCCACGATCCTTCATCGCCTGGAGGTCCCGATCGTGTTCGGGACATGGATCATGCGCCATCGCGAGTTCGCGCTGGTCCGGATCGACGCCGAGAGCGGTCTGCGGGGCTTTGCGTATTGCCTGACCCGTGACGGGCCGCTGGCCGCGCTCGTGGACCGGACCATCGCGCCCGCCTACGTCGGCCGGGACGTGGGCGATCCGGAAGGTTCGTTCCACGCGGCGTTATGGACGAACAACGCCGTCCACGCGGCGGGGATCGGGATGCGCGCCCTGTCCGTGGTCGATATCGCGGCGTGGGATTTGGCCGCAAAGTCGGCCGGCCAGGACATCGCGACCTATCTGGGTGGTGAGCGTCCGCGAATGCCGGCGACCGGCATCGTCGGCTATCCGCCATCCATCTCGCCAGCGGCGACGGTCGATCAGATCGCGGCCTTGTGGGCCGCCGGCTGGCGACGCTTCAAGCTCCCGATTGCGCCGACGCCCGACGAGTCGATCGCCCGCCTCCGCGCCGCGCGCGAGGCCTTCCCCGATGCCTGGCTCGGGGTGGACAACAACTTCTACAGCAAGACCGCCGCCGATGCGATCGCGTTCGGCAAGCGGCTGGACGGCCTCGGGCTCGGCTGGTTCGAGGATATCGTGCCGCCCGGCGACGCCGCGATGGTGGCCGAGATCCGTGCGGGGATCGACACGCCGATCGCGATGGGCGACGAACAGGGCGGCTCGTACCACCCGCAGGCGCTCCTCGCCTTCAAGGCAGTGGACTTCCTGCGCGTCGACGCCACGACCAACGGCGGAATCACGCGGCTGCGCGGGATCGTCCAACGCGCGACTGAGGCAGGGGTGGCGGTCGCGCCGCACATGTTCCCGCACGTTCACAGCCAAGTGCTCGGTGCTCTCGGTCGGACGGATGCGCCGATCGAGTGGGGAATCCCGGGGACCGGTGTCCACCCGATGGACGACAGCCTGGTTCAACCGGTGATTCGAGACGGCCTGATGGATCCCCTGCCGGCACTGCCCGGGCTGGGGGTGCTGGTCAACCTCGCCTGGATCGCCGCCCAGCAGGTGACCGATCCGGACGGTCTGCTGGCCGATCTCTGACCTCCAATCAAAGGCTCGCACGCAGGAGACATGACACATGGCATCGATCACCAAGGCGCACCACATGGGCCTCCAGGTCGCGGACCTGGATCGCTCGGTCGCCTTCTACCACGAGATCCTGGGCTTCGAGATCATCTTCGCCTGGAACCCGCAGGCCCCCTACATCCGGGAGATCACTGGCTACCCGGACGCCGACATCCATGCGGCAATCCTGCGCCTGCCGGGGTCGGAGGTCGTCCTGGAGCTGCTGGAGTACCGGAACGTTGAGAAGACCCCGGTCGACACGCGCACGGCCAACCCGGGCACCGCCCACATTGCCTTCTTCGTGGACGACCTCGAAGCGCTCTATGCGGATCTCACTGGCCGTGGCGTGCCCTCGGTCTCGGCGCCCGTGACGCCGACCATCGGCCCGAACAAGGGCGGCCTTGCCGTCTACATGATCGATCCGGACGGGATCCGGGTGGAGTTCATCCAGACGCGGAGCACGTTCGCCGAGTACGCCGCAGAGGTAGCCGCCGAGGCCGCCGCAGGCTCCATGACCGCCGAGGGAGCCGCCCGTGACTGAGCCCCGCGTGGCTGACGAGCGCCGCGAGAAGCCCTGGACGGGCGGGCCGCTCAAGGGCCTGCGCGTCATCGATGCCGGTGTGCTGTTCGCCGGACCGGTCATCGCCACGCTGCTGGCGGACTTTGGCGCCGACGTCATCAAGATCGAGCACCCGCGCGGGGACGCGCTCCGAACGCTGGGCTGGAAGAAGAACGATGTCTCGCTGTGGTGGGCGTTTGTCAACCGCAACAAGCGCTTCGTGTCGATCGACTTCAGCAAGCCGGAAGGCGCCCAATTGCTCCGGGAGCTGGCCACGACCGCCGATGTCCTGATTGAGAGCTACAGGCCGGGGACGATGGAGCGCTGGGGGCTGGGGCCGGACGTGCTCCATGCGCTCAATCCGCGCCTCGTCATCGTGCGGACCTCGGGCTTTGGCCAGACCGGCCCGTACTCGCCGCGACCCGGGTTCGGGACCGTGGCCGAGTCGATCAGTGGGTTCGCCCACATCAACGGCCAGCCGGACGGCCCGCCGACACTCCCGCCATTTGCCCTGGGTGACGGCGTGGCCTCGCTGTTCGGGACGTTCGCGGCGATGTTCGCGCTTTATCACCGGGACCAGCACCAGGCGCCAGGCCAGGTCATCGACCTCGCCATCTACGAGCCGCTCTTCTGGTTGCTGGGGCCGCAGGCGCTCGTCTACGACCAGTTGGGCCTGGTCCAGGGCCGGACCGGCAGCAGCACGGAATGGACCGCGCCGCGGAACGCCTACCAGTCGTCGGACGGTCGGTGGCTGGGCCTGTCGGCCAGCTCGCAGTCGATCGCGGAGCGGGTCATGCGCCTGGTCGGCCACCCCGAAATCATCGACGAGCCGTGGTTCAAGGACCACACCGGGCGGGTGGAACACCAGAAGGAGCTGGACCGGGTGATCGGGGCGTGGATCGCCGACCACACCGGTGCCGAGGTCCAGGCCGCCTTCGAGGAGCAGCAGGCGGTGATCGGCCCGATCTACTCGATCGCCGACATCTTCGAGGATCCGCAGTACCTGGCCCGCGAGACGATCACCACAGTGGACGACCCGATCCTTGGCCCGGCCCGCGTCCAGAACGCGATCCCGCGACTCGTTGACACGCCCGGCAAGGTGCGGCACCTCGGGGGGGACCTGGGCCAGGACAACGCCGCGATCCTGGGTGGCGAGCTTGGCCACACGGATGCGGAACTCGCGGCTTGGCTGGAATCCGGGGCGATCGGCGTTGGGCCCCGCCATGAGCGCCAAGGTGCCGCTGAAAGCGTTCCGGTCACCGAGGGTGCCGGCTGAGTGGCGACGCTCCGCGACGTTGCCCGACTGGCCGAGGTCGATCCTTCGACGGTATCGCGCGTCCTGCGCGGAGATCCGAGCCAGGCGGTTCGACCGGCCACGCGGGACCGAATCCTGGCCGCCACAGAACAGCTCAACTACCGCCCGAACGCCCTCGCTCGCGGTCTTCGGACGCGCCGAACTGACACCCTTGGACTGATCATTCCGAGCCTCGAGAACGTGGGCTTCAGCGAGGTGACCCATGGGATCCAGGCCGCCGCGGCAGCCGCCGGCCGCCTTGTGGTCGTCGTGGAAGCCGAGGCGCTCGAACGCGTCGCCCAGGGATCCACGGTCGAGGATTCATACTCACGGCTCATCGAGGACGGGCGCGTCGATGGACTGATCGTGGCGTTCGCCACGCTCGACGATCGCCTCGTCATGCAACTGGCCGAGCGAGGCATCCCACTCGTCCTGGTCAACCGCAGGACGGTCGGCGTTCACGGCTCGGTCGTGGTGGACGATGAGCGCGGCAGCGCACTCGCCGTCGAGCATCTCGTGGGCCTGGGGCATCGCCGGATCGGGTATGTCGGGCTGGCCGCGGAGACCGACACGGCTCGGCGGCGTGAACACGGGTTCCGGACCGCCATGAACGCTGCCGGGCTGGCGGTGGACCCGCTCCGGGTGACGTCCGGGTCGCCCACGCTGGCAGGCGGCCGGCGAGGGATCGATGCGTTGGTCGCCACCGCTGATTCGCGGCGACCTACTGGACTGTTCGTGGCCAGCCTGCTGGGTGCAATCGGGGTCCTGGCGGGACTACGGGACGCCTCGATCCATGTGCCCCATGACATGTCCGTCATCGCCTTCAACGACCACGAGCTGGCGGCCCACCTCGATCCCCCACTGACCACCGTCCGGATGCCCAACTTCGAGATGGGTGCGGCCGCCGTCGAGCTGCTCCTCGACGCCATCAATGGGCAGGGTCAGCGCGACCTGATGATCGAGACGCCGCCCGAGGTCATCGTACGAGGGTCCACCGCCTCTATCCAGGTTTAGTGCTCTGGCCCGGATGTTCGGTGATGCATTCGCGTCCTCATGGGAGCCAGCTGAGGCGGTCGCCGGACCGGGTACAGGTACTTCACGGCGCACACTGTGCGTCATACACTGTGCGCCAGCCATGATACCCGCCGCCGCCGCTCCCACCGCCGCCGCTGACAGCACGTTCGAGAATCTGCGCCTCGAACTCCGGCGCGGGGCTCTCGTCATCGCCGTGCTGGCCCGGCTGCGGAGCGAGCACTACGGCTATGCACTCCGCAAGTCGCTGGCGGAGCAGGGCATGGAGATCGACGAGAACACCCTGTACCCGCTCCTGCGCCGGCTCGAGACGCAGGGCCTCCTCGACAGCGAATGGCGCGAGGAGGACCGACGGCCCAAGCGTTTTTATCGACTTTCGGCGGCCGGCCAGGTGACCCTGAGCCGGCTGCTCCAGCAATGGACCGAGCTCGAAGCGTCGCTCGAGCGGATCCTTGAGGAGATCCCGACATGACCCTGGTTGATCGATATCTCCGCGCCGTCAGGGATCACCTGCCACGCGGCCAACAGGACGACATCATCAATGAGCTGTCCGACAACCTGCAGTCCCGGATCGAGGACGAGGCGGCCGCCCATGGCCGCCCGTTTGTCGAGACCGAGGAAGCGGAGATCCTCAGGGAGTTCGGGCACCCGATGGCCGTCGCCGCGCGCTATCGGGGCGACGAGCGTTCGGTGACGTTCGGTCGCCGGCTCATCGGCCCTGAGCTCATCCCGAGCTACATGAAGGTGCTGGCCGTCAACGTAGTCATCACTCTGCTGATCGCCGTCATCGCGGCGGTTGCGTCGGTCTCGATCTGGTCGGGCCTGACCGGGTTCCTGGCGCCGCTCGCGCTCCAATTCGTCATCGTGACGTCGATCTTTGTGGTCATGGACCGGCGGTGGGTAGGCGATCCCGACGGCTGGGACCCGCGGACCGTCAATTCGATGGGCCCCGACGTCGATGTCTCGACCCTCGACGGCATCGCCGTGCAGCTCCTCGGCAAGGAGCACTCGCGTGCGGTCGCGGTTACGACCTCCGTCCTGGAGATCGGCGTCATCGCGGTCGTGCTGACGATTGCCGTGCAGATCGGCGTGCCGGGGCAGATCGGTTTCTTTGAGCCCGGACCGGGATGGCGGGACGTGTTTGCGCCGGGGGTGGCGGTCCTCGTGGTGGCCTTCTTGACCCCTGTCGTAAACCTCATCAGGCCGGGGTGGACGCGGTTCCGGGTCGCGTCGCACGCCGCGGTTGACATCGCGGTCATTGCGATCGGGATCCTGTCGTTGGCCCTCGGCAACTGGGTCGTCCTAGTAAACCCACCGACAGCCACGGCCCGTGAGGCGAGTGTCGTGGAAGCCTTCAACACGATCGTGCGCATCTCGATCGCGGCGACGATCGTCTTGACCGCGGTCACGGCGGGACTGAAGCTGCGGAGGTTGAACCGGATGCGCTCGGTCTGATTTGCGGCCTGGGAGGCGCTCCGCGCTCCCCGGACGGTCTGGATCGATTCCCGCCCGAACGGGCGATCGATCTTCTGGCGCAGGTAACGAACATAGACGTCGACAACGTTCGAATCGCCGTCGTAGGCGAAGTCCCAGACGTGCTCGATCATCTGGGTCCGGGTGAG
>JANPDO010000127.1:0-3433 GCA_031431535.1 Chloroflexota bacterium
TGGTCGTGACCAACGACCTCCATTACGTGCGACCCGACCAGGCCGAGGCGCACGACGTCCTGCTCTGCGTGGGCACCGGCAACAACCTGGACACGCCCAACCGGTTGCGCTTCGAGACGCCGGAGTTCTATCTCAAGTCGGCCGCCCAGATGGCGGCGCTCTTTCCGGACAACCTCGAAGCGATTCGCAACACCCGCCGGATCGCGGAGATGACCGATATCGAGCTACCGCTCGGCCAGTTGCGGATCCCGCATTTCCCGGTCCCGGACGGGCACACGGTCGAAAGCTGGCTGCGGGCCGAATGCCAGCGCGGCCTCGAGCGCCGCTATGGCACGGTCACCGTCGAACTGCAGACGCGCCTTGATTACGAGCTGGGCGTCATCCTGTCGATGGGCTACGCCGGCTACTTCCTGATCGTGGCTGACTTCATCGCGTTCGCCCGCCAACAGGGCATCCAGACGACCTGTCGGGGCTCGGCGCCGGGCTCGATCGTGACCTACACCCTTGGGATCACGCCGGTCGACCCGATCCTCTACCAGCTCCCGTTCGAGCGCTTCCTCAACCCGGACCGGGTCACGATGCCGGACATCGACGTCGATTTCGAGGACGGCCGGCGGGAGGAGGTCATCGCCTACGTCGGGCGCAAGTACGGCCAGGATCACGTGGCCCAGATCATCACCTTTGGCACGATGCTGGCCCGGGCCGCGATCCGGGACGTCGGGAGGGTGCTCGGCCACAGCTACGGCGACGTCGATCGGATCGCCAAGGCCGTTCCCAACCAGCTCGGGATCCGCCTGGACGAGGCGCTCCAGTCCGCCGCGCTGAAGGAGCAGGTCGACGCGGACCCGGCGGTCAAGCGGATCATCGACTTCGCCCGTCACCTCGAGGGCGTCGCCCGGAACGCGTCCACGCATGCCGCGGGCGTGGTCATCAGTCGCGCGCCCCTGACCGAGCTGATGCCGCTCCAGAAGGCGACCAACTCGGACGGGCTGATGACCCAGTACGAGATGCACGCCATCGAGGCCCTCGGCCTCCTCAAGTTCGACTTCCTGGGTCTCTCCAACCTGACCATCCTGCGCCAGGCCGTGGATCTGGTGCGAGCCAACCGCGGGATCGAGATTGACCTCGACCAACTTCGACTCGACGATGCGAAGACCTTCGAACTGCTCGCCTCGGGTGAGACGACCGGCATCTTCCAGCTGGAGTCGGCTGGGATGCGGCGCTACATCCGCGACCTGCGCCCGACCTCGGTCTACGACTTGGCCGCGATGGTCGCGCTCTACCGGCCCGGCCCCATGGACAACATCCCCGCCTACATCCGACGGAAGCACGGTCAGGAGCCGGTCACCTACCTGCATCCGCTGCTCAAGCCGTACCTGGCGAAGACGTACGGGATCTTCGTCTACCAGGAGGACATCATGTCCGCGGCGATCGCCCTGGGCGGCTTCACCGGGCCGGAGGCGGACACCCTCGGCTACGCCATTCGCAAGAAGAAGTCGGCCGTGCTGCGTGCGCAGAAGGAGAAGTTCGTCACCCAGGCGGCCGAGCGGGGCGTCGCAGCGAACGTCATCGATGCTGTCTTCAAGGCCTTCGAACCGTTCGAACGGTACGGCTTCAACAAGGCCCATGCCACGTGCTACGGGTTGATCGCCTACCAGACCGCCTACATGAAGGCGAACCATACGGTCGACTACATGACCGCCGTCCTCACGGCCTTCCGCTCCAATGAGGAAAAGGTGGCCGCCGCCGTGGCGGAATGCCGACGGATGGGGATCGGGGTCCTGCCGCCCGATGTTCATACGAGTCAGCTCGAGTTCACCGTCGAGGGTGACGCCATCCGGTTTGGTCTTCTGGCGGTCAAGAATGTCGGCCAGAGCGCCATCGAATCGATCATTGCGGGACGCGACCAGGGTGGCGGGTTCCGCTCGCTGACCGACTTCTGTACCCGGATTGACCTCCGCCTGGGCAACCGCAAGGTGCTGGAGGCGCTGGCCAAGGTCGGCGCGCTGAACGCCTTCGGCCACCCGGCCCAGATCCTGCTCGGGCTCGAGGACGCGTTGGCCGCGGCGCAGGCGACCCAGCGCGATCGAGTGTCGGGGCAGACCTCGCTATTCGATCTTGGAGCCGCCGACGCGACGGCCTTTGAGCGCCCGCTTCCCGCGGCCACGGAGGTGCCCGTACGGGAGCGCCTGCGCTGGGAGAAGGAGCTGCTCGGGCTGTATCTGTCCGAGCATCCGATGGGGGAGGTGGCCGGGCGCCTCCCGCAGTTCGTGACGGCGTATTCGACCGACCTGCGCGACGAGTCACTCGACGGACAACGGGTGGTGGTCGCGGGGATCGTCACGGGGCGGCGGACGGTCGTGACCAAGGCCAAGGCCACCATGGCGATCGTGACCATCGAGGACCTCCAGGGCAGCGTGGAGGTCGTGGTGTTCCCGCGTCTGTTCGAACAGAGCGGCCCGACCTGGCGAGACGGGGCGATCCTGCTGGTGGCCGGCAAGGTGGACCACAAGGCCGAGGAGATCTCGCTCCTCGCCGACTTCGTCCTCGACTGGGACGACGCGTCCGCCGCTGGCCCGGAGGCCTTCGCCCGTCAGGTCGCGTCAGCCGATCGAAGTTCGGGACGTCGGGCGTCCGGGAACGGCGGGAACGGCGGGAACGGCGAGCGGTATGGCGGGCCGCCGCAATCCGGTGGGCCCGGATCGGAGATGCCGGCACCGCCCCGCGTTGCGGTGGAACCGGGACGTGCGAACGATCGGGTGGCGGTGGGTGCCGCCGCCGCCGCCGTGCCCTTCGTGTCGCCCCGTCGCGCAGGCGGCTCCCCCCCGGTGGATCTCCCGGTCATCGCGCCAGTGGCGCCCATGGCTGCCCATCTCGACCTTCCGGGTGGTGTTCGGCCGTCCGAGGATCACGATGGGCCAGCCATCCCGGACGAGGCGCGTCAGCGGATCGTTGCCAGCAACGAAGCCGACGCCCCGGTCGACGCCGGACCGACCACCGTGCTGCATGTTCGGTTCGCCGCGATCGCCGGGAGCGATCGAGTGATCGGGGCCATGGAGGCGTTCCGCTCCGTGTTGCGGGCTCGTCCGGGTGACACCCGGGTGGTCATCCACCTGCCGGCGCCAGGCGGGGGAGCGTCACTCCCGATGGAGCTGCGGAGCGGCGTCGCCTACGACACCGAACTCCTCGCCGAGATCAACCGCCGACTCGGTGAGGGCCTGGTCGAGATCCACCTCACGAGCGCATAAGTGATGCTCCGCGGTGCAATTGGGAGCCGCCGTGGTATCGGCCCACTCGGGCTCCTCGTGATGACGACGGACAACTCGGTAGGGGACGGTTCTGGCAGTACCGCTTTCCACACGAATAGAAGTGGTCCCCTGGCAGATTCAACACTTTTGGTCGATTTCTGCTCAATCCACGAGCGTTCATCCAG
>JANPDO010000128.1:0-12177 GCA_031431535.1 Chloroflexota bacterium
GGCGGCGGCACCTCCCCCACATGTCCACCGACACCGACCGGCCGACCGGATTCCGCGAGGAGGTCGGCGAGCCGTGGGGCCTGATCCGAAGCGATGACGATGCGGGTACCGTCGGCCGCCCACGTCGCGATTGATTCCGCAAATCGGCTGGCGCGACCGGGCGGCAGGACCGGCTCGCGCCAGCCGAACGGATCACCGGACGACAGCCCTCCCCTGGCGATCGTCACGTCCTGCGCCGGGGCCGACTCCCACGTGAGTTCGAGGGTCCGGGCGGCCCCCAATCGCCGTTTCCAGTCACTCGCCTCGAGATAGGCCTTCGGCCAATCCTTCGGCAGCTCCCCGGCAGCGATGAGTTCCATCTGTCGCTCGTCCGCCTGGCGCCACAGGAACTCGGCGGCTTCTGCGATGTCACCCGGCTCGTCGATGAGCAGAAGCGTCCCGGGCTCCACGTGATCGAGTCCGGTCGCCGGGGCGAGGTGCGCAGCCCAGATCTCGGCAGCGTCGCCGACGGGCAGCGCACGCGTGGCCTCCGGCGATCGACCGATGGCAGCGGCCTCGGAGCCGAACCGGGCGAGGTCGTCGGCCAGCCGCTCAGGCAGGCGCGCGGCAGCGCGACCCAGTCGCTGCGCAATCGCCGCGGCGCCACCGGGCGGCAGGAGGAATTCCGAGGCCGGCAGGAGAGTCGCGGCATCGACCGGCTCGACCGTCCGCTGGTCCGTGGGGTCGAAGGCGCGCAGCACGTCAATTTCGTCCCCGAAGAACTCGATCCGGATGGGCAGTGGCAACGACGGCGGGAACACGTCGACGATTCCGCCGCGATGAGCAAACTCGCCCCGGCCGGCGACTTCGAGGACCGGAACGTAGCCCAGATCAAACAGTTCACGGAGCAGGGTTTCGAGGTGGCATCGCATGCCGCGTCGAAGTTCGCGAGGTGCAGCCGGCAGGTCGGCCGCCCCGATCGTGTGCTGGAGGAGTGCCTGCACGCTCGCGACCATGACCCGGGGGCGGCCGCCGCGCCACGCTGCGAGCGTCGCCACGCGGGCCGCGGTCTCGTCGGCCACCAGCTCGCTACGCTCATAGGCAAGCGCAGTTCGCGGCTCCAGGGTGACGACGGCGGCCGGATCCCCCAGCCAGGCCGCGAGCTCTTCAGCCACGCGGTCGCCGATCTCGGCATCGCGTGCGATCCAGACCAGCCGCTCGCCGGTGGCGCCCTGCGCCAGCGCCGCCGCGAGGTAGCTCTTGGCGCCATGGGGCATGGAGACGAGCCCGACGTGACGGCCGACCCGTCGACCGCTTTCGCCCGGGTCGCCGAGACGCTCTGTCAGGGCGGCGAAGGTGCCCGTCGCGGCCAGGAGCGGCGGCAGAGCCGACAGATCTGGCAGGCGGTGGCCGGTTCCTGCCGAGGCCGCGGGTCGCCTTGGCGCAACGTGGCCCGCGCGGGCCACGGTGCGCCGTCGGGCGACCGGCGCCTCACGGGCGATCTGCTCCTTCGACGGGGCCTGCCGGGCACGGATTGCGTCCGCGACCTCCGCGTCGACTTCAGCAACATCGAAGTCGAGGGATTCGCGATCCGTGGCGGCGATCGATGCGTGGCGGGCAGCGAAGTCGGTTGCCACTCGCTCGGCGATGCGTCGATCGCGACCGCGGCGCCCGCGAAGTGACGGTGTCGGCATCAGTCCTCGGTCTTCCCGGGGAGGATCCGGCGCCAACCCGTGCGCGTCCGCCGGATACCGGCGGCATCGGGCGGGCCGTCCACCTCGCCGGGCGACGCGGTCCGCGTGGCGTCGGACGGCCGAAGCTCAAACTTGTTGAAGTGATTCGATGCCTTGCTTGTCCCGTCGCGGGCCCAGGCCTCAACGGCATCGGCGACGACATCGAGCAGCTCGTTCAGCCTGGCCGACTCGTCGGGTGCGAACGTCGACAGGACATGATCGATCGCGCCTTGGCCGGGCTCACCGATCCCGACGCGCAGCCGGCTGAACTTCTCCGTGCCGAGCTCGTCGATGATCGAGCGCAACCCGTTGTGGCCGCCGTGGCTGCCACCCTCCCTGAAACGAAGCTTGCCAAACGGCAGGGCAAAGTCGTCCGCAACGACCAGCAGGTCGGTGAGCGGCGCGTGCTCGCGAGCCAGGACCTTGCGCACCGCCACGCCCGAATCGTTCATGAAGGTGAGTGGCTTGACGAGGGTGAGGTCCAGGCTTCGATAACGGCCCATGACCACGCTCGAAGCATCGCGCTGGCGGCCACGCCCCGCCCAACCGGCGCGATCCGCAACGCGATCGATCGCCAGCCAGCCGACGTTGTGGCGCGTCCGGGCGTATTGCGACCCAGGATTTCCCAGGCCGACCACGAGCTTCACTGATCCCTCCGGGCAGCCGAACAGGGCCCGATCCCGTCCTGGAGGGCCCGGCCCGATGGTAGCAGTCGCACACATGCGGTCGGCGCAACCGCCGTCCAAGGTCTGACAAGCCGCGCATAGGCGCTCCAACGCAATCTCTTCGACATCGACGGAGCTCGAGCGCGACATTCACGATGTGGCTGGCGACGATGCGCGGGGCGGGTTCGATCGGGTGGCGATGATGCTGGCCGCGATGGACGAAGACGAGGGCTAGTTCGCCGGCCCCAGCAGGCGCCGCTCGAGGCCGCGCATTGCCGCCTCCTCCTCGGGGTCGGCATGATCCCAACCGCACAGATGCAGCGTGCCGTGGGTTACGAGTAGCAAGAGCTCATCGGCGACCGACCATTCAACGTCGCCGGTCTGTCCGCCGCGACCGCCGTCGGCGTGCTCGGCAGCGCGTTCCACTGAGACGACGATGTCGCCAAGGTGCGGTCGGCGGCCGGGCGGCAAAGCGAACGGCGGCCACCACGTTTTCGTCGGTGCACGACCGGGATGAGGCGGAAACGCGTCTGCTGGGAACAGCGGGAAAGCCAGCACATCGGTCGGGCCGTCCTTGCCAAGGTGGGCTGCGTTCAACGATGCAAGCTCGCCGTCATCAGACAGAATCAGCCCGATCCCACATGGGGTCGGTGCGCCTGCTGCCTCAGCAGCCGCAGCGACTGCTCGCGCCGCGGCCGAGCCAGCAACTGGCGACGCCACTCCGTCGCGAACGGTCAGATCCACGCGACACGATCCGAGATAGATCGACCGTGTCACGAACCCGCGCCGCCGCCTCCACGACCCGCGGTCCGCCGCGAATCGAGCTCGACCACCGTGTTCTGCGGGTAGGCGATCCGCGTGTGATACATGCCCAGGAGCTGCCCGACGAATGCCTCGCGAATGCGGTCGAGGTCGCGCAGCGTCAGATCGCACTCGTCGAATTGTCCGTCGCCGGTCCGCTCATCGATGATCCGCGAGACCATCGCCCGGATCGCCGGTTCGTCCCGAGCCGTCAACGACCGGACGGACGCCTCGACCCCGTCGGCCAGCATGATCAGGGCGGCCTCGCGGCTCTGCGGCTTCGGCCCGGAATGACGGAATCGGCGCTCGTCCACGGCCACCCCAGGCCCCGCAACATCCGCCGCGCGAGCGTGGAAGAAGCCCATGACGGCGGTCCCATGGTGCTGGGGGATGTACGCGATCAGGGCCTTCGGCAAGCGGGCCTTGTAGGCAAGGTCGATGCCGTCGACGACGTGCTGCTTGAGGATCCCGGCGCTCACCACCGGGTCCAGCTGATCGTGGATGTTCTCCCCACCGGCCTGGTTCTCGATGAACGCGAGGGGATTCGCCAGCTTGCCGACGTCGTGGTAATAGGCGGCCACGCGCGTCACCAGCGGATCTGCGCCGATCGCCTCCGCGGCCCGCTCGGCGAGGTTCCCCACCATCAGTGAGTGGTGGTACGTGCCGGGCGTTTCGACCAGCAGTCGGCGCAGCAGAGGCTGGGACGGATTGGCAAGTTCCAGCAGCTGGAACACGGTGAGAATGCCGAACACCGAACCCAGCACGGCGAACGATCCCACCGCCGCGATCCCCGAGCCGGCGGCCGATACGAGCGAGGCAAGTGTCAGCTCAAGGATCCCGCGCAGGTCGCGGGCGCCGAGCAGCGAGAAGATCGTGACGACCAGGGCGTTGACGACAAACACGGCGACGGCCGCCTGGAGAAAGACCTGGAGCCGGTCGCCTCGCCGCACGCCCAGGATGCCGGCCATCCCACCCAGGAAGGTATACGTCGCGAACTCGAGCGAGGCGCCATTGGCCGCGCCTCCGATCAGCGCAATCAGCGCCATCACGATTGTGGCGATCGAGGCATCCAGCAGCACGGCGAGGAGCATCGCGATGGCGGCGGTCGGCAGGAAGAACGGCAGGGTCGGGCGCCCCGCGGTGACCTTGAGCGCGAGCGTGGCACCCACGATCAGCAGGGCGACGAGAATCAACACGTTGTCGCGATGCCAGAGCCTTGGCCGGAACCGCCAGATCCAGCTCAGCAACAAGATCGCGATGAGGACCGCGAGCAACAGCCACCCGGCAAAGCTCGCCAGATCGGGAGCCTCTTCGCCAAGGCCGAGTGCCTCGATCTTCTCGATCTGGCCGGCATCGAGGCGAGTGCCCTCGCGCACGATCACCTCGCCCTGGAGGACCTGCACTCGAATCTCCACCACGGCCTCCACGGCCCGGTCACGCGCCTGCGCGGTGAGTTCAGGGCTGAACGAGGAGTTCGGGACGAGGAGCGAGCCGATCAGCTCGGCGGCGAGCATGCGTTCAGATTCGTCGAGCCCGCCGGCCATCCGGCTCGATAGGCGGCCCTTCGTCTCGGCGACCTCTGTGTCGCGAAGCTCCGTTCGCAGCGTCGCATCCAGGACCCGCGCGGCCTCGGCTCGGACGGCCTCCCAGCGAGTGGCGTCGAGGCGCATCAGGGTTTCGCGCGCGGCGGTCGACAGGTCCGGATCGGCCGTCTCCAGCAGGGAGACGCGCTCGCTCGGGGTTAGATCGGCGGCGAAGGTGGTATCGATCCGGGCGACCCGAGCCGCGAAGGCGGTGAACTGCTCCCCGGCGATCGCGATCGCATTCTCACTCGTGAAGTCATATTGCGGCTCGACCGCCGCGCGGGCCGCTGCTCGGTCCTCGTTCGTCTCGAGGAGGCTGTTGAACTCAATCGCGCGCGGCGCCGCGATGTCCCGCGGGGCGAGCTCGCCGGCGCGAACATCGAGCGCACCCGCAGGCACGATGTCCACACCGAGAATGGCCGTCAGCGCGACGCTCAGGATGAGCGCGGCGACCGCAAAGCGCGAGGCGTCGCTGCGGGTGAAGCGGGCCAGTGCTGGCGTGCCGGAGGTCAGCATGCGTTCATTCGAATCATGGCCTGCCGCCGCGCCTCAGTGTGTCCCGCCGTCGTGGACGGCGAGATCGGTCTGGGCGAGCGCCTGGACGACGAGCTCGCTGACGTGCTTTCCGTCGGCGCGGCCACGCGTTCGCGGAGCAAGCCAGCCCATCACCTTGCCCATGTCCCTGGCGGAGGCGGCGCCGGTGGCCGCGATGGCTTCGCGAATCAGCTCGGCGGTCTCGGCCTCGGACAGCGCCTGTGGGAGATACTCCGAGAGGATCGCGATCTCGGACTCTTCCTTCGTCGCGAGATCCTCGCGGCCGGCGCCACGGAAGGCCTCGACCGATTCCCGTCGCGTCTTGACCTCGCGGCTGAGCACGGCGAGGAACTCGTCCTCGGTCAGGGCATGGCCGTTGCGCTTCTCAACGTTGTAGGCGGCACTGGACGCCATGCGCAGGACGTCTCGGCGCAGCGCGTCGCGGCCACGCATCGCGGCGGCGATATCGGTTTGTACGCGATCTCGAAGGGACACCGGTCTGGCACCTCGGGCGGGTTGGGTCACCGTCGGGGACGACGATGAACCACCGATTGGCCCGTGGGAGGGCAGGGCTGGAAGTCGGGCTGAGCCCGCTCAGCCGACCTGCGTTCGGGCGTTCTTCTTGCGCTTCGCTTCCTTGCGCTTCCGCTTCACCGATGGCTTCTCGTAGTGCTCACGTCGGCGAGCCTCGGCGAGAATGCCACTCTGCTGGATCTTCTTGTTGAAGCGACGCAGGGCGCTTTCGAACGACTCGTTTTCACCCACTCGGACTTCTGCCAATCCCGGTTCACCTCCCCAGGCCGTGGGTCATGCCACCAACGTCAGGCTCGCGGCCAACCGGCACTGACGCGTCCTCTGCGGCCATTCCCGTCAAAGGCTGGCGGAGCATAGCGGAGGCTTCCGGGCGGGTCAAACGTGGTCAAATACCTATCGGGGCGCGAAGCGGCCGCCGCCCAGCCTAGCCATCGACCGGGAAGCCGACCCCCAGCGTCTCGAGCGCCCCCTGGATCTTCGGCGCCGCGAGATCCTCGGCCGCACCAGGCAACCAGTCATAGAGGACGACGGTGGGGCCGATCTGGCGGATGATGTGGATCGTCCCCGGGGCCGTCTGGACCCGGCCTGGACCGCTCGCGAGGTACCGCTGCTCCTCGGCAGCGGCGTCAGCCGCGCGGGCCGCATCGGCGAATTCGTAGACCACAATGAAACCACGCGTCGGATCTGCCGGGAGGGTGACCTGGAAGACCGCGCGGGGAGCCGCGGCAAGTAGTGCCGCTTCCGCGGGCCGCACGGGTGCCTGGGTGTCGGCCAGGACCAGGTTGGCGGCGCCCAAGGCGCGGACTAGCTCCCCCCGCGTCTGGCTGACGGCAGGCGAGACCGTCCGCGTCGGCCCCACGGATGCGAGCGGGACGGTCGGGACGGTCGGGACGGTCGGGACGGTCGGGACGGTCGGGACGGCCGGCGCACAGCCCCCAAGGATCCCCGCCCATCCAACCAGCACGGCGGCGATCGCGCGACGCCCTGCCCAACGGTTGCCAGGACGATCCGGCGACCCCCTGCGCCGATGAACCGCGCTCATCCGGGTGGCCATTCGAACGCGCGCCCACCCATCAGATGGATGTGCAGGTGATCGACTGACTGGCCGCCCCACGCTCCGACGTTGGATACGAGGCGGTACCCGGCGTCGGCGATCCCCTCCGACCGCGCGATGTCCGCAGTGACCGCAAACAGCCGCCCGAGGAGCGGCCCATCCGTCTCGACGAGGTCGGCGGCGGATGGAATGTGGCGTCGGGGGATGAGCAGGACGTGGGTGGGGACGCGGGGCGCGTTGTCACGGATCGCGATGACCAGGTCGTCGTCGTGCAACCGCGTGGACGGAATCTGGCCCGCCACGATCCGGCAAAAGAGGCAATCGGGCTCTGTCACCAGAGCACCGGCTTCGAGCTCATCAGGAACCCGATGGTGCCAACAAGACCGGCCATCAAGTAGGACAGGTAACGCTGCCGGCGTGCCCGTTCCCGCCACGCGTGGTCATCTGCGGCGGCCCGAATCCCGATCAGGCGCCGAAGGCTCGGCCGCTGGATGAAGAAGGCAAGCGCCAAGTTCGCGAAGTAGATCGATATGGCCACGAGGAGCCAGGGCTGGCCGAGCATCGCCGGTCCCAGGGCCGCGACCAGCCCGAGCCCCGTGAGCGCCAGGCCAGCACCCACGACCAGCGTTCCACGGGTCTGCGCCCAGAGCAGCGCCCGGACAAGGCGGCTCGACGATTCGACGGCGGCCCGTCGCGTGCGGAGGGCGAACGGCAGCAGGATGGATGGCAGGAACAGGCTCACCGCAAGGACGATATGCGTTCCGAGGAGGACTGGAAAGAACGATGCCATCGGTCCGATTGTAGGCGGCCGGCGGCTCGCTGCCCGTCAGGCCGGCCGAACCGCCTCCAGCGCGACCCAATCCCCTTCCGCCCAGCGACCGCGCACGGGCAACCCGGCCGCCTCGAATGCCGCGCGCGCGTCGGGTTCGCGATCGACGAAGATCCCCGAGGCCAGCAGGATCCCGTCGGGCCGCAGCTCGTCGTGGAGGGCCCCGGCTAGTTGAACGAGGACACCGGCGATCAGGTTGGCAAGCACGACCTCGAAAGGCGCTTCCCCACTCGGCAGGCTGCCCCCCCGCACCCGGACCCGACGGGCCAAGCCGTTCATGCGGGCATTACGGGCTGTGGATTCGATCGCGATCGGATCCGTATCCAGGCCGGTGGCGAGCGCCGCCCCGAGCTTCAGCGCCGCGATGGCCAGGATCCCGGAGCCGCACCCGACATCGAGCACGCGCGCCCGCGCGAGCACGCCACGGTCCGCGAGCGATTCGATCGCCGCCAGGCACAACCGGGTCGTCGGATGGAGGCCGGTCCCGAAGGCCATCCCCGGATCGAGCGCGAGCACCACGTCGTCGGGTGCACGCCGGTGACGCCGCCAGGAGGGCCGAATGACCAGCCGCCGACCGATGCGCAGGACCGGAAAGTGGGACTTCCAGGCCTCGGCCCAGTCCGCCTCGTCGACCAGCCGCGTCCGAAGCTCGCCGATCGATCGCAACCCGAATGCCTGGAGGTGCCCCAGCGCCACTTCGACGGACGCGACGGCCGCATCAAGGGCGATCCGGTCCCGAGCGGGCAGGTAGGCGCGCACGATCGCGGGTCTGGCCGGGTCGACACGCGCGCCAAGGCCCTCATCGACCAGCTCGAACGCGGGCTCCACGGACGTACCGCCGGGCGCCACCCGGCCGAGGATCTCGCTGACGGCCTCGACCGCCTCGACATCGGCCTCCACCGACAGCTCGAGCCAGGCGCCGGCGCCGCTCGCCGCTGGGTCAGCTCGCCCGACCCCGCTCAACCCAACCCGAGCTTCCCGCGCAGCCCCCCGGAGTCGATCGATTCACCGGCCTCAGCGGCGTACGCGGCCAGCAGTTCGCGCCCCTTGCGGGACAGCTTCGTCGGCACCACGACATTCACGAGGACGTGCAGATCCCCGCGACCGCCGGTCCGGCGAAGGTGCGGGACGCCCTTGCCGCGCAGCCGAATCTCCGTGGTGGGCTGGGTCCCTGGCTTGATGTCGACCTCCTCGTCGCCATCAACCGTGGGGACGCTGATCCGCGTGCCGAGCGCTGCCTGCGCGATGGAGATGGTCGCCTCGTAGTAGAGCTCCGTGCCGTCACGCCGGAGTGACTTGTGTGGCTGGACGTGGACCGCCACGTAGAGACTGCCCGCGGGGCCGCCCCGGGGACCAACCTCGCCCTCATTCGAGAGCCGGATCTGGTGGCCCTCGTCAATCCCGGCCGGGATGGACACCTGCAGCGTTCGCCGCCGCTCGGTGCGGCCATCGCCGCGGCAGGTTTCACAGGCCGACTCGATAATCCTGCCCTCGCCGCTGCAGCGGAGACAGGCACTGACATTGACCATCTGGCCGAGCATCGTCTGGCGGATGGAGCGAATCTCGCCGCGACCGTTGCAGCCCGGGCAGACAACCGGTTCCGTTCCCGCCTGGGCACCGGCACCGTGGCAGGTTTCGCAGCGCTGGAGGACGGAGAACTCGATCTGCTTGGCGATCCCCTTGACCGCCTCCTCAAAGGTGATCCGCAGGTCGTAGCGCAGATCCGATCCCGGCTGGGGCCGACCGCGCCTCGCCGATCCACCGCCCGCGGTCCCCCCAAAAAACGCATCGAAGATGTCGCTGAAGCCGCCGAATCCCTCGAACCCGGCGCCTTGCCCGGCTCCCCCAAGCCCGGCGCGGCCGAACGTGTCGTATCGCCCGCGACGCTCCGGGTCGGAGAGCACCTGGTAGGCCTCGTTGATCTCAGTGAATCGGTCATGCGCCGCAGGGTCCGAGTTGACGTCCGGGTGCCACTGCTGGGCGAGTTTGCGAAACGCCTTCTTGATCTCGACATCGGTCGATCGGCGGTCGACACCCAGGACGTCGTAGTAGTCGCGTTCGGTCGTGGCCATCAAGCGGGAAGTCTATTGGGTTCGGCCGGATGCCCGTGCAAACACCGCGCGGAGCATCGCCGGCGTCAGGCGGCCGGTGAACGTGTTCTGCTGGCTTGGGTCCTAGCCCCTGCAGCCACGTGCCGGCAGACGACGATCGACGTAGCGCCGCTGACCCGGGTGCTGTCGGGCAATACTGTCGGGCATCACATGACTATCGCGGCGATCGCAGCAACGAGTAGACCGCCGGGCACGCCCCAGCTTGCGAGACCCCGGTGACCTCGAACCCGTGACGTTCGTAGAACGAAATGTTGCGCGGGTTGGGGGATTCGAGGTAGGCCGGCAGATGGTCATGATCAACGAATCCGAGGCAGTTCCGCATCAGCTCACTGCCGAGCCCTTTGCCATGTTGAGCGCCATCAACCCCGAACCACGGCAGGTACCAGTGCGGGAAGGTCGGATGGGCTGAGTCCATCTGTTCGAGTACGGCGAATAGATCTACATGCTGATTCGCGGCGACGCTCCGTGTGATCTCCGCGTCCACGGCGTCGCCGTCGGGCTCCACGTGCGGGGCGTACCACAGAGCCACTGCCTCAAACTCGCCGAGCCGCCACACCGTACGGGACGCGAACGCCTTGCCACCGAACGCGCGAAGAAAGGCCGGGAAGTGAATTAGATAGCTGCTCGCATCCGGATACATCCAGCGGATCACCGGGTCTGCGGTGAACGCCGTGACCAGCACATCGAGGGCCCTCTGGTCCTCTCCTTCTCGAAGAACTGTGAAGTCCAAGGCGCTCACGGGATGATCTCCTCGTCGTGTCGGAGGCGCGATCACCCGATCGACGCATCTCCGGGTCGAATCGGAACGATACGCGGACTGCGATGTTACGTCCGCCCCTACTGCCACGTGCCGCTTCGACACGCCTCAGGTGTTCTGCGCCGGCCGAAGGCGGATGAGGCCGCCGGGTCTAGCCGTCCAAAGCCGCCAGTTCTCTGCCGCGCCGGATGACCGTGTCGAACATCGGTGCCGTCAACCGGCGGGTAAACACGTTCTGTTGCGATGGGTGGTATGAGCCAATCAGTCGGTACGGACCGACCATCGCCTCCGCGCCATGCCCGAACCGCGGCTTGCGGCGAGCGTGGTGACCCAGGTCAGCGAGCGCCCGAAGGGCAGCATCCCAGCCGAACGCGCCGAGCGCGACCACGACCGCAACCCGATGGAGCAGCGCGAGCTCGCGGGCCAGGAACGGTGCGCAGGCATCCCGCTCCTCGATCGTGGGCTTGTTCGCCGGCGGGGCACAGCGGACGGCCGCTGCGACGTAGGTGTCGATGAGCGTGAGGCCGTCGTCGGCCCGGCGCGAGGCGGGTCGGTCCGCGAGTCCGACATCGTGCAGCGCCGCCCACAGGAAGTCGCCCGAGGCGTCGCCCGTAAACACCCGACCGGTCCGGTTTCCGCCATGGGCCGCCGGCGCGAGCCCCACGATCAGGATCCGCGCCTCCGGGTCCCCGAACCCGGGCACCGGCCTGCCCCAGTACGTCTCGTCCCGGAACCGGCGCACCTTCTCCGCGGCCACCCGCTCCCGCCACGCGACGAGGCGTGGGCAGCGGCGGCATTCCACGATCTCCGCGGTCAGTGCAGCGAGTGCGCCCAAGTCCGTCACGCCGGGATCCGTCACGCAGGATTCGTCGCTCCCGGTTGCCTACTTGAGCAGCAGCTTGTCAAGCCGGCGCGAGGCGATGAGCAACCCGATGACACCCATCGCCACGAGGTACGCCACGTGGAAGAGCAGGATCGGCGAGAGGGAACCAATCGTGAGCGACCGGATCAGGTCCACCGCCTGGTAGAGCGGGGTCAGCTGGACCACGACGCGCAGCGCGTCCGGATAGGCCTCGATCGGGTAGAAGGTGCCGGAGAAGAGGAACATCGGCAGGATGACCAGCTGGATCAGGTCGAAGTCCTGCCAGGTTTTCATGAACGAGGTCGCCGCCATCCCGACCGCTCCGAACGCAAAGCCCACCAGGAGCGCCGCCGGCAGCGCCAGGATCACCCATGGCGAGATCACGAGCCCGAGGGCGACCATCACCCCGAGGAACCCGAGCGCGTAGAGCCCGCCGCGGATCAGCGCCCAGCCCAGCTCGCCAAGGGCGATGTCGCCTGGTGACAGCGGCGTGGCCAGGATCGAGGTGAACGTCTTGTTGTAGTTGAGCTTGAAGAAGAAGTTGAACGTGCTCTCGTTGATCGCGCCGTTCATGGCCGAAGTGGCGAGCAGCGCCGGCGCCAGGAACAACTGGTAGCTGATCTCGCGGCCGTCGGGGCCCGGGATGGAGCCGACCAGTGCGCCGAGCCCAAAGCCGATCCCCAGCAGGTAGAAGAGCGGCTCGAAGAAGCCCGACAGAATCATCATCCAGCCGTG
>JANPDO010000129.1:0-4189 GCA_031431535.1 Chloroflexota bacterium
AGCGCCGGGTCCTCGCCCTTGCGGATGGCGCCGTCACGAATGACCTCGGCTTCCTCACGAAGTCGCTGAAGTCCAACGCTCATGGCACGATCCCCTCACTCACGCTGGCGGCCCGCGCGGGACCTGCCGCCGCACGCAGACGCTCGATCACGAACGACGACTCCAGGCCAGCCAGCAACCAGCCGGCGCGAGGACCGTTGGTCCGCCCGAGAAACGCTCGATAGATCGCGCCGAATGCCTGTCCCGGAGCGATGTCGGCACGGGTTGCCGCCGCAAAGATAGCCGCCTGCCACCCGCCGCCGCCGGACGGCAGCTGGGCGTCCACGGTATCGGAGAGCCCGGCGAGGAAGGCTCGCTGGTCCTCGTCCAGTTCGGCGGCTTCCGCTGGCAGCGCGTCGCGAACCGATACGAGGGCGCGTTCGGGCGCGTAGGCATCGAGCCAGGCCTGCGCCGCCGCCGTCCGTTCGTCGAAGATCGCGCGTTCCCGCTCGCTGAGGGCGCTCCCCTTCTCCGCCGCCGCCTGTGACAGCACGTCCACCCCTGGGATCTGCAGAAGGAGCGCCAGGTGCGAGAAGGCCGGGCGAAAGGACGTCGCCTCGGCAGCCACGTCCGCCGCCGGGTCCAGGAGCGCGTAGCGGAAGGTGGCCTCGTAGCCGGGCGAGATCTCGCCCTTGACCTCGTGTCCGGCGGTGGCCGCGGCAAAGCGGTCGAACTCGTCGAACAGGCGCGGGATGGCGTCCGTGCCGTCCGGATCGAACTCGATCGCCTGGTTCGGCCGCGGGCGCAGGAAGAGGAAGCGAAGTTGCTCCGCTGGGATCACCTCGGCGATCGTATGCGCCGCCGCGCCGCGGCCTTTCGAGGTCGACATCTTCCTGCCGCCGATGTTCAGAAACTCGTAGGGCACGTTGAGCGGCGGTTCCCGCGCGAACACCTCGCGGGCGATGGCGTCGCTGCGGTCGCGCGAGCCGCCGGCGGTCGACAGGTCCTTGCCGCACGGTTCGATCGTCACGCCGAAGAGCGACCACTGCGCGGCCCACTCGAGGTTCCAGGGCAGCTTGGCCGCCCCCCCGAACGGGCTGACCCGGCCAGAGGCGCCGCACCCCCGGGCCCATTCAACAAGGCGCTCCCGGCATTCGAACTGGACGCGCTCCCCGTCCCACGCGGTCACGATCGTGGTGCCGACCTTGCCGCAGGTCGGGCAGATCAGGCCCAGCGGATGCCACGTCTCGGGATGTTGAACGTTCGCCACCCGCCGGTAGATCTCGCGCACGAGCGACGCCTTGTCCAGCGCCATCCGGATGTACGGATCCAGCGCCCCGGTCGGGTAGATGTCGCTCATCCAGTAGTAGCGGTCCGGCTTGATCCCGAGGCCCGCAAAGGTGTCGATGAACATCCCCGCGAAATGGCGGGCGTAGCTCGCGTGGCAGTCCCCCACCGGATCCGGGACGTGCGCAAGCGGGCGCCCCATCTCGCGCTCGATCGCGTCCGGCGTCAGGAGCGCCTGCGCATCCATCGGGTCAAGGTCGTCGACGCCGTAGAGCAGCGTCGTCTCGATGTCGTGGGCGCGCAGAGCCCGGGTGATGACGTCGAGGATGACCGGCCCGCGCAGGCTGCCGACATGGACCGTCCCGGACGGTGTCTTGGAGTCGTTGACGACCTGCGGTCCACGGTCGCGGACCTGCGCCGCGAGTTCGTCCGCCCAGTCCATGGCGACGACCGGCCGGACTAGCTGATGCCGACGATCTTGTAGGTGAAGTCGCCGGCGGGGACGCGCACGACGACCTTCTCGCCCTTCTTCCGGCCGAGCAGGGCGCGACCAACCGGGCTCTCGTTGGAGATTCGCCCCTCCGCCGGCTTCGCCTCGGTCGACCCGACGATCGTGAACCGCTCCTCGCCGTCGCCGCTCTCGACCGAAACCGTTGAGCCGATCTGGACGTGATCGGTCGAATGATGCTCGTCGATGATGGTGGCGTTCTTGATCAGCGCCTCGAGCGTCTGGATCCGCCCCTCGACGAACGCCTGCTCGTTCTTGGCGTCCTCGTACTCGGCGTTCTCCGAAAGGTCCCCGTGCTCCTTGGCGTCATGGATGCGGTTGGCCACGTCCTGGCGCTTGACGGTCACCATCTCCTCGAGCTCGGCTCGAAGACGCTGAAGACCTTCCTTCGAGAGATAGGTGGGCTTGTTGTTCACGGCCGAGGGTCCCCGCGATCTGGCTCTGGGAGGTGATCAAGGTCCGCGCGGCGGCCTGCGCTAAAGGAAAGAACTCCAGGCGGCCAGCGGTTGACCCCGCGCGCCTGAAGTTCGAACTGGACGTGAATGGTAGTCGTGCCGGCTGAACGTGTCAAAGGCACGGCCTTCGTGATCTGGCGCCCAGAACCCGTCACACCGCCGTGGAGAGGGCCATGATCTGGCGCCCGGAACCGGCGATTCCAGCCTGGTTGGTCAACGGGACACGATCGCCCGGCGATTCCAGCCTGATTGGAGTGCTTGACCGGTTTCTGCCTCGGACTCGACGGAAGTTCCAACGTTCCTGGAGGAACCGACCAAACCGAGGGTTTCCGGGTCGCTTATACCAATGGGGCTGGAGTCGCTCCGGCTCGAGCGGGTGAGAGGGATGAACGCCACGGGAGGGGTGGGCTCGCGCGGGTACCCGGGCTGATGGGGGTTCGGCTACTCCTCAGCCGCTCTCGGTCAGGCGGAGCAGGCGGGCTTTGAGCCGTCGTAACGACCCCTTGTCCGGGACCGCCACAAAAACCGTGTCATCACCGGCGATGGAGCCCGCGACCTCCGGCCAGCGCGCCCGATCCAGCGCCGCGGCGATGGCGTGGGCCGATCCCGGCAGGGTGCGCACGATCATCAGCAACCCCGCTTCATGGAGCTCGACCGGCAGATCAGAGAAGAGCTTTCGAAGCCGCTCCTCGCCCGAGGTCTCGGCTTCCACGAGTCGGGGCGGGAGCGCGTAGGCAGCGGTTCCATCCCGAGGGAGCTTGACGAGGCCGAGTTCGGCCACGTCCCGGGAGATCGTGGCCTGGGTCGTTCGGAAGCCCCGCTCACGGAGCGCCGCCGCCAGCTCCTGTTGGGTCCGGATGGGGCGTCGCTCGACCACGTCCCGGATGGCGCTGTGGCGGTGCTGCTTCATGACCTCCATGTTCCACCCGCCGGACCGATCACGCCAGCCAGGCGACGACGATGATCGCGGCGAGGACGATCCGGTACCAGACGAAGATATTGAGCGAATTCGACCGAAGAAACTGCAGCAGCACGCGAATGGCCAGCGCACCCGAGGCGAACGCCGCCACCATCCCGACCGCGAGCGGTGCGACGCTCAATTCGACGCCGGCTTCGCCGGCCAGGAGCCGTCGAGTTTCGAACAACGCCGCTCCGGCGGTGATCGGAGTGGCCATCAGGAACGAGAAGCGAGCCGCCGCCGCGCGATCGAGACCGGCAAGGCGGGCGGCCGAGATGGAGATTCCAGAGCGGGAGATGCCCGGGACGAGGGCCAGGGCCTGGGCCGCACCGATCCCGAGCGCAACCCCGAGCGAGACATCGGCGATCTCCTTGTCACGTCCGCCGCGGCGATCGGCCAGCCACAGGATTGCACCGCCCACGACCAGCGTGACGGTGACCAGGCCGATTTCGCGAAACGCAGTGGAGATCAGGTCTTCGAGGAGCAACCCGGCAAGCGCGGCCGGGATCGTGGCGGCCACGAGCAGCCAGGCGAGTCGCCGGTCCGGATCGCCCTTGAACGATCGATCGCGGATGGCCGCGAGCCCCGCCGGCACGAGCCGGAGCCAGTCCGCCCGAAAGTAGGCGAGCAGGGCAGCGAGCGTGCCGATGTGAAGCATCACGCTGAAGGCCAGCGACGTGATGAACGCGTCGTCCCAGCCAAAGAGGAACGGCACCACGATCAGGTGCCCGGACGACGAGACCGGCAGGAACTCCGTGAGTCCCTGCACGATCCCCATGATCAGCGCCTGGAGGAGCGTGTCCACAACCTAGGCGACGATTCTCGGTTCGACTCTGACTAGCGGATGAAGAGTGGCGCCAACACCAGGGTGATCGTGGCAAGGAGCTTGACGAGGACGTGGAGCGACGGGCCGGCGGTGTCCTTGAACGGATCGCCAACGGTGTCGCCGACCACGGCTGCGGCGTGGGCATCGGAGCCCTTGCCGAGGACGTTGCCGTGCTC
>JANPDO010000130.1:0-3682 GCA_031431535.1 Chloroflexota bacterium
CCGATCGATCCCGACCGCCATCGCATCGCGAAGCTGCTCCTCTGCCGCGATCGGGCCGAGGGTGAGGACAGCCGTCGAGCCGCCCTGCGCCTCCACGATGCGGACGGCTTCCTCGACGCCGCACTCCTCGTGCGGGCTGATTGTGAAGCCGAGGTACCGCGTGTCGATCTCCTGGCCGTCCGGGGTCAGCGTGATCCGGCCGCCGGTGGCGGGCACGCGTTTTACGCAGACGAGGATTTCCATTCGGCCCTCGACTCAGCTCCTGATTCGCGAATTGTCAGGATCGAACAGGGGCGTCGCACCGGCGACCGCGACCGAGACCGGATAGCGCTCGCCGAAGTACTCGACCAGGAGCTTCGTCCCGACGACCGCCTGTTCGGGCGGCAGGTAGGACAGCAGCAGGTGCTTCCCGAGCGACGGCCCGGAGCCGGCGCTGGTCACATAGGAGCGGCGGCCCCTGGCGTCGATGAGCGAGCCCCCGTCGAGCGACAGGATCGGTTCGCGCCCCAGCATGTAGCGCTTGACGCCGGAGGATGACGTTGGGTCGTCCAGGGTCAACGTGCACAGGATGGCGGCCGGCGGCCGTGATCGCTGCTCGAGGTAGGCGTCACGGCCCACGAAGTCGGCCTCCTTGACCGTCGGGCGGGCCATCCCCGCCTCGACGAGGTTGAAGTCGAGTTCGAGCTCAGCGCCGTGCGCTCGATACCCCTTTTCGAGGCGCCCGGTGACCGCATACATGCCAATCCCCGCGGCCACCATCCCGTGGGCGGCGCCGGCCTCCCAGATTGGGTCCCAGACCCGCAGCCCCTGCTCCATCGGGACGTAGATCTCCCAGCCGAGCTCGCCGACATAGCTGATCCGCGACGCGAGCGTCCGGACGCCGTTGATGTCGACCGCCTTGGAGCTAAGGAAGGGGAAACCGGCGTGGCTGACGTCCGCCGAGGTGACCCCCGCCAGGATGTCGCGCGCCCGCGGACCCCACAGCCCGATCGTGGTCCAGCTGCTCGTCGCGTCGAAGAGCTGCGCCGACCCATCGGCGGGGAGCGCGTCGGTGAAGATCTTCTTGTCGCGCATCCCCATCCCGCCGCCGGTCACGACCCGGAACCGGTCGTGGGCAAGCCGCATGACGGTCAGGTCCGCGAGAATCCCGCCTGCCTTGTTGAGGAGGGGCGTATAGACGGTCCGTCCGGGCGCGACATCCACCTTCGCCACGCACAGTCGCTCGAGGTAGGCGCACGCGCCCGGCCCGGTCACGTCGAAGATGACGAAGGCGGACAGGTCCACCATGGCGGCTCGATCGCGCATCGTCAGGTGCTCGGCATTGATGATCGGCGACGACCAGCGTGCCTCCCACTCCCCCGCCCGCGGCATCACCCGGTCGCCGTACTCGGCCAGCAATCGTTCGTTGGCGCCATACCAGTACGGCCGCTCCCAGCCAGCGGCCTCGAAAAAGACGGCCCCCAGCGCCTTCTGGCGCTCATAGGCTGGCGAGACCCGAATGGGCCGATTCGATTCCCACTGCTCCATCGGGTGGACGATCCCGTAGGTCTTGTTGAAGCCCTCCGCCGTCCGCGCCCGGATGTGCTGTTCGGTCTTGTGGTGGTCGTAGAAGCGGGCGATGTCGGAGCCGTGCGGATCGATCTCGGGCTCGCCGGTCGTCATCCATTCGACCACCGTCTTCGCGATCCCCGGCGCCTCCTTGATCCAGATCGCCGCCACCGACCAGAGGCCCTTGACCTCCGGCGTCTCGCCCAGGATCGGGTTGCCGTCCGGCGTGAGCGACAGCACGCCGTTGATGGCATGGCGGATGCCCACGGTCTCGTCGCCGAGCACCTCTGGCACGAGCTCAAGCGCCTGCTCCATCTGGAGCTCGAAGTCCTCCTGGGTGAAGGGGAGCTCGGTCGGCGACAGCGCTGACGCCGCGATCGAGGGGATGTCGTCGGGGGCAATGTGGATCGTACGGTGGGCGTAGGAACCCACCTCCAGGTCTCCGCCGTGCTGGCGCTCGTACATGTTGGTGTCCATGTCGCGCACGATGGGGAACTTGATCTCGCCGACCGTGTCGGCAAAGCGCGGCACGGGACCCACGCTGATCATCTGGTGAACGGCCGGCGTGAGGGGGATGGACGCCCCGGCCATCCGGGCGATCCGGGGACTCCAGACGCCGCAGGCGATGACCACGACATCGGCCGCGATGGTGCCCTGGTCCGTCCGAACCCGGCGAATTCGGCCGTTTTCGACGTCCAGGCCGGTGACCTCGACACCGGCCGCGATCGTCAGGGCAGCCATTGTCTGCGCGCGCTCGCGCATGATCGTGCCCGCCCGCAGCGAGTCCACCACGCCAACGCTGGGCGTATGGAACCCGCCGAGGATCACTGTTTCATCAAGGAACGGGACCAGCGCCTTGACCTGAGCCGGGGTCAGCAGCTCCGATTCGATCCCCCACGACCGCGATGACGCCATCCGGCGCTGGAGTTCCTGCATCCGTGCCGGCGTTCGGGCGACTTCGATCCCGCCGCTCTGCGTAAAGACCCCCAGCTCTTTGTACTGGCGGACGCTGTCGAGCGTAAACGCCGTCATTTCCTTGCTGTGGTCCGTCGGGAAGATGAAGTTAGAGGCGTGGCCGGTGGAGCCGCCTGGGTTGGGGAGCGTGCCCTTGTCGATCAGCACGATATGGCGCCAGCCGGCCAGTGCAAGGTGGTAGGCCATGCTGTTGCCGACGATCCCGGCGCCGACGACAACGACGCTCGCCCGTTCCGGAAGCGCGCTCATGCCGAACTCTCTCCTTGATGGGCCCTGCGCTGCGCGGGCGAGGTGACGCGGGGTGTGGGTCGAAATCGTAACGTGCCGGCCGCATCCGGGAGCAGCCTGCCGGATGTCCCGTTGGTAGCGTTGCGCCATTTGTCTTGACAATTCGACGGACAAGGTATGACATCGCGTCGCGCTACTACTTAGTGCGAACTATGGAGGAAGCCGATGTGAGCGGGATCGTGATGACAGCGTCGCGCATCGCGTGGCTGGTTACCGGCAGCGCGTGGGCTGCCAGATCACTCCTCGAGTTTGCCCACCCCGAATACTGGAGTCCGGAAACCACGCTCGACTACATCGCCGTATGGCTGTTCACCGTCTGCTTCTTGCTGCTTGCCCCGACGGTCCTGCTCATCGGGCGTCTCGCCTCGTCAGGTTCGGTCATGGCGGTCGCGGCCGTCGTCGCGATCGGGGCCGCGACAGCCGGCGGCGCGAACGCCATCGAGGACGGATTCGGCGTGAAAGCCCTCGGGACGCTCTACGTGATCGGCTCGCTCACCGCGTGGCTCGGGCTGTTACCTCTGGCGGTGCTGTTCCAGCGAGCGGGTTTTGCGCGTCTCTCGGGGCTCATCGTTGCGCTGATGCTGGGCCTCATGCTGGTCAACGCCGCCGGTGGGATCATCGTCCTCGGTGTTCTCGGCGGTCTCGCCGTTGCCACAAACTGGTTTACCCTCAGGCGCCCGGCAACGAGCCCGACCGTCGTCGACGGTACGGTGGCCTGACCCAATGCAACAAGACTTGTGATGGTCCCCGGTTACGTTGGGCCCGATCAGCCGGCACCCGCGCCGGCACCCGCGCCGCCATCACGCTCCATGCCCCCCCCCAAACCCCCCCCCACCCCCCCCCCCCCCCCCCCCCACCCCCCCCCCCCCCC
>JANPDO010000131.1:0-8695 GCA_031431535.1 Chloroflexota bacterium
AGATTCCCGAAGGCGCCCGTGTAGCTGATCCCGTGATAGGACGGATCGGGGTCGACAAAGTCTTGCTTGAACCGCTCGGATGCTGTCCAGTCGAACGTGCCGCCGTCGACGACCACGCCGCCGATGGCCGTACCGTGACCACCGATCCACTTCGTCGCTGAGTGGATGACGATGTCCGCCCCGTGCTTGATCGGCTGGGCGAGCAGGGGAGCGAAGGTGTTGTCGACGATGACCGGCACGCCGCGGGCGTGGGCGACGTCAGCGATCGACGCAAGATCGTGCACGTCCAGGCGTGGGTTGCCGATCAGCTCGAGGAAGACAGCCTTGGTCTTCTCGTTGATGGCGCGCCCAAACGCGGAGGGGTCGGAGCCATCGACAAAGGTCGTTGTGATCCCGATCTTGGGCAGCGTGTGGGTAAACAGGTTGTAGGTCCCGCCGTAGAGGCTGGATGAGGAGACGATGTTGTCGCCGGCGCGGGCGAGATTGAGGATGGACAGGGTTTCGGCGGCCTGGCCCGAGGCAACCCCTAGAGCGGCAACCCCGCCTTCCAGCGCCGCGACGCGCTGTTCGAAAACATCGGTCGTGGGGTTCATGATCCGGGTGTAGATGTTCCCGAATTCCTGGAGGCCGAAGAGCCGGGCGGCATGCGCCGCATCGTTGAAAACATAGCTGGTCGTCGCGTAGATCGGCACGGCGCGCGCGTTCGTGGCCGGATCAGGCTTCTGACCCGAATGGAGCGCGCGCGTCTCGGGTCGGAAGGTGGTCGGATCGAGTTCAGTCATTTCGCAGTTCGTCCTTTCTGGTGGGGATCGACCGTCGCTCAGGCCGCGGCGACGGCGACCTCCGCGGATGGCGTGAGCAGCTCGAGCCGCACCCGGGTCGGGTTCGACAGCAGATCCAGAACTGGGCAATGCGCGTCGACGTGGTCGCGGAGGCGCTGGAGGTCTGCCAACGGCGCCGCACTATCGAGGGTGACAGTGCCGCGGATCGCGAGGAACCCGGGTCGGATCGAGGCGTCCTCGCTGCCGAAGAAGCCACGCAGGTCGATATCGCCTTCGAGCGTCACGGCGACGCCGTCGAGCGGAATGCCCAGGGCATCGGCGTGGAGCCGGTACGTGATCTCCTGGCAGGTGGCAAGCGCAGCTAACGCGTACTCGACCGGACTCGGGGCGAGGTCCGTGCCGCCCAGGGTCGGCGGCTCATCGACGTTGATTGTGAACCCTCGCGTGCGCACCTTGCTGACGAGGCCCACCTGTTGCCGGCTCTCGACACGGAATGTGGCGAGTGCGGACGAGGGCGATTCTGCGAACGCTATGGTGCCCGCGGGGATGACGGCGCCAAAGGTGGAAGTCATGTTTCTTGCACTCCGTGCTGCGATGGGTCCTGTGACGGATGAAAATCCCGGGCGGCCCTGGGAGGGCCAGAGGTGGCCTGGCGGTCACCCGTCGTGTGGTTCGGAGGAACAAAAAACTGCAGCTCCTGCGTGGAGTCTGCAGCCCCGGGACCAGTGCCTGTGGTCCCGCGTTACCCGTTGCTCAGGATGCGCGTGACCTCAGGCCCCTTCCTCCGCACGGCGGGGCCGCCAGCGCATACACATGTTCGAGGCGCGGTGTTGGTAGTTCACGGTTCGCGGATGGTGCCCGATCTCGCGGCCCTCGTCAATGGCCGGGCCCGAATCGCAACCTTGGCGGGCCGGCCGAGCGGTTGCCGACTGACTAAACTCCGTCCATGTCGAACATCCGCACGGCCATCATCGGTCTGTCATGGATCGGGGCCGATCCAGCGCAGAAGGCTTCAGATCCGGTTCTTGGAACGGCTTCGCCGGGCACCCACGCATCGGCGATGGCCACGATCCCCGACATTGAGGTCGTGGCGGGCTGCGACATCGACCCCGGCTCCCGCGAAGCGTTCATCGAACGGTGGAGCAACGTCTGGCCCAACCTCCGCGTCTACGAGGACTACCAGGACCTGTTGGCCAACGAGCAGGTCGACCTCATCTCGATCGTGACCCCGGACCATCTCCATGCGCCGGTTCTGCATGCGGCGCTGGCCGCCGGCGTCAAGGCGATCTTCTGCGAGAAACCGCTGTCCACCTCGCTCGATGAGGCAGATCGGATGGTCGAGGCTGTCCGATCTGCCGGGGTTCCGATGAGCGTCAACTACGGCAAACGCTGGTACCCGGAGTATGTCGAGGCTCGTCGGCTGGTGCGCGCCGGGGCGATCGGTCGATTGGTCCACATCGCGGTCGAGGGCGGCGGGCCCCGGGCGATGCTGTGGCGGATCCATACCCACCAACTGGATCTCATCAACTTCTTCGCGGAATCGGAGCCGGCCTGGGTCTGGGCGGAGCTGGAGCCCGGCTGGGAGGACTACGGGACGACGTACAAGGGTGACGGCGGCAGGACGGCCTCGCGGGAGCCGGGCGTCAACACCCACATCGGGTTCGCCAACGGCATTCGGGCGTCCTTCCTTGGGTGGAAGCAAATTCCCCAGGATGTCGTGGTCCACCTGCTCGGCACGGAGGCGCGGATCGAACTCGATCTCGAGGGGTGGCGCATCGTGACCGTGCCGTCGAGCGACGATCGCGCGCCAACACCGGAGCTGACCAAGCCATTCATCACGCCGATCACGCCAGAGTTCAACGTATCGGGGATGTCCGCAGCGCTGCTCGAACTGATCGCCGCGATGCGAACCGGCAGCCCCAGGAGCAGCACCGGCGAGACGGCGCGCCGGACGATGGCCATCACGGATGCGATCCTGCAGTCCGCCGCCCAGGGGAATATCAAAGTGCCCGTGCGTCCGCCGCCGTGGGCCGCCGAGGGGTGACCCAGGCGCCGACCGAGGGGTTGCTGATCCGGGGGGCGACGGTCTACGACGGCACAGGTTCACCCGGGGTCCCCGCCGACGTGGGAGTGCGCGGGGGACGCATCGCCGCCGCCGGCTCGAACCTGCCGCGGGACGGGTTCGACCGGATCCTCGACGCCGGTGGCCTGGCCGTTGCGCCAGGCTTCATCGATCTGCATTCGCACTCCGATTTCACCTTTCCCGCCTTCCCCGATTCACCCGGGCAGGTCAGCCAGGGGGTCACCAGCGAGCTGATCGGGCACTGCGGCGACACGCCCGCCCCGCTGTCGAGCGATCCGGTCCGGCGGCAGCAGCTCATCGACTACGAGATCGCCGCCGGTCCGGACCTGGCCTGGGACTGGACGAGCTTCGCTTCGTACCTCGATGTTCTCGAGGGGGCTCGCCCGGCCGTCAACTGCCTGCCGCTGGTTGGCCATACGGCCCTCCGGGTCGCCGCGATGGGCATGGACGAGCGCCCGCCGGGGCCGGGCGAACTCGACGCCATGCGGGTCGGTCTCCGCGAGGCCTTGGCGGCCGGGGCCTGGGGAATGAGCACGGGGCTCTCGTATGCGCCCGGGCAATGGGCGACGGCTGACGAGATCGTGGCGATGGCGTCGCCGCTCACCGAGACCGGCGCCCTGTACGTCTCGCATACCCGAAACGAGGCCGACGAACTGCTGTCGGCGGTCGACGAGGCCCTCGCGATCGGCGACGCGCTCGGAGTGCCGGTCCAGGTCTCGCACCTGAAGGCGTGCGGGGCTCGCAACTTCGGTCGGACGCGCGATGCCCTCGCGGCCATCGAGGCGGCGCGGACCCGCGGTGTCCGGGCGACGTGTGACATGTACCCGTATGAGGCGGGAAGTACCTACCTCAGCCAGATCCTGCCGCCCTGGACGTTCGATGGCGGTGTCGATCGGCTCCTGGAGCGGCTCCGCTCCCGTGAAGTTCGACAGCGGATCCGCCATGACATCGAGTTCGGCTTGCCGGGGTGGGGCAATCTTGGCAAGGCCGCCGGAGGCTGGGACAAGATTCTGATCAACGGGACTCGGGAGCCGGGCGCTGCGTGGGCGAGGGGCCACTTCGTGTCCGACCTGTTGGCGGGCTCCGCCGCCGACCGTGACGGCCTGGACCTGGTCTGCGATCTGCTGCTGGCGGACGGGGGCGCCTCGACGATGGCGATCTTCATGATGGACATGGCCGACGTCCGCGAGGTCATCGCGTCACCGTTCTGTGGCGTGGGTTCCGATCTCTATGCCGTCACCTCGGCCGACGCTGCGAATCATCCGCGCTGTGCTGGCTCGTTCGCCCGGGTCCTGGGGCCGTGGGTCCGCGACGGGCTGCTGCCGCTCTCCGAGGCGATCCGCAAGATGACGTCTCTTCCCGCCGATGTGATCGGGCTGGCGGACCGCGGGCGGATCGCGCCGGGGCTTGTCGCAGACCTCGTCGTGTTCGACCCGGCGACCGTCACCGACAACGCGACGTGGGAGGATCCGGCGGCTCTCGCCACGGGCATTGAAGCTGTCCTGCTTGGCGGTCGCGTCGCGATCGAGGGAGGACGCCCGGTCGACCTCCGCCTTGGGCGGGTGATCCGCCGTCGGCCCACTGGTTCTGGAGGCCAACCCGGCAAGTGATGCAAGGCGGACCTCATGAGACGAGTTCGGCGGTCCCGCGGTGATTCCAACTGGGTTGGCGTACACGACCTATCTGAGGTTGTCGTGGTCGGCAACGCCAACACCAATGGAATCCCCGACGCATTCCGAACCACATCGGTCGATTGTTCTAGCCGGGTTGGTGTGTACGCCCACAGCGTGTCCCGTAGACCAACCAGGTTGGAATTGCCATCGGCGATCACCGGCGACGGGTCTGGCCAGGGCTGGCGCAGTCACTCCTTATGAAGCTGGCGGCGGGTCCAGTCTTCCCCGGGGCGATTCCAGCCCGGTTGGTGTAACCGACCAAATCGAGCGTGGCAGTGGTCACGATCTCCCGCGAGGCTGGAATCCGCAGCGCATTCCGGCAAGAATCGGTCGATCGTTCCCTCATGGCTGGCCATTGCGCCAACCGCTTGTCCCGTAGATCAATCACGCTGCAATCGGTGGCGCTGAGCGGCCCAGGTGCCGTCGCATTGACGGCGTTGCGAACGCGCCTTTACGCTGCGACCGAAGGCATCAAAACGAGCCACGCTGAAGGCGGGCCAGATCCCACGGAAGGAACGGACCGATGCAATTCGTGCGGTACACGGCCGGGAGCCACGGTCCGCGACTGGGGCTGCTCCTGGACGGCCGCGTCCACGATCTCGAGGCGACCTCGGGCGGTCGCGCGGCCGGCGGCGACATGCGGGCACTGATCGGGCAGGGCCGGACAATCGTTGACGAGATCGCTGCTTCTGCCCGGGCCAGCGCCGGCCTTCCCCTGGACACGGTTCGCCTCCTGGCCCCGATCGCCAACCCGGGCAAGCTCATCGCGGTCGCTGGAGGCTACTACGCCGATTCCGCCGCCGAGCGTCTCCGACCCGATGCCATCCCCATGCTCTTCGCCAAGCGAACCGACGACATCGGTGGGCCCGGCGACCCGATCACCATCTGGAAGAAATCGCCCGGCGTGGTCGATGAGATCGAGGTCGCCATCGTGATCGGCGTGGGCGGCAAGAACATCCCCCGCGAGCGGGCGATGAGCCACGTCATGGGCTACACGATCTGCAACGACGTGTCCGGCCGGGAACTGGACCTGCCGGCGCCGGGTCGGCGGGACAAGGAGATGGACGGCTTTCTCGACTGGCTCAACGGCAAATGGATGGACGGCTTCGCCATCCTGGGACCGGCGATCGTGACCAAGGACGAGGCCGGCGACCTGAGCAAGGCGCGGATCCAGAGCATCGTCTCGGGTGAGGTTCGTGTGGACGGCACGACCAGCAACGTCAACATCGCGTGGGATGAACTGATCGCCTTCACCTCGACGATGATGACCCTGAACCCGGGCGATCTGATCACGACCGGCATGCCCCACGGCCACGCTGCCGAGGTCTTCCTCAAGCCCGGCGACCTGGTCGAAGGGGTGATCGACGGCCTCGGCACGTTGCGCAACCCCGTGGTTGCCGAGGGCTGACGCGAGCTCATGACCGCCATTCCCAGCACGTTCCGGGCGTATGTCGCCGAGAAGATCGATGACGGGGTCGATCGGGGCGTCCGCGAGTTCGCCGAGGCGGAGCTCCCTGCAGGAGAGGTGGAGATCCGCGTCGGCTGGTCAAGCGTCAACTACAAGGACGGTCTGGCGACACGGGCAGAAGGAAAGGTCGCCCGGATCAGCCCGCTGATCCCCGGGATCGACCTCGCGGGCGAGATCGTGGCAAGCGCGGCCCCGGCGATCTCTGTGGGCTCGCTGGTTTTGGCCCACGGCTACGAGCTTGGCGTTTCACGCCACGGCGGGTACACCGAATATCAGCGGGTGCCCGCGGGCTGGGTGGTGCCGCTCCCGCCCGGGCTCACGCCGCGCGATGCGATGGCAGTGGGGACAGCCGGGTTTACCGCGGCGATGTCCGTGGTCGCGCTGGAGGAGCGGGGACTGCAGCCGGACGCCGGGCCTGTTCTGGTGACCGGGGCATCGGGCGGGGTCGGGGGGACGGCGCTGGCGATCCTGGCCGATCGCGGCTACGAGGTCTGGGCGGCCACGGGCAAGGCGGACGAGGCGGACCGGCTCCGGGCGCTCGGCGCGGCCGGGATCCTCACCCGGGAAGAGGTGACCGCCGAGGGGCGGCCGCTGGAAGCGGAACGCTGGGCGGGCGCGGTCGATTCAGTCGGTGGGGCGACACTCCCGTACGTGCTGCGGACGCTGCGGATCGGCGGCGCCGTCGCGGCCAGCGGCAATGCCGGGGGGCCGAAGCTCGAAACCACGGTCTTCCCGTTCATCCTGCGCGGCGTGGCGCTGCTGGGCATGGATTCGGTCTCGATGAAGATCGACCGACGGCGTCGCATCTGGGATCGCATCGCCACCGACCTGCGCCCGCGCGCGCTCGGAGAGCACGTCAGCGAGGTCACCCTGGAGACGCTCGCCGAGGCGCTCGATGCGATCGTCGCCGGTGCTGCCCGCGGCCGCTGGGTCGTTCGGATCGGAGCCTAAACGGGCGCCGTCCCCCGCCGACGTCCGCTCAGGGGACAACGAAAGCGTCGCGGACGCCCGCCGACCCAGTCAGAGGACCTCGGTCATCGTTGCCCATCTGCGTCGATCGATTGGCTGGACTCCGCGCCGGCGCGGAGCTGTCGGAGTGCCCGGTCAAAGCCTGGCCTCGCGTGTTCCGTTGGCAACTCCGGGAATGGGTGCGCGGCGACCGCCTGATCCAGCGACATGGCGCCGGCGTGCACCTGGCGGGCGAGGTCGGCCAGCGCCGCGATGGACCGTGCCTGGCCATCGGCGAAGGCGCGACCACCGGGGTCACCGTGGCCCGGGACGAGCACGCCGGTCGCCGGGTCGACCATTCGCGCCAGGGCCGCGGCCGTCGCCGGCCAGTCGAACGGGTAGCCGTCACCGTAGAAGGGGACCGCGCCCTGCTCGACGAGGTCGCCGCCAAAGAGGACGTCCGTTCCGGGGACGGCAATGACAATGTCGTGATCGGTGTGCGCGCGGCCCAGGAATGTGAGTTCAACCTCGCGCCCGCCCACTTCGATGGTCGCCGCCTCGGCGAACGTCCGATCCGGCGGGTCAACGACCACCTCGGCGAGGTCCACGGCCAGATCCGGTTCGTCCGCCGCGATCGCTGCCTTGCGCGCCTCGCCGGTCCGCTCCATGAACGGCACGCAGCCGTGGTGGCCCCAGATGGTGGCCGGTCGGAACAGGCGGTTGCCAAAGGCGTGGTCGAAATGGCCGTGCGAATTCACGACCACCGTGACCGGGAACGAGGTCAGGCCTCGGAGATGGGCGGCGATCTCGCGCGCCTGCGGGTACGTCGAGCGGGTATCGATCACGAGCGTTTCGCCGTCACCCAGCACGACGCCGATGTTCTGGTCATAGAACGCATAGCGCCGCACGAAGACCCGGTCGCCAAGTTCGACCCAGCCCCTGGCGACGGCGTCCTGTGTCGGTGACATGGGCCGCATGGTACGACCGCCCTCGACGCGGTGATCGCCTGGATCCGCGCGCGTGCTAGGATCACGGGGTAACTGAACACCGCCTCCGGGGAGCGCCTCGAGCGCTGAGAGTGTGGCAAGTGCCACAGACCCGCGGAACCTGATCCGGTTCGTACCGGCGAAGGAAGCAGGCCCGTCGATACGCTGACGCCGTCCCCGTTCCTGGTGGGTGCGCACGCGTTTCGAGGAGGTTCGGGCCATGGCCAGCACTGTTCAAGGGACCACGGTGGCCGCGCCGCTGCCGGATACCCGCTGGCGGACGCGCGACATCGTCATCGCTGCGGTCATTGGCGTCGCCTTTGGCGTCGTGTTCTGGGCCTGGGGCCTTGCCTGGTCGGCGTTCGACCCGGTGTTCGCCTTCGCGCCGCCCGCGAAGGACCTGCTCTATGCGGTCTGGCTGATCCCGGCGGTGCTGGCACCCCTGATCATCCGCAAGCCCGGTGCCGCGGTCTTCGCGGAAATGGTCGCTGCCGGTGTCTCGGCCCTGATCGGCAGCCAGTGGGGGGTGGACACGCTGCTTTCCGGCTTTCTTCAGGGCGCGGCGGCGGAGCTGATCTTCGCCTTCACGCTGTACCGGACCTGGTCGTTCCCGATCCTCGCGCTTGCGGCAATTGCCAGTGCCCTTGCCGCGTGGTTGCATGACTGGGTTCTCTACTACCCGACGGTCGATACCACCGTCCAGCTCATTCGAGGCGCCGCGATGGCGATCTCGGCGGTGGTCATCGTTGCGGGTG
>JANPDO010000132.1:0-3176 GCA_031431535.1 Chloroflexota bacterium
CACCGCGCAGGTCGATGTCCTTGCTGTAGAGAGGCAGATCAAAGGCGCGCTTAGGATGCTGTCAGATGTACTTCTGCCTATGCTGAAACGGCCAGCCCGCCAATCAAAACAAACGGCACCTCGGCATCCGTGAGCTGTTGCGTGAAAAGGGCACGCCATTCGCCGATCTCGGCCTGGCTGATCCGACGGTGCTGGCCTACGTCTGGGTTCACCGCTTCCCGATGTACCACTGGGACTCCGAAGGTGGGCGATGGGATGCGACCCACAACCCGTTCAGCGGGGTGCTCCCACAGGACGAGGTCCTGCTGGCCACCACGTCCGGTGATCCGGCGCGACCGTCGCCCGGCGACCCTGCCGGGCAGGCTCGCGCCCTCCAGTACGATCTCGCGCTCAATGGCTGGGAGCTTGGAGGCGGTTCGATCCGGATCCATCGGCGCGAGTTGCTCGAACGATCGTTCCTGCTCCAGGGCCAGACGATGGAGTCGATGCGCGAGAAGTTCGGAGCCGTCCTGGACGCGTTCGAGTTTGGTGCGCCGCCCCATGGTGGGATCGCGCTTGGGATCGATCGGTGGGCCGCGCTCCTCGCGGGGCAGACGAATATCCGCGAAGTGATGGCGTTCCCGAAGACTCAGTCGGGGACCGACCTGATGCTCGACGCTCCGTCGGCGCCCGAAGCCAGCCAGTACGAGGAGCTTGGACTGCGGTTTGTCGGCCTTCCCACGAAGGGCAGCCAGGTCTGAGCTCTCTGCTCCAGATCCTCGACTGGTTCGCGCGCCGGCCGCGACTCGCCGCGTTTCTGGGTGCCGCGTTCATCTCGTGTTCGGGGATCTTCTACCGGTTTGCGGAGGTGTCGCCATCCACCGGGACGTTCTATCGGGCCGTCTTTGGGCTGCCGCTGCTCGTGCTGGTGGGCGTTGCCGAGTGGCGCAGGTTCGGGCGGCTGCCGTCCGCCACGATCCGGATCGCGGCGCTGGCAGGCCTCTTCTTTGCGGGCGACCTGATGCTGTGGCACCACTCCATCGAATGGGTCGGTGCGGGCCTTGGCACGGTCCTGGGCAATCTCCAGGTCATCATCGTCGGAATCGTCGCCTGGCTCTTCCTCGGGGAGCGGCCGTCACGTTCCACCCTGCTGGCGCTCCCGATCGTGATCCTTGGGGTCGTGCTCATCTCGGGACTGATCGGTGAGGATGCCTATGGGGCCAACCCCGCGCTGGGGGTGGTGCTGGGCATCGGGACGGCCATCTGTTATTCGGGCTATCTGCTGGTCATTCGGCGCGGCTCACGAGATCCCCGGCGACCCGCCGGACCCGTGGCCGCGGCCACGCTGGTCGTCGCCCTCGTCGCCGGGGGCGTGGGCTTCGTTGGCGGCGACCTGGACCCGGCGCCACCGCTGGAGAGCCTGGCCTGGCTCGCCCTCCTGGGGCTGACGTCGCAGTCGATCGGCTATCTGCTGATCTCGATCTCGCTGCCGCGGCTGCCAGCAATCATCACCTCGATCATCCTGCTCGCCCAGCCCGTGATGACGATCGTCCTGGCCATCATCCTGCTCGGGGAGGCGCCGTCGGGGACGCAGCTCCTCGGCGTGGTCCTGGTCATCGGCGGGATTGCGGCCGCGACTGTCCCGATCGCCCGGATCCGCGACGGAGTGGCTGCAACCCGCGCAGCACGACAGGGCTGATCGCGCGGCCAGGAACTACGGGTTGGAGGATGGCGCCAGCGAGCGCAGCAGCTCGACGCTGGCCGACACGATCCGATCCTGCTGCTCCTGGCGTGTGATCGTTGCCGGAGGGTCGTTGGGTTGACCGGTGTACCAGCCCATGCCCTCGTGGTTCCCACCGGCGATCACCTCGAAACGGGCGGATGATCCAAGCCGTGCGACGTTGGCCGGATCCGTGTAGGCCGCCGCACCGGCGTCGAGTGATCCATGGATGCTGAGAATGCGGATCGCATCATCGGACAGGTCCTCGGAGGCGTACGCGGCCCACAGGATCAAGCCATCAATGGCACCCGGGTGTCCGTTGGCGAAGATCGCCGCGGCCGCCCCGCCGAGCGAGTGTCCGCCCACTGCCCAGATCTCGATCTCCGGGTGGTCGTCGATCACGGCCTGGGCCGCGTCGACGTTGAGGATGGCAAGGTTGAACGGGGCCGTCACCACCACGACGAGAAATCCGGCCTCCGCGATAGCCCGTGCCGCCGGCGCGTAGGCCACCGCCGGAACCTTGCCGCCCGTATACAGCGCCAGCCCCGTTGTCGCGCCAATGGGGGCGTAGGTGATCCGGCCGTCTGCCCCGACATCAAAGTCGCCCCCGGGGGCCGGCGTCAGCGCGTGCCACGCCTCCGGCAGCAGCGGTTGGGGCTGGGCATACCACACGAACCCAGCGCTCCCGCTGGCCAACAGCACGAGGATCCCAACAACCAGCAGGCGCCGGGCGGACATGACCCGGCGCCGCGTGGTGGCCAGTGGGTTGAGCGGCGGGGCAGCTATGGGTCGGTCAGGCCGGCCGCTGTCGCGACATCGGCGCCCCACTCGTGGGTGTGCCCGGCTGGGGGATCGGGCGGCCCCTCGTAGGCCGGCAGATCGGCCGGAGCGGTCTCGGCGTCATGGGTAACGCCCGGGTCGCCGACCTCCAGCAGCCGCGATGGCAGGGTGGCCAGGAGGGCATCGATGATGGCCGGCGGCATCAGGTCCGGCGCGATCGCTCGGAGCGCCCCGAGGTGAGCCACCGGGACGAGCACGGGCCAGCCAGCTTCACCGCGCCACGCCGGCCGTACGACCAGCGTGCGGTCCGACCCGTGGGCCTCGATCAGGGAGGTGACCGTTTCGGGCCCGACCCAGGTCATCCGAGCGGGCCAAAGGAGGACGGCACCGGTATCGCGAACTTCGGCCTGCGCCAGCTCAGCGCCGCGGAGCATCTGGCCGACCGGCCCGGTCTCTGATGGGGCAGGGGAGCCGTGGATCGCTTCGCTGCCGGCAAGGGACGCGGCGACGGAGCCGTCGGGATCGGGGGACAGCACCACGATCGGCATGGCGCCGCCCGACCAGGCAAGGTCCACGAGCCGGCGCACGCGCGGCTGTCCGAGTGTGTCGGTCAGGGCTCCCTCGGCAGTCGCGGACAGGATCACGGCGGCGACGGTCATGAGGACCGGAGTGTAGCGGCCCGCCCTCCGGCAGGGCC
>JANPDO010000133.1:0-2896 GCA_031431535.1 Chloroflexota bacterium
CGCAACCGCACCTACTCCGCGGCGATCGTGTCGACGTTCCTGATCAGCTTCGGCTTCTTTGGGGCGATCGTCTTCCTGCCGCGCTGGTTCCAGGTGGTGGCCGGTTCGAGCGCGCGCGACTCCGGTCTGCAGATCCTGCCGCTCCTGGGCGGGCTGATCATCAGTTCGATCGTGGCCGGCATCCTGGTCTCGCGGACCGGGCGCTACAGGCCGGTCATCCTGTTTGGCCTGGTGGTCATGACGATCGGTTTGGTCCTGATGTCGCAGCTCCAAGCCAACACCGAACTGCCGACGATCTGGCTCTGGATGTTTGTGGCCGGGATCGGCATCGGGCCCACCCTGTCCGTGTTCACAATCGTGGTCCAGAACGCGGTTCCGTTTCGTCAGCTCGGGGTGGCGACCAGCAACCTGACCTTCTTCCGCCAGATCGGAGGATCCGTGGGGCTGGCCATCACCGGCACTGTCTTTGGATCTCGGTTCATCGAGGAGATCCCGGTTCAGCTGAGCGCGGCCGGGCTGCCGCAGCAGGCCGTGGACCAGTTCGCGTCGGCCGGGTCGGGAGCGCTGGACGATCTCGTGGGTGTGGGCGGCGACCTGGGTGCGCAGATCCTGAGCACCGTGCCGGCCGCCTTCCGGTCCGTGGTCGAGCCGCTGATCCCGGCCCTCGTCGGCGGAATCCACGAGGCGTTCACGATTGCCGCCGCGGCTACCTTCCAGGTCGGCGTGGTGACGACGATCCTCGCCCTCTTTGCGGCCCTGGCGCTCAAGGAGATCCCCCTTCGTACGACGATGGGCGAGGCAGCACCCGCGGCCCCAGCGGCCATCCCCACCGCTTGACATGCCCGTCGTAGCGCCGTACCCAGCCCTGCTCCAGGCGATCGGGACTGCTGGCGCCCCCTATGTCGGTCTCCTGGACACCGACGCCCTGCCCGTCGGGGCCCTTCAGCGCGTGACGCAGGGCGACCTGGACATCCTCCTGGCGCACACGCCCGACGGGATCGTCGCCACGGATGATCGCTGCCCGCACATGAGCGCGCCCCTGTCCATCGGCACGCTGGATGGCTGCATCGTGTCGTGCCCGCTCCATGAGGGCCGCTTTGATCTCTCAACGGGCCAGACTGTCCAGATGCCGACGACCGGTGGCCTCGACGCGGGCGGGCGATATCACCCGACGTGGTCTCCTGGCGGCCTGGAGCCCAAGGTGGACCCGCCCGGCAAGAAGGCCGAGGCCAGACGACTCACGAGGACCAGGCGTCTGCGCTACTACCCGGTCCGGATCGTGGATGGCAGGATTGAGGTCGCACTGCCACCGAGCTCGGCGACCGGCGTCGAGACTACCTGACGACGTACTGGGCGACCGGGCTCCAGGGGCTAGCCGCATTGACGGTCGTTGCCTTCGCCATGGATCGTACATACCAGGTGCCAGCCCGCGCGAAGCGCCAGGCGAGGCGGGGCCCGACCGGCCGTGTCGGCCACGACATCGACCCGCCGGAACAGGACCCAGGCCCCGCCGACCTTTCTGTAGACGACGAAGGTCACCGTCGGACGCGGCGGGCTACCTGCGAGGATGGGCCTGACGGTCGACGTGAAGGTCACCGTTCGCCCGACCGCGACGGTCCGCGGCGCCGAGACCGAAGCGGCCATCGTGAGCCGATGCCGAACGATCACCTTGATCGGGTAGCTCGTGGCGGCCGCCAGATCCGGTGCACCCGGGAAGAAGGCCCGGTACCAGAGCGTGGTCGCCGGCCGGTTTGATAGCGAGGTCAGTCCGGCACCGTCGGTGGTGCCCTGCGCGATCGGCGTCCAGCGCAGGCCGTCGCTCGACCGCTGGAACTCGACCGTGCGAGCGCCACCCGTCGCGGTGGGTCCGGCAGGCGCGGCGGACCCGGGTCCCAGGGTGGCTGCCAGGATCACGTCAGCCGACCACGTGATCGTCGGGGCGCTCGCAGCGACCGCCAGCGGGGCCGGGGCACCGACCGGCTGGATCGCAAATTCGGCCGAGAGCACCGTCGGCAGTCCCGGAGCGGACGCCGAGATCGTGTAGCTACCGCCCTCCCGGTCGACCGTGCAGCCGGCGAAGTAGGCGATCCCGCCGACCGCCGGCTTTGAAAGGCCGCCGTCACAGGCCAGCGCGGCACCGGTCGATGATGTCAGCGCGAGCGTGACGATCGCAGTCGCCGAAGGCCCGGTCGAGGCCGTCGCACCATCGCTGGCCACCAGCCGAACGGTCGGCTGCCCGGTGAGGGCCGCACCGGCCATCGCTCCCGTCGGCGGGGCCGCGAACGCCAGTCCAACCGCCGGCCCAGGCGGAGCGACCCCGAGCGCGAGCCTTCCCCAGCCGAAGGTCGGGTTCGGGACGGGGGCCCCGAGCGGGATGGCTCGGGATCGGAGTCGCTCGGCAAGCTGGATGGGCGTCAGACCCGGGTCCGCCTGGAGGAAAAGTGCCGCCGCGCGGGTGACGAAGGGCGCCGGTTCGCTCGTGCCGCAGAAAAGTGGGTCGACGGTCGTCGGCGCGCAATCCACCGCGACGAGGTCCGGCTTGATCCGGCCGTCAAGCGTCGGACCCTGCGAGCTGTACGGCTCGATGCTCGATGGCGACGCCACGTTGACGGCGCCGATGGTGACCATCCCCGGATTGGCACTGTCCGCGGGCGAGGGCAGGGTTCCCGCAACCACCTGGTGCTCCAGGTTGGCTAAGGCACCTGCGTAGGCGAGCATCTGCAGGCGGGACGTCGGGGCGCCGGCGAACCGCCTGATGACAATGTCATAGATCCCGGCGGCCGGGGCCGTGTACTCGAGGAAGCCGGCCGAGTGCCAGGCGGGCGCTCCCTGCAAACTCACACCGAGACTCGCGTAGGACGGCAGGCGTCGCGGAATCGTCCTCACGGACTGCACC
>JANPDO010000134.1:0-1550 GCA_031431535.1 Chloroflexota bacterium
ATTCATCCGCGCCCCAACGCTCCTCCAGGACTACCGTGCCCTGGAAAACGCGATCGGGGACCGGCTCCCTCGGCCCCCAGGGCTTCTCCGGTTCGCCCCCGCGAAGGCCCAGGCGTGGCTCTATCGGTTCGCCCTGGAACGGGGCTACCTGGACGCGATCCTGACCGATTACATCGCCCGCCCGTTCTCCCGCCTCTTCCTCTGGTGCGGGCGGATGGAAGAGAGGTGGTCGGCCTTCCTCAACGGGGACGCCACCCCGCCTCTGGCCCTGGTGTCCCCGCCCGCCCTGAACCCCGAGCAAGCCGAACCTCAACCATGAACCCGTTCTCGCTTCCCTGGATCGAACTGGCCCTTGTCGTGCCCCTGGTCGGTGCGGCGAGCGTCGGGCTTGTCCGAGACGCCGTGCCGGCGTCCCGCTGGTGCCTCGGGTTTGCTGCGGCGACCCTCGCCTGTGCGGTGATGGCGTGCGCGGGGTTCTACACCGGGCAGCCATCGTTGACCGCCCTAGGGGGACCGTGGAACTGGACGGGTCAGCGGATCCTGGCGGTGGACGAACTGAACGCCTTGCTGCTGCCGCTCGTCGCCCTGCTCCACCTCCTGACCGCCCTGGCGACGGCCCGCACGAAGATGCCCCGGTTCTCGTTCTCGGGGCTGCTGGCCGCTACAGCGGTGCGACTGGCGGCGTTCGCGTGTGTGGCCGCGTGGCCGCTCATCGCGCTGCTCGCGCTCGACGCCCTGCTACCGTTCTTCGAGCTCAGGCGGCGGGGACGGTCAGGCCGGCTGTATGCCATCCACGCGGCGTTGTTCGTCGGGTTGCTCGCTACCGGCTGGGCCTGCATGGAGGGGGCGGTCGGGGTTGGGTCGGTCCTGATCCTCGCCGCCGTGCTGGTGCGAACCGGGGCGGTCCCGGCGCACGTCTGGGTGACGGACCTGTTCGACAATGGGTCGTTCGGGACAGCCCTCTTGTTCGCGACCCCGCTCGCCGGAGTGTACGCGGCCGTCCGGTTGGCCGTCCCGGTCGCCCCGGAGTGGACCCTCGAAGCACTCGGGATCGTGGCGCTGGGGACGGCGGTGTACGCGGCGGGGATGGGGGTGGTGCAGACGGACGCCCGCCGCTTCTTTGCCTATCTGTTCGTCAGCCATGCGTCGCTGGTGCTGGTCGGGCTGGGACTGCACACCCCGATCGCCGTGACCGGGGCGCTGGTGATGTGGCTGTCGTCGGCTCTCTCGCTGACCGGGCTGGGGCTGACGCTGCGGGCGGTCGAGGCCCGCGTTGGGTCGCTGGCCCTGACCGAGTTCCGCGGACTGTACGACCAGTCGCCGGCGCTGGCCGTCTGCTTCCTGCTGACCGGGCTGGCGGTGGTCGGGTTCCCCGGCACGTCCGGGTTCGTGGCGGCCGAGCTGCTGGTAGACGAGGCCGTCGGGGCACACGAGGTCTTCGGCCTGGTGGTGGTCCTGGCTGCGGCCCTGAACGGGATCGGAATTGTGCGGGTCTATCTGTTGTTGTTCACCGGACGGCGGCACACCACGGGCGTGTCCCTCAAGATCAC
>JANPDO010000135.1:0-19492 GCA_031431535.1 Chloroflexota bacterium
GGCTTCAGGTGTCGTGACCAGCACGTCGTCGCCGGGCATGCCGATCAAGAGCGTGCCGCCGCCAGCGGCCGCCACCGATCGCAGCGGCGTGCCCTTGGCGATCAGCTCGTTCGCCGGGGGAGTGGTGCGGAAGATCTGCTGCTCGATCCCGACCATGATGCCGCCGATTGTCTGCCCCACCGAGGGCCGCCTCCTGGACATCAGGCCACGGCCGGGGGTATCGGCGCCGCCACTTGCACCGTCTGCCGCGGCCGCCGGATCCCCAGCGCCGCGAACCGCGCGAGAATCGCGATGAAGCCAGCCGTCAACCGCAGGAGGTGTGTCCACATCGGGAGAGCTTAGCCTGGCTCGACCCAAAACCGCGCTACAGCAGCTCCCCGTGGGCCGACGCGGTTGGCTCGCCTTCGCGGGGACGGGGCTCCTCACCCGGTCCGTAGTGGGGAGCCGCGAGGGGTACGGGCGTCACGGATGGGACTGGAGTCGCTGCGATGTCGCCGGCGCCGTTCCCGGACTCCAGTGCACGAACCGGCGGGCCCCCCGTACCTTCGATTGCGCCGACGCCGAACGGCACCCACTTGGCCGGATCCTGGAGGCGGTGCGCCTCGAGGTTGCCGCGAGCGTGAGTCTCCTGGAACCCGCGCGGCTCGATCCACATGCGCTCGCCCTCGAGGAGGCCGAGGACGCCGGACTGGCCGGGCTCGGGTCGTTCGTGCTGGCAGTAGGCGCACGCGGCCGAGTCGTGGCGCTGGTAGTGCTCGGGCTCCTCGTAGGTCGTGATGTAGCCCTCGTAATTTCGCAGCACCACCTTGTGATCGCTGTAGCTGATCAGGTAGTTGGGCATGACCGGGATCTTCCCGCCGCCGCCCGGCGCATCGATCACGAAGGTCGGCACGGCGTACCCGCTGGTGTGACCGCGCAGGCCCTCCATGATCTCCAGGCCCTTGCCGACCGGCGTCCGGAAATGCCCGGAACCTTCGACCAGGTCGCACTGGTAGAGGTAGTACGGTCGGATCCGGTTCGCCACCAGCTTGTGGACCAGCGAGCGCTGGATGTGGACGCAGTCGTTCACGCCGGCCAGAAGGACGCTCTGGTTGCCGACTGGCAGACCCGCCCTCGTCAGCTTGTCAACCGCCCGCGACACCTCCGGGGTGATCTCGTTGGGGTGGTTGAAGTGAAGGTTGATCCAGAGCGGGTGGTACTTCTCCAGGACCTCGCACAGCTCGTCATCGATCCGCTGCGGCAGGAAGACCGGCACGCGGCTCCCGATCCGAACGATCTCGATGTGCGGGATCTCGCGCAGCCCACGCAAGATCGATTCGAATAGTTTCGGCGCCAGGGTCAGGCCGTCGCCACCGGAGATCAGGACGTCGCGGACCTGGGGCGTCCGACGCAGGTAGTCCAGCTGCGCCTCGTGGTCCTTGCGGTTGAAGTTCTGGGTCGGGTCGCCGACGATTCGCGACCGCGTGCAGTAGCGGCAATAGCTGGCGCACTGGGTCGTGACGAGCATCAAGACCCGGTCCGGGTAGCGGTGAACCAGCCCGGGGACCGGTGAGTGGCGGTCCTCCGCGAGCGAGTCCTCCATCATCGCCGTAAAGGCCTGCTGCTCGCGCCCCAGCGGGATCACCTGGCGCCGAATCGGGTCGTTGGGATCCTTCGGGTCGATCAGGCTGATGAAGTAGGGCGTGATATCCACCCGGAACTTGTCCGGAGCGGACAGACCGGCGCGCTCCTCGTCCGTCAGTTCCAGGATCTTCTCGATCTCGTGAAGCTCGTTGACCCGGTGGCTGAGCTGCCAGCGCCAGTCGTTCCATTGGGCGTCCGGCACGTCCTCGAACATCGGGGCTCGCCGACTTACCGCGGGGCGATCGTCTGGCCCCAGCGCCCGGGCCGGGTCCGCCAGGTTCACAAACGCCGCCCCGCCGGTAGCCCGGTTCGCGTCCTGATGCGCAACCGCGGTGCTGATCTCCTGGGCGTCCACTCCGGCGGACCTCCGACTACTGAGCGCTCGCGACCCCGCCAGCGTGCATAGAAACTATGCACTCTGCAAGTCAGAGGATCATAGCGGACGAGGGCCGAAGCGGTCCAATGACCCACTGGTCAGGGCAGACTGGACGCCAGGATCCTGACTCCCGCCGTCAATGCATCGCCGTCGCGGCGGCCGATCCGGCTATTCCCCGATCACGGACCAGAGGAAGCCCATCATGATGAAGAAGCCGGAGAAGAGCGCGATCAGGCCGATCCCCCCGTAGGGTGAGTTGGCGCCGGTGTGGGGCACGAGCTGCAGCCCGATCCCGAACACGATCGCCCAGCCGATGAACAGGAAGGTGAACAGGAACCGCGCATTCACGTTGGTGATCTTGCGGACCCAGGCGGCGCCACCCTCGGCCGCCATGGCCGAGCGCAGGACGATCCCCAGCATCAGCGTCACCGCGGCCGCCGAGAGCAGGAACGGGATCGGCTGCTGGAAGACGATCAGGAACAGTTGCACGCGCGGATGCTAGCAGCCCCGACTGCGGTCCGTCGGTACGATGGCCGCACTGTCATGACACCTTTCGATCGACTAGGCCAGTTTGTGGTGCGCCGCGCGTGGTGGATGGTGGTCTCGTGGGCCGTGCTGCTGCTCGTGGCGCTTCCGCTGGCGCCACAGCTGCCCGACCGGCTGAGCGCCGGTGGGTTCATTCGCGACGACCTCGAGTCGGCCCGGGCGAAGGCCCTCCTGGAAGCGGAGCTGGGTCTCCCGCCGTCGGCGCTCGTCATCGTCATGAGCAGCCCCACGCTTCAGGCCGGCACCCCAGCCTTCGAAGCGGCGGCCGCGGAGGCCACGCGAGATATCGCCTCGGCACCCCACGTCGCCCGTGTGATTTCGCACCTGCTGGCTCCGCGGCAGATCTCCGCCGACCGACACTTGGCGTATGACGTCGTCCTGCTGGACCTGCCGCCCGATGAATCGCCGGAAGCTCTGCCGATCCTGCGAGAACGCCTGCGCCACCCGCCCGGTCTCACGGTTGAGCTAGCCGGCGGCCCGGCGTTCTACGGCGATGTCCAGACGGTGTCAGAGGCGGACCTGCAACGCAGCGAGCTGATCTCGCTGCCGCTGGCCGCTCTGACGCTTCTGCTCGTCTTTGGTTCGGTCGTAGCCGCCGGCGTGCCGCTGGTCGTGGGCGGATCGGCGGTCGTGGTCGCCCTCGCGGTGATCTTCGCGGTCGCGTCCGTGACCCCGATGAGCATCTTTGTGCTCAATCTGGCAACCCTGCTGGGCCTCGGGCTGGGGGTGGATTACTCGCTGCTGCTGACGAGTCGCTTTCGCGAGGAGCTCGCGGTTCGGCCGCACGGACCGGATCGCATTGGCGAGGCCGTGGTGGCGACCGTGGCCACCGCCGGCCGGGCTGTCCTGTTCAGCGGGCTGACGGTGCTGCTCGGGCTGCTTGGCCTGGTCCTCTTTGATTTCATGATCCTGCGTTCGATCGGGATCGCCGGCGCGATCGTGGTCGGCCTGGCTGTGGCCTCGGCACTCACCCTCCTTCCTGCAGTTCTCACGATTGTCGGCATCAGGATCGACCGGCTGGCGATCCGACGGCTGGCGCCGACGTCGGGCCGGGAGGGGGCATGGGCTCGCCTGGCTCGATCGGTCATGCGCCGACCCGTCGCGGTCCTGCTGCCAACGCTCGCCGTGATCCTGGTGCTCGGCTCGCCGTTCCTCCATGTCCGTTTCAACGCCCCCGATTCGTCGATCCTGCCGCCGTCGGTCCCATCGCGGGTCGCCTTCGATCGCCTCAGGGCGGAATTCGGGGACGGCGAGTTCGCCCCGATCGCACTGGCTGTGCGGACCGCGGGGCCGGTGACGACGCTGGACAGTCTGGCCGCGCTGTACGACTACTCTCGCCGGCTGGCAGCCGACCCGCGCGTGACCCGCGTGGAGAGCCTCGTTGACCTCGACCCGCGTCTCACGCTGGACCAGTACGGGCTCCTCTACGGCGCCCCGGGAGGACCGCCAGATCGCTATGCCCAGACGGTGCTGGCCGCGACAACCCGCAGGGACCTGACCGCCTTCACGATCTACACCGCTTTCGCCCCAAATCGCGAAGAGGGAGCGGCGCTTGTCGCCGACCTTCGCTCGCCCGTCGGCCCGCTGGCGCCACCCGCCGACGCCACCGTCCTGGTCGGTGGAGGAGCCGCCGATGTGGTCGACGTCGTTGCCGGCGTCACCGCCGATTTCCCCCGGACGGCAGTCTTCATCGTCGTCTCCACGTACCTGGTCCTGTTCGTACTCTTGCGCTCGGTGATCCTCCCGGCCAAGGCCCTCGTCGTGAATACCCTCTCGATCGTGGCCAGCTTCGGGGCGATGGTCTGGATCTTCCAGGACGGCAACCTCTCGGCGATCCTCGGGTTCCAGCCGGTCGGGTTCATCGAAACGACCCAGCCGGTGATCTTGTTCTGCGTCCTGTTCGGGCTATCGATGGACTACGAGGTCTTCATCCTGACCCGGACCCGCGAGGCCTGGGACCGGACCCATGACAACGCCGAGGCCGTTGCCCACGGACTGGAACGGAGCGGGCGGATTGTCACCTCGGCGGCGTTGGTGGTGGTGGTCGTGGCCGGCTCATTCGCCTTCGCCGACATCGTCCTGATCAAGGCCCTCGGCATCGGCATGGCGATCGCCATCGCCCTCGATGCGACCGTCGTCCGGGCGCTCCTCGTCCCGGCCACGATGCGCCTGCTGGGTCGCTGGAACTGGTGGCTGCCGGCCTCACTCGAGCGGCTGTTCGCGCACGGCGCGCCGTCGCAGGCAACTGGGCGCGAGGACTCCGCGCCATGACTCGCCGGCGACCTGGGCTTCGGGGAGCAACCGTCGTCGTGTTCCTGGCGACGGTCGTGGCCGCCTCGGCTGCCTGCTCCGGGGGAGGCCCCATCCTCGCCAACTCGCCCGCCCCGCACCCTTCGGTCGCGCCTGCCGCCACCGCCCCCCCGGCACGCAACGATCCGCAGCCGATCGATCTTGCCCGCGACGACGCCCCACACGATCGATTGACCGAGTGGTGGTACTACACGGGCCACCTGCGGTCGGCCGACGGCCGACGATTTGGGTTCGAATACGTGATCTTTCGGGCCGAGCGCGGCGTGTTCCCTGTCTCGTGGGTCTCGCATTTGGCCATCACCGATGAGTCCAGCGGCCGCTTCCACTACAGCCAGCGGCTGGAGGTAGGCCCGGGCGTCGATCGTTCGGTGCCCGGCTCGGCTACGGCGCCTGCGGGTTTCGACCTCGCGATCACCGGGATCGACCCGACCATGCCACAGGGAGGCGATCTTCCGTCGTGGACGATGACCGGGGCCGAAGGAAACGACCGACTGAGCGCCGCCCTGGCGCCAGAAGAAGCGGCCCGCGCCGGGTCACCGGGGGGCCTGGGTCTTGACCTTCGGCTGCGAGCCACCAAGCCGCCGGTCCTCCACGACGGCGACGGCTGGATCGACTTCGGGCCCGCCGGCGGCTCGTACTACTACTCGCGAACGGCGATGGCTGCCGAGGGCACAGTGATCGTGGGTGGTTTGACTCTGGACGTTGAGGGCATCGCCTGGTTCGACCACCAGTGGGGCGACTTCATCTCTGTCGGCGGCGCCGGCTGGGACTGGTTCGCCGTCAACCTCGACGATGGGACGGACCTGACCCTGTCGCTCGTTCGAGATATGGATGGGGGCCAGCCGCTGATCTACGGGACCCTCGTGGGTCCCCAGGGCGAGGCGCGCCACCTGGATCGCGACGCGTTCACCGTCGCAGTCACCGCCACCTGGACCAGCCCGGCGACGCGTGCCGAGTACCCGGCCGGCTGGACGATTGAGCTCCCCGGCGAGGAGCTGACGATCTACCTGACCCCGACCGTTGCTGCCCAGGAGCTCGATACCCGGGCCACGACCGGGGTCATATACTGGGAAGGTTCGCAGGTCGTGCGGGCGACCCGGGCCGGCGCGCCGCTCGGCGGCGAGGCGTACGTCGAGCTCACCGGCTACGCGGGCCAGGAGTCACCCTGATTCCGGGCCGTCTGGCCCATCACCGCCACGCCGGGCGCTTCCACCATGCACGCAACCCGGAGCATGTTGTTCCGGGAACGCTGGCCCCGAGCCCATGACGAGGTCCCAATGATGCACAGGCCGTCCCGCCTCCTGATCGCCGCCATCGCGATCTTGGCGATCGCCGCCGGCTGCTCGAGCCCTACCGGGGTCACCTGGACGTTCCCGCCCGGCGGAGGGGCGACGGCCGCCCCGGTGGCGCCCGGCACTGGGTCCCCGGCGCCGGCGCCTTCGAGTGGCCCCGTGGTCGCGGCGGACGAGGCGATTGACCTCGAGGCGTTTGATCTCGGGTTCACACCCGGTGCGATCGAGGTGGAGGCGCCCGGTCGCTACGCAGTCACCCTCAAGAACATCGGGGTGATCCCGCACGACGTGACGTTCCCCGACGGGACCACGACCGGCCAGGTTGACGCGGGCAAGTCCGCCACCGTCGAAGTTGACGTGCCGGCCGCAGGAATCACGTTCATCTGTTCCATCCCGGGGCACGCCCAGGCGGGCATGCAGGGGACGATCACGACGAAGACCGGCGACACCGCGGCCGCCAGCCCGAGTGCCGCGGCGGACGACCACGGCGGTCCACTGCCGAGTGCCAACGTCACGGCGGACCCGGCCGCACCGGCCCCTGCTACCTACGATGCGACCGCACCCACGCTTCTGCCCGGCGACGTCCACGATATCGACCTGGTCATCACCGAATCGAAGATGACCGTGGCCAAGGGGTTCGTGCAGAGCGTCTGGACCTTCGGCGGGTCGGTGCCTGGTCCGGTGATCCGGGTCAAGGTGGGCGACACGATCCGCGTCCACCTCAAGAACCCAGCCACGAACCAGCTGCCGCACTCGATCGACTTCCACTCGAGTCAGGTTGCCTGGAACGACGAGATGACCTCCATCAACCCGGGTGAGGAGAAGCTGTACGAGTGGACGGCCGATTACGCCGGGGTCTGGATGTACCACTGCGGCACCTCGCCGGCGCTCCATCACATTGCCAACGGGATGTACGGCATGGTCATCGTCGAGCCCGCCGAGGGCCTGCCGCCGGTCGACAAGGAGTTCGCCCTCGTCCAGAGCGAGTGGTACCTGGGACCGCAGGGCGAGATCACCGACCTCGGCAAGATGTCGGCCGGCGCCCCAGCCCCGGACTTCGTCGTCTTCAACGGGGTCGCCAACCAGTACCTGGACGCACCGCTGGCCGTCGGGACTGGGGAATCCGTACGGATCTTCGTCCTTGATGCCGGACCGAACATCGACAGCTCGTTCCACATCGTGGGCACGATCTTCAACACGGTCATCAAGGAAGGCGTCGCGCTCAGCAAGGGCAACCCGGGATCGTGGGGCGCGCAGGCGTTGGACCTATCGCCTGCACAGGGCGGGATCGTAGAGTTCACGACCGCCGAGGACGGGCTCTACCCCATCGTGACCCACGCGTTCAACTTCGTTGGACGCGGCGCCCTGGGGCTGGTCCAGGCCGGCGACGGGGATCCGCTCAACTGACCGACGCGGTGGTGACTCCTCGGCAAGGCCTACGCAAGGCGCACGCAAGTCCCATGCGAGGCGCATAGCCGCATAACCGCAGCCACGGACTGGTACGGAGACGGCCAGGCCAGTCGAGCGGGTCATCAGCCAGGGTCCACGCTCAGGTGCGTCCCGATTCCGGTCTGGCTCACCCGACTCCGGGCACATCAGCCCACACTTTGCTCCGTATCAGTCCCCCGGCGCGGTTATGCGGAAAGTCCCACCGGTCCTGGGGAGAGTCAGCAGCGTGTTCGTGAATCACGGCTGCGGCGGGCGAGACGGGCGGAACCTGACGCGCGTTCAGCTCGCGGCGTGCTCCGGCGGCGGCTGGCGAAGCCAGACCGCGAATGCCACCACGAAGCGCAGGAGCAGCGACACCCCGTACGAGGTGCACCAGATGCACACCGCGCGGATCACGAAGACCTGCAGGTACATGAAGTAGACCTCGAAGATCACGCCGGCCAATGACAGGCCGTAGTGGGCCAGGAGCAGGCCGTAGAGATCCGTCCTCCACCACGCAATCGCGAGCGACAGCAGGATCAGCGACAGGCCGACCCCGAAGACCGCGACCGGGACCCCGCCGATCCGGCTGTACTCGCTCGCGGCGACCTCCTCACAGCCCTTGATCGGCCCGCAGACCGGAGCGTTGCCGGAGAGTTCCACTACCGAGAGGTACATGGCGATGGCCAGCCCGACGATGTCGAGGACGGCCAGGATCGCGCCCGGATGGACGCCAAGGAGGCGTCGCGCGGGGGAGCGTTCCGTCAGGACGCTCACGAACCGGACGCGGCGGCTGCGGCCTCGATGAGCGGACCCAGTTCAGTGGCACTGCGTGCACCCACGATGGCTTCGCCGTTGAGGTAGAGCGTGGGGGTGGCGCTGACACCCCGGCCAACGCCTTCCTGCGTCTCCGCCCGGACGGCCGCCTGCTGCTCCCCGGTCGCCCGGCACGCGTCCCAGGCGACCACGTCCAAACCGGCCGCCGTGGCAATCGCGCGGAGCCGCTCGTCGCGGAACGCGCCCTCGTTCTCGCCAACCTGGTTGGCGAACAGCCAATCGTGGAACGGCCAGAAGCGGCCCTGCGCTGCGGCACACCGGGCGCCAGCTCCGGCCTCGACCGACTCGTCGTAGGCCGCCCCGACCCGAACCCCCTGGAACGCCGCGTCACGGATGACGAGGCGGAGTGTTCCTGTGGTCACGTAGGTGCGGATCAGCTGCGGCTCGACCAGCTGGGCAAACTGGCCGCAGGCCGGACACTGGAAGTCTGACCACACCTCGATCGTCACGGGGGCATCGGGCTTGCCCAGCTCGCGCCCTTCGGCGAGTTCGTTCGGCGCCTGGGAGATCGGGGTCTGAAGGGTCGCGACATCAAGCGACCTGGGTGCCGCCCCCTGGATCACGAATAGCGTGCCGATCAGGGCGATCCCCAGGAGCCCGGCTGCGAGCGTAATCCAGATCAACGCCGAGCCGCGCCGACGCCCGGCCCCTGAACGGGCACGTGTCACGGGTGCGCCGCGGGACTCTCGGGCAGCGAGCCGTCGCTCGCGCCGGGTGGTGGGGCCTGGGGCGGCGGTCCTGGTGCTCAGCGGGATCTCCTTCCTTGCTGGAGGGCCTCGGTCGCGATTCCTGCCGGGCGCACCGGCTCACCCCGCTGGTCTTGGGCGCCAGCCAAGGATCAACCCGGTGGACAGTTCGGTGGGAGTGCCGGCAGACCCGACGCGACCGGGCCAATCGGCCCAGACGGTCATGGCGCTGTTGAGACACGATCTCATTTGTGATAGGCTCCGGGCAATGGACGCCACGCCGATCGTCACCGCCCTCGAGCGCGCCGGTTATCGCCTGACGGCCCCGCGCCGTTCGCTGGCCGAACTCATTGCTGGCCGGACGGGCCACTTCACCGCTATCGACCTGGCGAACGAGGGGCGCGCGAGGCACCTGGCTATTGGGCGCGCCACCATCTTTCGAACTCTCGAGGTGCTCGAAGCCCTCGGGGCGGTTGAGCGCCTCGACCTCCCATCAGGCGAGCATGCCTACGTCGTGTGCGAGCCCGACCACCACCACCACCACGTCGTATGTTCGCTCTGCGGGCGCACGGACGAAATCGAAGACGCGGGCCTCCGAACCGTCGTTCGCGAGGTCGCCCGACGGACCGGCTACCGGGTCGACGAGCACCGCCTGGAACTCTTCGGGTTATGCCCAGCCTGCCGTGCCAGCCAGCCGGGTCCCGTCGGGGTCATCGCCTGAGATGGAGCTGATCGCGATCGCCGTCTCGGCGGGCGCCACGCTTTCCGCCCTTGCCGGTGGGTTCCTGGCCTTGCGTGCCGCGCAGCACGTCGGGATGATCATCGCAGTCGGTGCCGGCATCCGGATCGGCGCGGCGTTCTTCGACCTCATCCCCGAAGCCGCGACGTTGCTCGGCGGTTCGCTCGATGCGGTGATGCTGGCGACCGCGGTCGGCTTCCTGGCGTTCTACGGAATCGAGAAGCTCACTGAGGTCCATGTCGGACACGAGGCCGCCGCCGAGCTCGATCACGGCGACGCCGCCCATCGGCATGTGGGCCTGGTCGGGGCGGGCGGGATGAGCGTGCACAGCCTGCTCGACGGCGTGGCGCTCGCGGCAGGTCTGGCAGTCGGCGGTGGGCTGGGTCTGGTCATTGCGGCCGTCGTCATCGTCCACCGGTTCAGCGACGGCATCTCCGTAGTCAGTCTGCTCCTGGCGGCCCACACTCCCGCCCGCGCGGCCTACCCCTGGGTCGCCGTCGTCGCGATTGCCCCCGTCATCGGGGTGCTCCTTGGCCTGGTGATCACTGTTCCGGATGACGTCCTCGGCGTCATGCTGGCCGTCTTCGCGGGCTTCTTCCTCTACGTGGGAGCGGCGGAGCTGCTGCCGGAGGCGCACCGGTCGGATCGCTCGCGCTGGGTTGTCCTGGGAACGCTTGGCGGCGTCGTGGCGATCTACCTGTTCTCGGTCGCGACCGGCGCGATCGGCTGATCCTCCGGCGGGATCGGGGCGCTGGCCTCTTTCGGGCCTACGAACCGGTCACGAATTCGCCGCCGTCGACGCTGATGATGTCGCCGTTGATGAACTCCGTGCCATCGCCGGACAGCGCGAGGATCGCGTTGGCGACGTCCTGCGGCGTGGTCATTCGGCCGGTCGGGTTTCTCTTCATGGTGATGTCGATCATCGTCTGAGCCTCGGGGATCTTGAGCAGTGCCGGAGTAATCGTGACCCCCGCCCGAATGCAGTTCGCGGTCGCGCCTGTGCCGAGACGCGCCAGTTCCATCGCCAGTTGACGGACGTGCGATTCGAGCGCTGCTTTCGCAGATGACACAACACCGTACGACGGGATGACCCGGGTTGACCCCTCGGAAGTCATCGCGTAGATCTTGGTCCCCTGGCCGAGAAAGCCGCCGCGCCACAGGTCCTGGACCCAGTAGACGAGGCTGTTGGCCATGACGTCCTGGGTCATCTCCATCTTCTTGCGATCGACTGCTCCCTTCGGATCGTCCGACAGGAAGGGCACGAGTGAACCGAACGCCAACGAATGCATCACGACCCGGACGTACGGCTCGCGACCCTCCGCCCGCGATCGATCGAATCGTTCGCCAAGCGTTGCCAGCGCGGCCGCCCGCTTCTCGTCGTTGGCCGCGTTCATGTTGATGTAGAGCGCCTCCGAACCGGCCGCCACGATCTCCGCCTTGACCTCCTCCACGTGCGCCAGGGCGGCGCGGAAGTCCAGGTGGATCCCGCAGATCCGGTAACCGGCCTTCGCCAAGGTGATGGCGGTCGCCTGGCCCATTCCGGACGAGCCGCCCAGGATCAGCGCCCAGCGCTCGCGTTCGTCGGTCATGGGGTTCGGGCCTCCGCAGGTGGTTGTCGGTCGAGTTCGCGGCCGAGTCTAGCAGCGGTCGCGCCAGCCTCGGACCAAGGTGCATGCGTGCTTGCACCAACCCGTTGGGCTGGCCCCCAGGTGTGCCAGCACGATGCGCGTGTTGTAATGCCCCAGTTGATAGAGCGGCTCAGCGAGGAGAGACACCGTGTCGGCTAACCCGAAGCTCGACCTGTTGCGGCGCGTGCCCTTGTTCGCCCGATGCCGGGGCGGCTCTTTGGAGCTGATCGGCAGGTTGGCCGACGAGGTCGATGTGCCGGACGGCTATACGCTGATGCGCCAAGGGGATCTCGGCCATGAGTTCTTCATGATCGTCGACGGTCAGGTTCGCATCAAGCGAGATGGGGTGCTGATCAACTCGTTGGGACCCGGCGACTTCCTGGGTGAAATCGCCCTTCTCGGGGAGGGCCGGCGCACCGCGACGGCGGTGACGGAGGGCCCCGCCAAGTTGTTTGTGATCAGCCACCAAGGCTTTAACTCGCTGCTCGATTCGTCGACGGACGTCCGGGCGGCGATCCTCCAGGGCCTGGCCGACCGGGTTCGGCAGCAGGAGCCAGACGCACCCGGTTGACGTAGATCACACGACCTGGCGATCGCGCAGCTCGGTGATCTCGCTCGGCGAGTAACCCAGCTCGCCCAGGATCTCTGCTGTCCCCTCGCCGAGCACGGGCGGCGGCGTACGGATCGAGGCGGGCGTCCCGGATAGACGGAACGGGATCCCGACCTGGCGGACCAGGCCCCATGCGGGATGCTCCTGCTCCACGGTCAATTCCAGCGCGACGGCCTCCGGTGAGTCGAACGCGGCAACGATGTCGTTGATCGGCCCACAGGGCACCTCCGCCGCGTCGAGGGCGTCGATCCAGGCGATCGTGTCCCGCTCGAGGAACCGCGCGGCCAGGGTAGGGCGGAGCTCGCGCCGACGCTCCACCCGGTCCCCGTTGGTCGCGAACCGTGGGTCCGCCGTCAAACCCGGCAGATCCAGCGCCGCGCAGAACCGAGACCACTGGCGCTCGGATCCCACCGCCACGGCGATGACTCCATCGGCCGTGGCGAACGTTTCGTAAGGAACGATGTTCGGGTGGGCATTGCCCAGGCGGCCCGGGGCCGCGGCCGAGGCAAAGGCATTCTGGGCCTGGTTAACCAGGCTCGCCATGGTGGCGCCGAGCAGGGAGATGTCAATCCGCTGGCCACGGCCCGGGGATGGCCCGGCTATCCGGTCGCGGCCCAGGAGCGCCGCCAGGATGCTGACCGCCCCGAGCATCCCGGTCGCGACGTCACTGATCGCGACACCGACCTTGGTCGGCCCTCCCCCCTCGGAGTCGGGCGCGCCGGTGACGGACATCAGGCCGCTGACGGCCTGGATCACGAAGTCGTAACCCGGTCGGGCAGCCGCGGGGCCATCGGGCCCGTAACCGGAGATCGCGAGGTGGACGAGCGCCGGGTTCACCAGTCGCAGCGCGTCATCGTCAAACCCGAGGCGGGCAAATCCACCGACCCGGAAATTCTCGACGAGGACGTCGCCGCGCGCCAGGAGACGGCGCAGAATCTCGCCTCCCTGGGTGGCCTTCAGGTCGAGCCGCAGGCTGCGCTTGTTGCGGTTGACCGCCAGGTAGTACGCCGCAGTCCGGGTCCCGTCGGCCTCCGAGCCAACCCAGGGCGGGCCCCAGCCGCGCGTCGCGTCGCCCCCAGGCGGCTCGATCTTGATAACGTCCGCACCCAGGTCGCCCAGGAGCATCGTGCAGTACGGCCCAGCGAGCACGGTCGAGCAATCGACGACCTGGATGCCCGCGAGGGGGCCCGGCGCGTGCGGTCGCCCGGCAGTCGATGGCATGGACCCGATGGTAGCGGCACGTGACTCGGGTCGAGAGCTTGCCACCCGGGAAGCATGGGCGCGGTCGCAGGCCGACGCGTCGCCCGAAGGTACCGGTTGCGGTAGCATCCCCGACCATGCCGACCGATACATCGGGCCACCGCCCGACCCTGATGACCGTCCATGCCCACCCCGACGACGAAACGATCGGCACCGGTGGCGCGATGGCCAAGGCGGTGGCCGCTGGCCATCGGGTCGTGCTCGTGACCTGCACCCGGGGGGAGATGGGTGAGATCGTCGTCCCGGCGATGGATACGCCGGAGAACCACCGCCGGCTTGGCGAGCTGCGAGCCGTCGAGCTCGAACGAGCCATGGCGGTTCTCGGCGTCACCGAGTGGGAGAACCTCGGGTACCAAGACTCGGACATGATGGGGCGACCGGGCAATCGCGACCCGCGCTGTTTCTGGCAGGCAGACCTCGACGAAGCCGCCCGCCGCCTGGTCTGGATGATCCGGCGCTACCAGCCTGATGTCATCACCACCTACAACGACTTCGGCGGCTACGGGCATCCGGACCATCTTCGCGTGCACGAGGTGACCCTCCGGGCGTATCCCCGCGCCGGCGACCCGGCCTGGTACCCCGAGCAGCTGACGCCGGATGCAGGTGGGACGGGGCCGGCCGCGGAAGATGGCGGGCTGGCGCCCTGGACGCCGTCCAAGCTCTACGAGCAGGCGATCCCGGCCTCGGTCCGCGCGCGCATGGAAGAAGTGCTCGCCAGGCTGGACCGCAAGTCCTTCTGGTCGCCGCCCGAGGATGCCACCACCGAGCAGGTCGCCGAGGCGGAGGCCTTCGCTGCGCGAATGCTCGTCCCCGACGACCAGGTCACGACCTGGATCGACATCGCCGGCGCGCCGATCGAGGCCAAGTGGCGCGCGATCCGCGAACACGTCACTCAGATCAGCGACGAAAGCCCGTTCATGCTGATGGGCCTCGATGGCTGGCGCGAGGGCTGGTCGAGTGAGGCCTACATCCTGCGCGAGTCACGAGTCGCGACAACGACTCCGGAAACGGACCTGTTCGCCGGGATCGTCTAGGCGACGACGGGGCGGCCACGCTCCCCGGATATCACCAGGGCAGCAGGCCCTTCGAGGCCGCGAACACCTGGTTCATCACGATCCTGCCGTCGCCCGCCGGGTCGAGAAAGTTCGGCTGCGCCCGGTCAAGAATGATGTGCGGCCGCATCCTGACCTGGACCAGCTCCGGGCCGCTGAACGTCAACTCGAGGGTGATCCCCTCCATCGTCGGCTCCGACCAGGTCTGATCGAACACGAAGTTGCCCAGGGCGTACCAGATCGGCTTGCCCTTGTAGACCTCCATCGCGGCGGCCCAGTGCGCGTGATTGCCGATGATCATGTCCGCCCCGGCATCGAGGATCGAGCGGGCCAGCTTCTGCTGTGCCGCCGATGGCTTCGCGCGGTACTCCGTGCCCCAGTGCGGGAAGACAATGACGACCTCGGCGCCTGCGGCTCGCGCCGCCTTCACGTCCGCCCGAACGATCGAGACCGCGAACGGGGCGCTGCCGATCCTGTCGTCCGTGGCGTGGTACGAGCCGGCGATCGCGTCATATCCCAGGACCGCGACCTTGACGCCGCCGGCCTCGAGGATGGGCGGCCGCCGCGATGCCGCCAGATCCACGCCTGCGCCGCCAACTTCGATCCCGCGTTCCCGGATATTGGCGATCGTCTGAAGCAGGCCCTGTCCACCGGCATCGCGGATGTGGTTGTTGGCGAGCGACAGGAAGTCGAACCCCGCGTTCGCCAGCCCGTCGACCAGGTCTGGATCAGCCGAGAAGACGGTCCCCCTCGTGTGATACCGCGGATTGTCGGGTGCCGGGTTCTCGAAGTTCGCGATCGCCAGGTCCGCGCCGCTGATCAGCGCCCGGACGGCCCCGGCATTTCCGGTCCGCTTTGTGCGTGGCTCCTCCCAGCCAAAGGCCGAGCAGCAGGTCCGACCAACGATGTCGGCGCTGCCTCCGTCGAATGGGAAGTCCACGCCCTTGCCTTCGATCACGACGGTCTTGTAGACGCCGCGATCGAGCAGGATGTCGCCGCCAGCAAAGAGAGTCCACGTTCCGGCGGGATTGAACGTGTCGGCTGCGCTGCCTGCCGGGAACGCTGCGACGAGCGGCCAATTCGCTCGCTCCGTGACCCGGTCGACGCCGAAGAGCGCGGTCTTGCCCCAGGCGAGTGCCCGGACCGCGGGGCCGACCGCGTCCGCGCGCACGAACGCAAGCCGCCGGCCTGACGTTGCCAGGTCAGCGGCGAGGGTCGCCGTGTCGGGCGCGAGGATCAGCCTGGTCGCATCGGCCGGACGGGTCACGCCAAGCTCCGCGAGGATCACGTCGGCCTCCGCGGCGACCAGTTCGAGCGCCTCGTAGCGATTGCTGGTGCCGGCCAGTACGGCCGCCAGTTCGCGCCGGCCCGTCGCCGTTGGGGTGGCCCGGAAATGAGTCACCGGGACGATCGCGACGGCGACCGTCGGCGGCACCGTCGGTGTTGGTCTTGACGTGGGCGTCGATGTCGGCGTCGGGGCAGGCGTCGAATCGGCCGAGGGCGCGCCAGACTCGACCGTCGGCAAAACGTTCCCCGGTGGGGCGATCGACCCTTCGCGAGCGACTGGACTGGTGGACGACGCCGTCGCGCCAACGCCAGGCGAGGGACTGCCCGCGCCGCTCGCCGTGAACTGGGCCGGAGCGGCCAGCAACGCCAGTACCGTCAGGGCGATCGCGATGGCCAGCACGGCCAACGTCGCCGGGAGCGGACGCACCTTCACAACTCGATTCTGCCAGACCGCGACCCGAATTCCCTTGCGCACCGTTCCGGGCAGAGGAACGCCCCGTCCGGGCGGGCGGACGGGGCGTAGATGTAAGCAGTTGTGGCGGACCCGACCGGATTCGAACCGGCGATCTCCAGCGTGACAGGCTGGCATGTTGGGCCGCTACACCACGGGTCCAGTTGTGGCGATGGCGGAGCATAGCAGAGGGACTCAGGGTTGTCGTCCGGATGTGTCTCGATGCCAAGTGAATCACTGTCAGGGCTAACCCAGCTGATGTTCCCTGGTCCAAGTGAGACACGGCTCGTGGTCCGGGATGAGATCACTCGCCCGGGCCCAGGCCGCGAGCCATCGGGGAGTCGACCTACCCGGTACTCACCGTACCGCGTTCTCCACGAGTGAACGTGATCCCCCGGCAGATTCGACACGTTGTGTCGATTTCTGGCAGGACCACGAGACGTTCATCCGCAATCCGGTACTGTCAGGACCCGAGGGCGGGAATGGCGCGTGATGGCGACCGCTGACGCGCAGCCTCCCGCCTGGGTATCGCGCCGATGAGCCGTCGGGAAGCCTGGCTATCGGCCGGCCTGATCTTCGGCGTGGCACTTCTGGTTCGCGCGCACTTCGCGGCCCAGATCGTATTCCCCAAGCCTGAGGACACGGCCTACTACGTTGGTGTGGCGCGCAACCTGCTCGAAGGTCGCGGCCTGGTCTCCGACGCGCTGTGGAGCTTCCAGACTCCGCCCCTCATCTTTCCCAGGCCGGCCTTCGAGGTCTGGCTCCCCCTGCCGACCTTCCTGGCCGCCATTCCAATGGCGCTTTTCGGGGCGACGTTCGCGTCCGCCCAGCTGGGGTCGGTGGTCCTCGGCTCCCTGGTGCCCGCGCTCGCCTGGAGGCTGGCCGCGGATGTTGCCATCGAACGCGGCCTTCCGCTCGGTCGCGCGCGGACGCTCGCGCTCGGTACGGGCCTGACCTGTGCCGCTTATCTCCCGTTGATCCTGCACAGCACGTTGCCGGATTCGACGATGCCGTTTGCCGCCCTGGCCTTGGCCGCATGCCTGCTCATGAGCCGGATCGCCCGCGAGCATCGTGGACTGCGCGCGGGGGATCTCCGTATCATCGGCCTCGGAGTGCTCATCGGGCTGGCCGCGCTGACTCGAAATGAGGCGATCTGGATTGGCCTCGCCTGGGCGATCGTCGCGATGCGAATTCCGGGTCTGGATCGTGCCGCGCGGGTCCGCGGGGTCGCCGTCGCAGGCTTCGTCGCCCTCCTTGTATTCGCGCCCTGGATGATCCGGGCCTGGATCGTCTTTGGGAGCCCGTTGCCGGGCCAAGCCGCGGCCAATGCCCTGAGTGTCACCGGCTTTGACGTCTTTGCGTGGAATGACCCGCCCACGGTCAGCCGCTACCTCGCGTTGGGTCCTGGGAGGCTTCTGGAGCTGCGTGTTGCGGGCGTCTCACACAACTTGCTCAATGTCCTGCTGCTTCCGGGCGCCCCGCTATCGGTCGTCGGCTTCCTCGCACTTGGCTGGAGCATCCGCCATACGGCCCTCCGGCCCGTGGTCCTCGTCACCGCGGCGACCTTCCTGGCGACCAGCCTCGCCTTCCCCGTATCCACCATCTGGGGTACGTTCCTGCATGCGGCGGGCCCGGCGCACGTTCTCCTGATCATATCGGCGCTGACCGGTCTCGATCGCGCGATGGTGTGGGTGGGTACCAGGCGCGGGTGGACCCGACCGGTTGCGTGGCTGGGAGCGGTGTTGGGCGTCGCCGGGTCGATCCTGTTCTCGACGGTCTTCATGACCCTGTTTGGCACGGGATCGCGCGAAACCGCGATGCAGTACGAGGAACTTGGCCGTCGCATGGCGGCGATCGGTGAGCCACTGAATCAGCGCGAGCGCCCTGTCATCTCAAGTAACCCAATCTGGGTGGCGGAAACTCAGCGGGCTTCCGCGCTGGCCCTGCCCAACGAGCTCCCTGCGGACGTGGTCGACCTTGCAGCGACCTTCCGTGCCAGGCTCCTGATCCTGATCGGGAACGAGCACGGCCACTGGCCAGCCATCCTTCAGAGTGGCGTCGAAGGCGTCGATTGCTTCCGCCAGCTCGACCTTGGCGCAGGTCCACGCGATGGGCCGGATCCACTTGCTGACGTGCGCGTCTACATGATCGCCTGTCCATGAGAGACGACCCCTATACTTCGACTTCGATGAAGCCTGCCGGTGCTGATTCCGATGCTGACGGCGTGGGGACGCGGATCCTGGAGGCCCTTGAGGCAGAGCGCGCGCGCTTGGCCAGGGAGATCCATGATGGTCCGGCGCAGGGACTCAGCAACGCCATCTTCGAGGTGGAGTACATCGAAAAGGTGATCGACGCGGATCCGGGCCTCGCCCGCGCCGAGCTCAAGATCCTGCGGGACCGCTTGGGACGACAACTCGAGGACGTGCGGGCGTTCATGACCCAGCTTCGCCCCCCGGCTGTCGATGAGGCCGGGCTTAGCGACGCCATCGGGGCAGCCGTCCGCCAGCTCGAGTCCAGCCCTGGGTTGTCAGCCTCCATTGACCTCGCCGCCGGGACCGGATCGCTGACCGACGGTCAGCGTATCGTCGTGCTGCGGATCGCGCAGGAAGCCCTGCAGAATGTGCGCAAACATGCCAAAGCCGCCAAGGTCACCGTTGTGACACGCTCGGGCGATGCGGCATGGGTCCTCGAAGTCCGCGATGATGGACATGGATTCGATCTGGGTGCCGGGGCGGCTCCGGGCGGCCGAAATTTCGGGCTGCAGTTCATGCGGGAGCGTGCGGAGTTGATCGGCGCGCAATTGGACGTACGATCAGGGCCGAACGGCGGCACCGTCGTCCGGCTGTCGATCCCGACCGAACCCGCGATGGGAGCAGAGGAGAACAGATGAGTGCCATGGATTACAGCGGGCCCGATCGTCGTCGGGGCGGGGCGGACTACCGACTGGACGAACCCACGAGGATCCTGATCGTCGACGACCACGCCCTGTTCCGCGTCGGGATCGCCAACATCCTTGGCCAGGAACCGGACTTCGCCGTCGTCGCCGAAGCCGAGGACTCACGGAGCGCCATCGATCGCGCCCTGGAGACCTCGCCCGACATCATCCTGATGGACATCTCCCTGCCGGCGCCCGGGGGGATCGAGACGACGTCGCGAATCAAGCGTGAGCTGCCCTCGACCGGAATCATCGTGCTCGCTCAGACGGAGGACGAGGACGCCCTGTTCGACGCCATCAAGGCGGGCGCCGCGGCGTTCATCCTCAAGGATGTCGCACCCGGTGATCTGGTCACGATCATCCGGCGTGTCGTCGCGGGCGAGTACCTCATCAATGACAAGGTGTTCTCGAAGCCCGCGGTCGCATCCCGGG
>JANPDO010000136.1:0-2059 GCA_031431535.1 Chloroflexota bacterium
ATGACGCCGAAGTCTTGCCTACCAGCCGTCCGGTGACTATCTGACACGGATCCGGGCCTGACCCGGGACCCGGGACCCGGGACCCGGGACAACGAACCCTGATCCTGAGCAGGCACGTTGCCGGGTCCGCGCGTGGCACGGCTCCCGACACCGACCGCCGTGGGACTCACCGCTAGATAGCCGCCGACGATGCCGGCCGGACCGTATCCACCCGAGCGGAGCCGCGCTAGGATGGGGCCGACAACGCCGTAACGGAGGTGAGTCTGATGATGGCGATCTTTGGGGCGATCCTGCCGCGCTTCGTGCTGCTGGCGGCATGGTCGAACGACCAGTCGTACTGGGCGTCGCTCTTCGGCTCCCCAGTCTGGTTCCTTGGCGGGTTCCTGTTCTTCCCGTGGACGACCCTCATCTACGGGTTCGCCCAGGCGAACGGGATGAGTCTGCTCAACTGGGTCTTCGTCGGGGCGGCACTGTTGATCGACCTCGGGACCTGGGGCATCGGCGCCTTCGCCACCAAGAAGCAGGCCGACTCGTACATGGGGAGCTAGGCTCCGCCGGCGGTCAGTGCTGCCACCACGCGCTCGTCGCGACGCTCGTGACCGGCCCGGGGATCCTGTCAGACGTCCAGTCAGTGAACGTTAGGCGCGGTTTCCGGGTCCTTCGCAGCGCAGGTGGCCCGGGACGACCCTCGTGGGTGACCGATCCACGCTTGGATCTAGCTCTACGACCGGCCCATCCAGGCGCAGGGCCGCGGGATTCCGGACCTAAGGATCACCACGTGGACGATTGACAGTGCGTAGCCTGAGCCGTGGCCTCGCCGACGTGCGAGGGTTGGTCCCTGAGGGCGGGTGGCTCGGAATTGGCAGCGCCTCGTTCTGCGATGGCTTCGTTTCCAAGTGCCCCCGCCCCCGGAGATCAGCGGACCAGGCGTGGCCTCATAGGAGCGTGGCTTTCACCTCGACGCACTGCTGCCCACCTGGTCCGTGTCCATCGTATCGACTGGAACGGAGGACAGCGGATGAGCGCGATCGGGATCGACACCCACAAGGACAGCCTGGCGGCGTGTGCCGTCGACGTACTGGGCATGCCCCGTGCAGAGCGCACGTTCGACAACGACCCGGCCGGTCATCGGGCGCTGCTCGCCTGGGCCCAGACGGCAGACCCGGACGCGGTCATCGGGGTCGAGGGATCAGCCAGCTTCGGGGCGCCAGCGGCCAGGTTCCTGGTTGCAGCCGGCTGCTCGGTCCGGGAGGTGCCGCCACAGCTCTCGCGTCGTGAACGGATCCGCACCCGCCGGGCCGGCAAGAGCGATCCGGGTGATGCCCTCGCGATCGCGCGGGTGACCCTCCGGGAGCCCGACCTGCCGCCGGTCCGGCTGGCCGACGGGAGTCTCGACATCCAGCTCCTCGTCGGCGCACGTGAGGACGTCGTGCTGGAGATGACCCGCGTCCGCAATCGGCTCCATGCCGACCTTCGGGTCCTGGCGCCCGGCTATGGGGCGAAGGCGAGCAACCTCACGGCCATTTCGCATCAGCACACGGTCGCCCGACTCCTGGGGCGACTCGTCGGGGTCCAGGCCGAGCTGGCTCGAGGTCGCCTCAAGCGGCTGCGCACCCTCGCGATCGAGGAGCATGCCCTCGCCGGTCAGATCGGCGTCCGGGTCGCCGGTCATCCACTGCTCAGCCTGCCGGGTGCCGGAGCGATCGTCACGGCGATGCTCATCGGCGAGGTCGGCGACGTCCGCAGGTTCCGGTCCGCCGATGCCTTCGCGGCGCTGGCCGGGGTCGCACCCATCCCAGCCAGCTCCGGCCAGACCCAGCGGATGCGGCTCAACCGGGGTGGCAATCGTCAGCTGAACCGGGCGCTGTACACGATCGCCTTCACGCAGGCCTTCCACCATCCGCCGGCCAAGGCATACATCGCGCGCAAGCGGACTGAAGGCAAGACCTGGCGGGAGGCACTCCGTGCCCTCAAGCGTCAGCTCATCCGGACCGTCTTCCGCCTGCTCCAGGCCGGTGCCGGGTCACTCGAATTGGCGGCTTGACAACATAGGAGCTTG
>JANPDO010000137.1:0-9285 GCA_031431535.1 Chloroflexota bacterium
CGCCGGCCTGACGACGATCTCAGGGTCGAACACCCGGCCGGCGCTGACCGCCATCGATCGCGATCCAACATACGCAGGCTACGCCCGAACGGCGCACAGCGACGCATTCCAGGGCAAGGCCGCGGCTGAGTTCGTGTTCAAAGAGCTGAAGCTGACCAAGGCCGCCACCATCCACGACGGCAGCGCCTACGCCGAGGCCCTCCAGGGGGTCTTTGCCGATGAGTTCGTGAAGCTCGGTGGCATCATTACAGCCAGCGAGGCCATCTCCAAGGGCCAGACCGACATGAGCACCGTCCTGAAGACGATCGCGGCGACCTCGCCCGAGATCATCTACTTTCCGGTCTTCATCGCCGAGGCGGGCTTCCTGAGGTCGCAGGTCCCAACAGTCACCGGGCTTGAGAACGTCAAGACCATGGGCGCGGATGGCCACTTCGCCCCTGACTTCCTCAAGGCTGCCGGCGCGGCTGCCGTGGGTCACTACCTGACGAGCCCGAACTTCTCGGCCTTCGGGAGCGGCTATCAGGACTTCCTCGCCAAGCGACTGGCCAAGTTCGGCGGCAGCCCGCTGAGCGTCTTCCACGCACACGCTTACGACGCCACGAACATCCTGTTCGCCGCGCTCGACAAGGTGGCTGTGGAGAACGCCGACGGTTCGCTGACCGTCCCCAAGGGCGCCCTCCGGGACGCCATCTTCGCGACTAAGGACTTCGTGGGCCTGACCGGTACGCTCTCCTGCAGCCGCACCGGGGACTGCGGCGCGCCGGTCATCGCGGCCTACCAGATCACCCAGGAGAACGTCGACAGCGGCGCGATGCCCACTACTCCGATCTGGCCGAAGCCCTGATTAGAGGCACCGTCTCTCGCTGAGAGAGAGGAGATCGATCCGCGGGGACGAGCGGGCACCGCCTGCTCGTCCCCGCAGCTCTAGCTGTTTACCTTTCGGAGACCGCCCGTTGAACGTCCGCAGGCTGGACCGGCTGACCGACGTCGCGATCGCCGTCTTCATGTGGGCGTTCCGAGCCGCCATCATCCTGGTGGTCGTGCTGGGGTCTGCGCTGACCCTGCTCGGCGGCACCTACACCCTTGGTGACTGGTTCGAACTGGTCGGCAACGGGCTCACCCTTGGCAGCATCTACGCGATGATCGCCCTGGGCTACACGATGGTCTACGGCATCCTGCGCATGATCAACTTCGCCCACGGCGAGATCTTCATGGGCGGCGCCTTCGGCGGCTATTTCGCCGCTGTCGCCCTCCTGCAGGCGGGCGCCATCTCGGACAACGTGATCAGCAGCCTGATCGCCATCCTGATCATGATCCTGGTCGCGATGGCCGTCTCGGTCGCGCTCGCGATGGGCGTCGAGCGGGTCGCCTATCGGCCACTCCGGAATGCCCCCACCCTGGTCCCACTGATCAGCGCCATCGGTGCGTCACTGTTCCTGCAGTACACCTTCCGGGGCTTCTTTGGGTCAGGCCTGTACGCCTACCCGAACGTGCCCTTCCTGGACCAGGCGGCACCGATCCCGTTGCTCAACATGCGCTGGGTGGACGTCCTCGTGGTCGTTGCGGCGTTCTGCATGATGGGCGGCCTGTACCTGTTCGTCATGCGCTCGAAGCTTGGCACGGCGATCCGGGCGGTTTCCGAGGACAAGGGGACGGCCGCCCTGATGGGCATCGACGCGAACCGGGCGATCGTACTGACCTTCGTCATCGGTGCCGCGATGGCCGGTGCGGCAGGGGTCCTGTACGGCCTGTCGTTCCGGCAGGTGACCTTCGCGATGGGCATCATCCCCGGGATCAAAGCCTTCACCGCCGCCGTCCTCGGCGGGATCGGCAGCGTACCGGGCGCGATGCTCGGCGGCCTGTTCCTCGGTCTGATCGAGGCGGTCGGGCCAACGCTCTTCCTGACCGGCTTCGGGGTGCCCTCGACGAACCAGCTGAAGGACGTCGTGGCGTTCACGATGCTCGTGCTGGTCCTGGTCTTCCGGCCGTCGGGCATCCTGGGTGAACGCGTGACGCGGGGTCGAGCGTGAGCGCATCGACGTTCCCGGCGCGCGATATGACCAGCACGGCCATGGGCGGAGGCTGGCATCTGCGGACCCTCCTCCGGACCGGCTTACTGGGTGGGGCCGTCGCCATCTACCTGTGCCTTGTGGGCATCGTGCCGGTCTTCCACGAACGACCGCTCATCGTCGGGGTCGTCGAGCTCGGGCAGGCTGCATTGCTCATCGCGTTCGGCGTCGTTGGCTACGTCTTCGCGCGCGACCTGGTGGCGACCTCCCGACTTCGGGCCATCGTGGCCGGCGCGCAGGTCGGCGCGATCACCGGCGCCTTCCTGACCGGGCTCGTGCTGGTGGGTTCCGTCGTGGATCTGCGAGCTGTCTTCCTCAATGCCTCACCGGAGCTGTACGACCTGCTGACCACCGGCCTGGGGACATCCGGGGCCTGGATCCCGATCGTGGTCGGAGCGGTCACCGGCGGCCTGGGAGGCATCCTGATCGGGTTGCCCGTCACGCTGCGATCTCCGCTCTTGTGGGGCCTGGGTTTGCTGGTCTTCTTCGGCCTGTTCGCCGGGCTGTTACGGACGCCCATGCTGGTGACCCCACTCGCGGAACTGGCCCGCTTCCTGTTCGGACCGGACGGCTTGACGGTCCCCGGGTCGATCATCGTGTTCGTCGGGAGCGTCGCGATCGCCGCCGTCGCCCGGACGACCAGGCCGAAGCAGCGTTTGGATGCGTTGCCGAAGAGCCAGCGCCGCCTGGTGATCGCTCCGCTGGCGTTCCTGCTCGGCGCCGTGGTCCTGCTGTTCCCGCTGGCGCTGGGTCCGTTCTTCGCTCAGGTCATCGCGATCGTGGCCCTGTTCGTCCTGCTGGGCCTCGGCCTGAACATCACCCTGGGCCTGGCCGGCCTCCTGGACCTGGGCTTCGTCGCGTTCTTCGCGGTCGGCGCATACACGGTTGCCCTGCTGACCTCGACCGCCGAATACGGCATCGCGGGGTGGTCGTTTTGGCAGGCTGTCCCGTTCGCGGTCATCTTCGCAATGCTGGTCGGGGCCCTCCTTGGCCTACCGATCCTGCGCATCCGCGGCGACTACCTCGCGATCGCCACGCTGGGTTTCGGTGAGATCATCCGGATCCTGGCCGGCTCCGACCTGCTCAAGCCGTTCCTGGGCGGGCCGCGCGGGATCATCAATATCCCCAAGCCCATCGATGTCCTCCCCACGCATTGGCTGGCCGGCCCCGTCCAGATCTACTACATCGCCCTGGCCTGCGCCGCGGTCGTGGCCTTCGTGGCCTGGCGCTTGCGCGGATCCCGGCTGGGACGCTCGTGGATGGCAGTCCGCGAGGACGAGGACGTGGCCGAAGGGATGGGCGTCAACCTCGTCCAGACGAAGATGCTGGCGTACATGCTGGGTGGCGCCTTTGCCGGCCTGGCCGGCGCTATCTCGGCCGCACTGGTCGGGTCGATCTTCGCCTCCAGCATCCAGCTCCAGCTGTCGATCAACGTCGTCGCCATCGTGATCGTCGGCGGGATGGGCAGCATCCCGGGCGTCGTCCTTGGAGCCTTGGTCCTGATCGGACTGCCGGAGTTGTTCCGGGAGTTCTCGGACTACCGCCTGCTGTTCTACGGCATCGCCCTGATGGCCATCATGATCTACCGACCGGAAGGGCTCCTGCCCTCCAAGATCGCCAGGCGCGAGCTGCACACAGCGACCGAGCTGATCGAGATGGACGAGACCGATCTGATCGAGGCGGACGAGGCCGAGCTGATCGAGTTGTACGACGGGGCCCTGACGCCCCCGAAGGGCACCCAGGGTTCGCCATGATCCTGCTGAAAGCGGAGCAGGTGACCAAGCGGTTCGGTGGACTGACCGCGGTCAGCAAGCTCGACTTCGAACTCGAGGAAGGCTCGATCGCCAGCGTCATCGGGCCCAATGGCGCCGGCAAGACGACGTTCTTCAACTGTCTGTCGGGGTTCTTCCACGTGGACCAGGGCACGATCACCTTCGCCGGCGATCCGATCCATCGCCTGCGCCCGGACGAGGTCGCCCACTACGGCATTTCGCGGACCTACCAGAACATCCGGCTGTTCGCCAGCATGACCGCGCTGGAGAACATCCTCGTCGGGCAGCACAACCACCTGCGCGCCACGTGGCTGGGCGCCATCATCCGCACGCGGTCACAGCGTCGGGAGGAAATGGCCGCGCACGACGAGGCACAACGCCTGCTCGAGTTCGTCGGACTCAAGGGCCGCGGTGACAGCCTCGCCGTGAAGCTACCGTACGGGGATCAGCGTCGGCTGGAGGTGGCCCGTGCCCTCGCCAACAAACCCCGCCTGCTGCTCCTCGACGAGCCGACTGCCGGGATGAACCCGTCCGAGACCCACCAGATGACCGAGTTCTTCCGCAAGCTTCGCGCTGAGCTGGGGATCACCATCCTGCTCATCGAGCACGAGATGCGTGTCGTCATGGGGATCTCCGAGAAGATCACCGTCCTTGACTACGGCGAGAAGATCGCCGAGGGGACGCCCAGGGAGATCCAACAGGATCCGCGCGTGATCGAGGCCTACCTCGGTCGCGACGCGGGCGCCGGGGCGGCCGCATCGGCGGCGCCGGACGGTGGCAGCATGGCGGCGGGGATCTGATGGGTACGTCCGTGCTGTCCGTCAGGGACGTCAACACCTACTACGGCAGCATCCACGCCCTGCGCGGGATCTCGCTCGAGGTCGAAGAGGGCGAGATCGTCGCGCTGATCGGTGGAAATGGGGCGGGCAAGAGCACGACGCTCAACACGATCAGCGGACTCGTCCGGCCGCGCAGCGGCCAGATCCTGCTGAACGGCGGGGACCTGAGCCGATTCCCGGCCCACGAGATCACGGCCAAGGGCGTGGTCCAGGTCCCGGAGGGTCGCCGGATCTTTGCCCGGCTGACGGTCAACGAGAATCTCCAGATGGGCGCCTTCGTCGTGTCGGACAAGGCGGCAGTGGCGGAGCGGACCGAGCAGGCGTTCGAGATGTTCCCGCGCCTGAAGCAGCGCCAGAACCAGGTCGCCGGGACGCTCAGCGGTGGTGAGCAGCAGATGCTGGCGATGAGCCGTGCGCTGATGTCGGATCCCAAGGTCCTGCTGCTCGATGAGCCGTCGATGGGCCTGGCGCCGATCCTCGTTGATCAGATCTTCGATACGATCAGCCAGCTCCACGAGCGCGGGACGACCATCCTGCTGGTAGAGCAGAACGCGCGGAAGGCCCTCCAGGTCGCCGACCGAGGCTATGTCATCGAGACCGGCCAGATCGTGCTGGCCGACCGTGCCGAGAACCTGCGCGACAACGAGATGGTGCAGAAGGCCTACCTCGGCATCGACTGAACGAGGCTACGGTGACGCCGCTACCGGACCCGGCCACAAGAATTCCAGCGGCTGCGCTGCGCTGAGATCCCCGATCCGAAGCACCGATACCCCGCTGATCGTGTGGTGGATCGTCACCGATGCGCTCCAGTCCGCCGAGCCGCCGCTGGCGGTCACCCCCGGCCGTCCCAGCGCCGCGAGCCAACGCCCGTCGCCGAAGACCGTCACCGACCGGTACGACGCGCGAGCCGGCCAGCGCTCGAGCAGCCGGAGCGTCTCCGCATCGAAGACGAGGATCCCGGAGCTGGCCCCCGTGACAGAACCGGTGCCGATGGCAAACAGGAGCCGGCCGTCAGGCGATCCGACCAGCGTCCGCTCCATAGCGGGATCCGTGGCCGCCCGGCCGTCGGACCAGAACGTTGCGGCGCCGGGGGGTGGCCGGTCGTCCTCGATCTGCATCACGACCGGGTTGTCGTGGCCCGCCAAGGGCGGACCCGTGCGCCAGCCGCCAGACGCGAGGTCCACAGCGAGCAAGGTGTGGTCGACTGGATCCCAGCCATACACGAGCCCAGCCATCACGTCCAGCAGCGGCGCGTCCAGCGCCGGCCGGGATGGATCGATGACGATCGAGCCCAGGTCGCCGCCATCGAGGTTGAACCGATGAATCTCGAGCGGCGTCGTGCTGCCGGTGGTGGTCCGGCAACCTCTGGCAACGATGTCCAGGGCGACGATGGCGGTCCACGGACAGGCCCCGCCCGGCTCGTCGCCCCCTGCCTCGGCAACCGCGTCGGCAGGAACCACCCGGCCCAGGGTTGGGCCATCCAGGTCGATGATCCAGGCATGTCGCTCGAGGAGTTGGCGTCCGTTCGCCTCGACCGCGACCGCTGACCACAGCACCAGCGCGTGGCGCCCGTCCCACGCGATCCGCAGGAGCGGCCGATCCGCGACAACCCATTCGGACGGGTCGTTCTGCGGGACCGACAGAATCTCCACCTCATCGAGGATCGCCGCCGCGCGCAGGTCGATGACATTGAAGCTGAGGCGCCAGGCCGTCTCCGACCGTTCGGTGCGAGCAAGGTACGCGAATTGGCCGTCCGGAGATGCCGCAAGGGCGGCCTGCTCTGGCCCGTTCACGTGACCGGCGTGAGGAATCTCGTTTATGAGGACCGTCGTGCGCGACACCTCGCTGCGGCTGCTGTCGGTGCGAACGAAGTCAAGGGTGCCCGGCCCGAGGGAGGCTGCAGCCGGTACCTGCCAACACAGGCAGACCGTACCGCCACCGGCCGCCCGAAGCAGGAGGTCGCGGCCCGGCCTGGCAAGGGCCTCCGCGGTCAGCCTTGGTTTGCCCAGCCGAAGCCACCGGACCTGGCCCGTCTCGACGAGCACATCGTCCCATAGAGGCACGTCCGGCCCGCTGAACCACTCCTGTTGCGGCATCGGGGTCGCGACGGCCTCCACCGGCGCGACCTTCGCGGTCGGGCGGGCCGACTCGACGGCCTGGCTGGGTTGGGGATCGGGCGTGAACCGAGCGACCAGGACTGACACCGCCACGGCGACGATCACCAGGCCGGCGACGAGCCGCGGACGTCCGCCTTGTCCGTTCGCTACGGGCCCGGTCGAAACGCTGGACGCGTCGGTATCGACCACGAGCACACGCTATACCGGACCCCGTAGTCCTGCAGCCGGCCGACGGCTTCAGGCTTCCGTGACGGACCCGTCCGCGTCGATCGTCATGGACGCGTAGCTCGCCGCGCGAGCGTAGTCGTCGGGGCCCAGAAGCAGCACGGGGCAGTCGACGTCGTAGAGTTCCCGGGCCACCATCGACCCGACGACGAGGATCTCGTCCGGCTCGCCCAGCACGATCCCGAGCGGCCCGACGCCGCCGCGCAGCAGTTCGGCCAGGACAGAGCTTGACGAACTGGAGCCGCGAACGGCGGGCATCGCCAGGATGTATCCGGCGATGGACCGCCCGTAGTCCGGGTGGCGCGTTTCCACGATCCGCCCGGATGCCGGGTCCACCCCGCCCCACAGGCTCAGCGGTTCGGACAGCGCCAGGACCGGACCGGCGGCGCGCCCCGGCACCAGCGTCGTCGCAGCCAGCCGCGGGCTCATGCGCCCGTCCGTACGACCGTGCCGGCCTTGGCCGACGCGACGCAGTCCCGAAGCGACCCGTAGACCACGCGGGCATGCAGGTTGGACGGCGCGTAGAACGCCCATTTCGCGGAATTGGTCATGGTGATCCCACCCGGGTTGCGCAGGATCTGGCTCACATACGTGCACGTATCGGTCAGGACGGTCACGCCGGCCGCCGCGATGTCCTCGAGCCAGCCGAGCGCGGCGATCTCTGCCAGGACGCCCCGTGACGTCGAGACCCAGAATTCCACCTGGACTGAGCCGGGCGTGTCGCCGAGCACTGCCCGAAGGCGGCCGAACTCGCGAACGGAGTAATGGGGTGTGCCGAGACTGACCGCGTCGATCGGACCGTCGGGTGCAGTCGCCAGCCCGAGCAGAGCGCGGCGGAGCATCCCGGCATTCACGTGGATGTGGGCCGGTTCACGATCGCTGCCCACGGCGGCAGCCAGGTCCGGGGCCTCGGGTGTAATCCCGACGGCGTGGAACATGGCAACGGACCCGGACGATGCGGCCCCCGCGCCGAGCGCCTTGAGCGCATCTTCCGACGTATCGGGCGGGAGCCCGAGGATGGCCGGGACCCGGCCCGCGGCGAGCTCGCCAACGACTAGGCCCAGCGCACCGAAGTCCGATTCATCCGTCAGCGAGGAGAAGGCCGAGGGATCCAGCTCCACGATCAGACCGGCCAGCCGGGCCTCGGGGCGATGCAGGCCCGCGTACGGCACGCAACCGGCGATCGCCCCGGCGACATCGCTGAAGTCACCATAGCGGGCGGTCCGCGCCCCGAGCACCGAGTTGACGAAGACGATGGCGTTCGACTCCGCCCACGCGACATCCTCACCTGGCCCCGGACGGTCCTCGGTCTGGTACGGGGCACAGGTCATCGTGGGCAGGCAGCCGAGCTGCAGGTACCCGTCGACCAGGCGACGCCCTGCGGCCGCGGCCGCTTCGTCGCCCCGGAACAGACCGGGATGGAGCAGGTCCAGCGCCGCCACGTTGAGCGTGGTTGGCACCGCGACGCGCGCGTCGGCCGAGGTCAACCAATCGACGAAGTCCAGGCTGGCCTGGCCGTGGTACAGCACACCGTCCACGTGAGCGCGCGTCACCGGGATGAGGCGGCGAGCACCGGACGCGCGGGCGAGCGCCATGATGATCCGCATGGCGCGCCGGACCCCGAGCCCCCGGCCGCCGGACAGGCCGTCCGCCTGCTCGGCCGTCAGGTCGATCTCAGCGCTGGGGATCACGGAACCGAGGATACCCCGCGCTACCCGAGGCTGCCCGTCAACTTGTCGGGCGCCATCATCGACACGGGGTCACGGCGTCAAGAAGCAACGCAACGGCACGATCCTGCTGAACGGCGAGGACGTGGGCCGCTTCCGAGCCCTCAAACGCCTTCGTGCCCTTCGAGGTCGCGGACCGCGAATGTGTCAAGAAACCGAGCAGATCGTCCTGGGCGACCGTGCCGAAGACCTGCGCCCCGACAAACGCGGACTCGGCACCGAGATCATCGCGATCGAGGGCTAGCCAGCGATGTCGGCGTCGCCATCTCCAGGTTCGGCGCCCTGAGTGTCCGACACGACGGTTGCCGACGCCTGCCGGCGATGCATACTGTGGCCTCGCGAGTAGCCGAATCTACCAAGTCCGTTGGTGGGCCGCGAGCGACATGGAGGAGACCATGACCAAGCGAGGACGTGGGGTGTTGCTTCTGGCGGTCGCCCTGCTCGTGGCTGCGTGCACCAGCGGCGGTGCTTCGCCAAGCGCTGCACCGCCGACTGCCTCACCGGCGACTGCCGCACCGGCGACTGCCGCACCGGCG
>JANPDO010000138.1:0-13421 GCA_031431535.1 Chloroflexota bacterium
GTTCCTCAAACGCCTCGTCCAGCCGGGGCCGCACGAAATCGGGCGCACCTTCACGGTCTCCACCCTGTCGGAGGCGCTGCGCGAGCCGGCCGGTCGACCGTTTGAGCCGATCCGGATCGCGGAGCGGACATCCTGGAGCTGCCACCACGGCCTCCTCCGCTGGACGGCCGCGTGCCCCTGCGTGAAGGAGGGCGGCTGGAAGGGCCCGCTGCGCTCCGCGCTCGAGCGCCTGGCCGGCGGGATCGACACCCAGACCGAGCGCCTGGCCGCCGCCCTGCCAGGGCAACCCGACCCGTGGGCCGCCCGTGACGCCTACGTGGACGTCCTCGTCGCCGCGGAGGGAGCGGGCGCGTTCGCCGATCGCTGGCTCGGCGGTCGCGGCTCGCCGGACGACGGCCGAATCCTGCTGGACCTGATGGAAGTGCAGCGCTGGCGCCTGGCCATGTTCGCCAGCGACGCGTGGTTCTGGGACGACCCCGTTCGGGTGGAGACGATGAACGCGCTCCGGGCTGCGGCGTGGGCGGCGCGTCGGATCGATTCACTCGCCGGGTCCAGCCTGGAACGTCGCCTGGTGGCCGATCTCGCCCTCCTCTCCTCTCCCGACGAGTTGATCGATGGCGCCCAGATCTACCGGCGCGCGCTCGCACAGGTCGGACAGCCATGAGCGGTGCGGGCGGCAACAACTCCGGCACGGGCCCGCTCGATGTGGAGCGCGGGTCCGATGTGCCCATCTCCACCCAGATCTACTGGCAGATCGCCTATCAGATCGATTCCGGACGACTGCTACCCGGCGCGCGGTTGGCACCAGTGCGCGAACTGGGCGCCGCGCTGCGGGTCAACCCCAACACGATCCGAGCGGTCTACCGGCGCCTGGCCGACGCAGGCTATGTGAAGAGTCGCCACGGCGCCGGGACCCATGTCGCCGAGCGGCCACCGCAGCGGCGCGGGACGGAGGCGCTGGCCGGGCTCGTGGCCGAAACCATGCGGCGGGCGGCGTTGGCCGGGTTCACCCCCGATGAGCTGGCCGCGGCCACGTTCGCGGCCGCCACCGAGCGCAAGCGGCCCGGCCCCCTCGTCCGGGTACTCTTTGCCGAGTGCACCACTGCCGATGCCGGCTACGATGCCGAACGCATGGTCCAGGCGTTTCCCGGGATGATCGAGACCGAAGGTGCGCTGCTGGACGATCTGCCCGATCGGCTGGAGCGGTTTCACTACGACCTCGTCGCAACCACCACCTTCCATGCCGATGAGGCCCAGGCGCTGGTCGCGGGACGCGTTCCCGTGGTGGCGATGCTCATCGGTCCGGGGTACGTGGAGCTGGTCCACGAGATCGCCGGGTTGCCACGCGGCACCCGGGTTGGCCTGGTGTGCGCCTCGGAGCGGGGTGCCGACAACATCCAGGAAACGCTCGCCATCGCAGGCAATCGCGGGGTGGAGATCGTGTCGGCACTGATTGGGGCTCCCGAGGATCTTGATCAGGTCGATCGGACCGCGGACCTGATCCTGATGTCACGCGAGGCGCTCGCCGCGGGGCTGGACCGGTCGTTTTCGCGGCCCGGCCGGATCAGGTCGTGGACCTATGACTTCGACCCGGCCGGCCTGGAGTTGCTCCGCCGCGGGATTGAGCACGTCACCAGCGCCCGACCAGGGGACCCGGTCCCGACCTGACCCGGCCCTCTCCGCCGCCGCACCGTACGATGCGCTGGTGATGCTCGATTTCCACATCCGGCGCGAGCCGCGCGAGCGATATGGCGTCACGCGGCCGTTCATCGGCAGCCGCGGTGATCTGGTCATCGCCGATCTCCCCGGGATCCGTCGACTGGCCCGCCAGATGAACGCGGAGCGCGCGGCCGGGGCCCAATCAGTCAGCGGCGGGGAGATCGCGGCGCTCGGGCTGCTCCACGAAATCGGTCACATCATGGTCGCCCGCTACGAGCGCACCCGCCGACCCGGCCTGATGCAGGACGCCCTCGCGGAGCTCGGCACCCAGCTCGGGGGACGAGCCGCCCACCTGCTCGACCGGTTCGGGCAAGCATTCCCCGGCAGGGACCCGGAGCCCGGCAGTGACCAAGGCCCGGAGCCGCCGGCCCAGCGCCTCGAAGAGCTGCTGCTGACCCGGATCTCCAACGAGAACCCGGCACTCGGACCCCTCCGTGAACTGGTTGACGATCGAGAGCTCGCCCGCCGAACGAGCTATCACGACGCGATCGCCAGTCTGGAGGGCCTCTTTGCGGCCGGCCCCCCGAGCGAAATCGGGGGCCTGTCGCTGATCGAGCTGATGCGGGCCCCGGCGCGCCATGCTCCAACCTCGCTGGCGAGCCAGCTGCGCGATGTCCGCGAGCACTGGGGGTCACGGCTGGGCGCCGACCTTGCGGACCTCCTGCATCGGCTCGATCTCGCGATTGGGATCATGGCCGAGGAGGAGCGGGCGCTCCATCTACGGTTCGGTGGCGGGGGCGATGGCGGGGGTGGGCACGGCGCCGGCGAGGCACCCTCGTTCGCGGGTGCCGCCGACGAGCCGGAGGGGTTCTCGACCGATTCCGCCTGGATGCCCCAGGTGGTGCTGCTGGCAAAGAGCGCCCACGTCTGGCTCGATCAACTCTCGCGCGAACACCGCCGAGAGATCTCCACCCTGGAGGCCATCCCGGACGAGGAGCTGGACACGCTCGCCCGCTGGGGCGTCACGGGACTTTGGCTGATCGGGCTATGGCAGCGATCCAGCGCTTCTGAACGGATCAAGCGGATGCGCGGCAACGCCACCGCCGTCGCGTCTGCCTACTCACTCGATGACTATCGGATCGCCGACGACCTCGGCGGCGAGGGCGCCTACGCAAATCTGCGCGATCGCGCCGCCGAGCGGGGGATCCGGCTGGCCAGCGACATGGTGCCCAATCACATGGGGATCGATTCGCGCTGGGTGATCGAACACCCCGAGTGGTTCCTGTCAGTGGCGGAGCCACCCTACCCGGCGTACTCGTTCAGCGGCGCCGACCTGTCGACCGACGATCGAGTCGGCATCGTCCTCGAAGACCACTACTGGGATGACACCGATGCCGCCGTCGTGTTCAAGCGCTTTGACCGCCGGTCCGGCGAGGCTCGCTACGTCTATCACGGCAACGACGGGACCTCGTTTCCCTGGAACGACACCGCCCAGCTCAACTTCATCGATCCGGTCGTCCGCGAGCAGGTCATCCGGACGATCCTGGCCGTCGCCCGGCGCTTCCCAATCATCCGCTTCGATGCCGCCATGGTCCTGGCGAAGAAGCATGTCGAGCGGCTGTGGTGGCCGCAGCCCGGCACCGGCGAAGGGATCCCGTCGCGCGCCGAGCATGCGCTGCCAAAGCGCGAGTTCGATGCCCGGATGCCAGTCGAGTTCTGGCGCGAAGTGGTCGATCGGGTGGCGGCGGAGGTCCCTGGCACGCTGCTGCTGGCCGAGGCGTTCTGGCTGCTGGAGGGCTACTTCGTCCGGACCCTGGGGATGCATCGCGTCTACAACAGCGCGTTCATGCACATGCTCCGCGACGAGAACGGCGCCGGCTACCGCAAGGTGATCAAGGAGACGATCGAATTCGACCCGGAGATCCTCAAGCGCTACGTCAACTTCATGAGCAATCCTGACGAGGCGACGGCGGTCGAGCAGTTCGGCAAGGGCGACAAGTACTTCGGGGTGGCGACGGTGCTGGCCACGCTCCCTGGCCTGCCCATGCTGGGGCACGGCCAGGTCCAGGGTTTCGGCGAAAAGTACGGGATGGAATTCCGACGGGCGACGCTGGACGAGCGCCCCGATGCCGGTTTGATGGAGCGCCACGCACGCGAGATCTTCCCGCTCCTCCATCGGCGCGCGTGGTTTGCGGAGGCGCACGACTTCCTGCTGTACGACTTTGTGACGGACGCAGGGGTTGCGGACGAGGACGTGTTTGCCTACTCCAACGGATCGGGGCCGCACCGATCGCTGGTCGTCTATCACAACCGGTTCGCGTCGACGACCGGCATCATCCGCCAGTCCGCCCCGTACGCGCGAAAAGGGCCGGACGGCGCGAAGCGGCAGGTCCGACGTTCCCTGGGCCAAGGCCTGGGATTGCCCAACGAGCCAGGCGCGTTCGTCGTCTTTCGCGATGCCCGCACGGGCCTCGAGTCACTCCACTCCTGCCGCCGGATCTGGGAGCGAGGGCTCCGGCTCTCCCTGGACGCCTACGCAACGCATGTGTTCTGGGAGCTCCGCGAGGTTCGCGACGGAAGCGCCGGCCAATGGGCGCGACTGGCGGAACGGCTCGGTGGGGCGGCCGTCCCGTCGCTCGACGAGGCGATGCGCGAACTCCAGTTGGAACCGGTGCACGGGCCTCTGAGGGCGATCTTTGCCGATGGTCTCGTCCGGGCCGCGCTGCATGGCGAGGCCGGCGTGGCGCAGCTCGACGAGATCGAGCGCCGCCATCGGGCCTTCCTGGAGGCTCTGGCCGCGACCGCCGGGGTGGCAGGCAAGACCGCGGGCGTCCTGGCGGCCACCACGAACGCCCGGATCGCGGGTGCGTTTGCGACCGCGGCGGCGACATCGCCGACGTCGTACCAGGGCGTCGGAGCCACCCCAGACCTTGTCGCCGACCGAACGGAACGGGCGGCCCTGCTGGCCTGGCTCCTGCTCAGCAGCACGGGCGAACTGGCGACGGGCGCCGACATTGCCGCCACGAGCCTGGCCTGGTACGACGAGTTGCGGCTCCCAGGGGCCCTGGTCGGGGGCCTGCGTGATGTCGGGCTGGACGAAGGTGAAGCCTGGGCCGTCGCCGACGTCGTCCGCGTCCTGCTCGCGATCCCCCGTCCGTCCGGTTTGCGCGGTCCGTCACGAACGAAGGACGCACGACTCCTCGATCAGTGGCTGAGACTCCCAATCGTCCGTACAGCCATCGGCCTCAACGTCTGGCAGGGCGTCGAATACGTCGACCGCGACAGATTCGCAACGATGCTCCGATGGGCGGTCCGGCTGGACGCGATCGACGCCGGCACGGGGCGCACAGAGGCGGCCGACCAGAAGGCAAAGGCCCTCGTCTCGAGGATTGTGGCCGCCACGGAGGCCGCCGCCTATCGAGTGGACCGGCTGCGCGCCACCCTGGCAACAGCCGCTCCCGGATCCGGGAAACGCTCCCCGAAACGCCCGCCGCGCGACGCATAGTCCTGCGGTCCTGGGTCCGACGGCGAATCGGATTCCAGCCACATTGGTGAACGGGACACGGACTTGCCGTTCCCTCCCACCACGTTGGAGCGTTCGACCAGAACCGGCCGCAAACGATCACTGATTCCAGCGAGCCTGGAGAAGTCGACATCAGGTTGGGCCGATCTGGTCGCCTACACCAACGTCATTGGAGTGGCGAAGCACGCTCGCCTAAGAAGGCCACAGGCGGTCCGCCTCCTGGCATCCCATGACAGCCGGGGCCGGTTCCGCACCGGACGCAGCGCTCATCCGAGCAGGATGCGCCGCAGCAATGAGGTCGGCGGGGAGCCGTGGCTGATGACTGACTCGAGGTGATCGCGATAGCGGAAGCCAGGTGTCTCGCCGAAACCGCCGACCACCCTGGGGTCGGGCACCGCGCCTTCGCCGCGCGGGTCACCCGACGCGACCGCCGCCCGGCGCCGCACCTCACGCTCGATCTCCCACATCTCCATCGAGCCTGCGAAGTAGGTCGATAGCTGGGTGGACGACAGCCGAGCCCGGTCGAACTTGGCACGCGCCTCCGCCTCCTCCTGGAAGCCGCCGTCGACCATCAGCCGGACTGCCTCATCGCCGGTCATCCCCTGGGTGTGGATCTTCGCGTCGATGATCGCGTTGGTGACCGCCCGCAGGTAGAGCTTCCAATGGGTGAGCAGGAGCGCCGGATCCTCCGCCCAGTAGCCGGCGTCCATCATCACCTGGGTCACGTAGACCGCCCAGCCTTCGGCGAACAGGCCACTGGCGAAGATCGACCGAACCATGGACGGGCAGCGGTTGGTCCAGGCGCCCTGGAGGTAGTGACCGGGCACGGCCTCGTGGATCGTGAGCAGCCGAAGCATCCGGTCGTTGTCCTCGCGCAGGTTGGACTCGCGCTGCTCGACGGTCCACTCGTCGGGCATCGGGGTGATGGAGAAGAACGCTTTCTGGCCCTTGTCCAGCGGCCCGGGCGAGCTCAGCATCGCGCCCCCGAAGGCGCGCAGGAAGACCGGGGTCCAGCGAATCTCCAGCGGCTCTTCGGCCAGGCCGATCAGGTCACGCTCCCGACAGAAGGCCTCGATCCGAGTGTTCTCGACGCGGCAGAACTCGAGGAGGTCCTCCGCCTTCGGGTGCTCCGCCGCGATGGCGTCGAGCACGCCACGGACCAGCTCACCCTCGCCCTCGGGTCGTGGATGCGCGGGGCACCACGTGGGCCACAGGTCCCGGGCAATCCGGACGAGTTCCGCCCGAACGGCCACGTACTCTCGCTCGGCATTCGCGAGGATCCGCTCCGGGGTGAGCGTCTCGGAGCGCATGGTGTGGCGCATCTTCGCCGCGAACAGCTCCGCCCCGAGGCGCCCTTCGCCGTCGCTCACGGGCAGCACCACCTCGCGCAGGTGGGCCTCGAATTCGGCCAAGGCTCGCCGGGCCGAGTCGGCCGCGGCCGTCATTCGGGGCGCCAGGGCCGCAACCGCCGGATTGTCCGTGGCGCCGGCGACAGCCGCCAGCGCGTCGCCGATCAACTCCTCCACACCAGGCAGCTGTTTGAGGGCGGTCTCGGTCTGAAATCGTCCGACCTGGCGCCCGCCGTGACCGACCAGATTGACCTTCGCCGCCTCGACGACGCCCGGGAGCGTCTCCAGCCGCCCGGCGACCGAGGTCAGCCGGGTTTCGAGCGGCGCGAACTCGCGTGCGAGCAACAGGAACAGCCCGTCCCCGAGCAGGTAGACCCAGTCCAACGGGTTCCAAGTGTCTTCGCGCAGCTCCGTCTCGGCAAAGCGGGCTGCCTCGAGCTCGCCGATCAGCAGATCGCGGTCGACGGCCTCGTCGCCGTGGAGCTCCGTCATTGCGCGGAACTCGCCTAACCAGCGATTCGTGAACGCGAGCCGCTGGGCCCGACCGGCCTCGGTCAGATCCGGCCAGCGATCGTCGAACTCGTGGAAACCGATCCCGGTCGCCCAGGTCGGATTGAGCCGAAAGAAGTCGGCCAGGAACGGGTCGATGCGGCTCGCGAACTTGGACATGCCGAGCGCATTCTACGGGCGCGGCCATCTCCACACGAAGCTGCCGATCAGCGTCGGGAGGGTCATGGCAACCAGGGGCTGGGATCGGCTACCCGAACGAAAGGTGCTGCCAGCGCAGCCCATGTTGCTCGAACCTGGCGAAGTCAGCGTCCGTGGTGACCCAGGTATAGCCTTGGGCGCGCCGGGTACGATGCCCTGATGACATCCCAGCCATGGGTCGATCCAGTTGTCCTCGAAGGGTCCCGCGTGCGCCTGGAGCCCCTCCGACCGGACCATCTCGCTGATCTCGTCCTCGTCGCGTTGGATGACGCGATCTGGGCGTGGACGATCATGGGGCGGCAGGACGAGGCGGGGCTGCGACGCTGGCTAGAGACCGCGCTGGCCAACGCGGAGGCGGGCACGGAACGCCCGTTTGCGACGATCGATCGCGCCAGCGGGCGGGCCATCGGCAGCAGCCGCTACATGTCGATCGCAGCAGAGCATCGGCGACTTGAGATCGGCTGGACGTGGGTCGGGACCGCGTTCCAGCGGACGGGTGCCAATCGTGAAGCGAAGCTCCTCCAATTGACCCACGCCTTCGAAACCCTTGGCGCCAACCGCGTCGAATTCAAGACCCACGCCGGTAACGATCGGTCACGCGCGGCGCTGCTCGGGATCGGCGCGATGTTCGAGGGGGTTTTTCGCTGCCACATGATCATGCCCGACGGCTCGCTTCGTGACTCCGCGTACTTCAGCGTGATCGCCGAGGAGTGGCCGGCGGTCAAAGCCGGACTGGAAGCGAGCCTCGCGCGCTGAGCGAGGGCTTGGCAGCGGGGAGTACGCTGCCAGTAGGGCGCCATCAGGCGGCCAGCGAGACCCCGACTACGACCAGCGAATGAACGGAGGGATCACCGTGAAGGGATTCATCGTCGGTACGGCCGTCACGGCCATCGCCTTCTACGTCTTGACCCAGTTCCTGCCGCAGGTCGGCGTCGCCTACGAGGGTGAACTCGTCGGCCTCCTGGTGATCGCCATCATCTTCGGCGTCGTCAACGGACTGATCGGCCCGCTCGTCAAGGTGCTGACCCTCCCGGTCAGCCTCGTGTCGCTGGGCCTTGTCGGCTTCCTGATCAACGCCGGATTGCTCCTGGTGACCGCGTTGGTCGCCGATGCCGCCGGATTCAACCTGACCGTGGGCGACTTCCCGCCGGATCTCACCGCGGATACGCTGGTCGCGGCCGTGATCGGGTCCGTGGTCCTGAGCCTGGTGGGCACCGTCGTGCGGCTTGTCGTCCCCGACTGACCCTGGACTGACCGCCCCACCAGGGCCCCTGGAGACCCGTGCGGCACTCGCCCAGGCGGCCCGCCGGTTCGGCACGCCGCTCTACGTCACGGATCTGGCGGTCCTGGCCGAGGCCGCGAGCCAGGTCCACGCAGCGTTCCCGGATCCGTGGCTGCGCCACTACTCGGTCAAGGCCAACGACGTTCCGGCCGTGATCGCGGCGGTTGCGGCTCATGGCTTCGGGGCCAACGTGGTGTCGCGCGGCGAGTGGGCTGCCGCCACCCGGGCCGGGCTGCCAAGCGAGCGCATCACGCTCGAGGGGATCGGCAAGACACGAGCCGACCTTCGAGCGGCGACCCGGGCCGCGAGCGAAGGTCGGCCGCTCCGCTGGGTCGCGATCGAATCGCCCGAGGAAGCGGCGGCCCTGGCGGCCATCGTCGGGCGTCGGCGAGGCGTTCGGCTCGATGTGCTCTACCGGCTCAATCCCGATGTCGCGCCCGAGACCCTAGCCGGCCTTGCCGTCGGGGCCGGCTCCTCCAAGTTCGGGATGACGGAGATGGAGCTGGGCGCCGCGATCGAGGCCGGCGGCGGGCCGGACGGGCCACTTCGTCCGCGGGGGATCCACCTGCATGTCGGTTCGCAGCTGGCAGCGATCGACGCCTGGCGCGATGCCGTCCGTCGAGCCTTGGCGGTGACTGCGCTATGGCGCGGGTCGATCGAGGCGTTCGACACGCTCGACGTCGGCGGCGGCTTCCCTGTCTTCGAACTGGGCACGCCGGCACCGGATCCGGCCCGGTTTGCAAGAGAGCTGCCCGAACTCCTCGAAGCGACTCCCGCCGATCGCCGCCCTACCCGCCTGGCGATCGAGCCGGGCCGCTACCTGGTGGCCCGCGCCGGCTGGCTGGTCGCGCGCGTCCTGCATGTGCGCGACCGCGGAGGTCGCCAGGTCGTGCTCGATGCGGGCATGGCGGAGCTGATCCGGCCGGCGCTCTATGGCGCCCGTCACGCGATCCTGGCGCTCACCAGCCTGGGGCGGCCGATCGAGGGCGCACCCGCCCGAGCCAATCCTGCAGGTTTGGAGCCTACGCGCGTCGAGGGGCCAATCTGCGAGTCGACCGACTCGCTGGGCGTTCACGATCTGCCGCCGCTTCGCCGAGGCGACCTGGTGGCGATCGCGGATGCCGGTGCCTATGCCGCCTCTCAATCGTCCGGTTACAACGGTCGGCCCCGACCCGCGCAGGTCCTTCTCGATGCCGATGGTGGCCTCACCCTCGGGCGCCGCCGTCTCGCCTGAGCCGGCCGTCCCGCGCTTTTGGGGTGACCCCAACGCGGCCAACGATGTCGCGGTCGCCCGCCACCCTCTGGGCTTGGGCCGAGCGATCCTGAAGAACAAGCACTCGAGCCACGCAATGACTCATTCGACCGGTCGCGAGCCGGACGGACGGCGGGAAACACCAGGATTCGGGTCAATTCCGGCCGTAACACGTGCCCGGAGCCTGTTGTGCAGGTTGGCGACCCTCCATGCATCGTTGATCTGACCATAGCGTGGCCTCAGCGCAAGTTGTTCATGAACAGGGAACCGGCGGGACGGCATGGCACCTCGCCCGGGGGCGCAGTCGATTATCGTGCACACATGCACCCACGCGACGTTCCGGTGCGGCCGTTCCGCCAGGCACCGGCAGAGGGCGTTCCTCGAACGGGCCGGATGACCAGCCGATCCCGTCTCGCCGCTCTGGTCGCCACCGCGTGGCTCCTCATCCTGGCGGTCGGGCCAGTCGCTGCCGCGGATCCGTTCGTGCCGCCGCCCGGGCCGCCGTTTCCGGAGCCGGCCATCGATCGTGCGGTCTACGACTACGCGGGGATCCTTGGTGCCTCGACCATCGCCGACGCGGAAACCATCATCGACGCCATTGAAGTGAGGACCGGCGCCGAGATCGTCATCTACACCCAGGACAGCGGCGAGTTCAGCCTCACCACCGAGTCGACCGAAGCCAAGGCGCGGGCCCTGATCGATCAATGGGGCGTTGGGCGCGCCGGGTTCGACGACGGGCTGGCGATCTTCTTCGATCTCGAACCAAACCTGCTCCACGGCCAGGTCCAGCTCTACGCAGCGCCGGGATTCGAGGCCGCCTTCCTCTCGAACAGCGAGCGTCAGGCCATCTTCGACACCGACATGCTGCCACTCCTGCTGAACGCCGACTTCGATGGCGCCGTGATGATCGCCCTTCAGCGGATCGATCGGGCGGCAACGGCCGAGCACGCGGCTGAACTCCAGGGCGCACGCCAGGTCAACGCGGTGCTGGGCCTCGTGGGTGCGCCGATCGTGTTCATGGGTCTGGCCGGCTGGGCCGTCATGAGCTGGCGCCGGTTTGGCAAGGACCCGATCTATCTTGATGACGCGTCGATCCTGATGCCCGCACCCCCGCCGGACCTGACCGCCGCGTCCGGGGCGATGATCCTCGACGGTGGCACCTCGCGCCGGGCCTTGACCACAGCGATGCTCGATCTCGCCAGTCGTGGCCTGATCGCGTTCCGCGAGGATGGTGGGATCCTGGGATTCGGCAAGAAGGTCGGGATCGACGTGGCGCCGGCGCCCGGTGACGCGGAGCTGGAGGCCCAGCGAGCCCGCAACGCGCGCCGACCCGCAGGACCGGCCGAAGCTGTCGCTCTGTTCCACCTGCAGGTCCTCGGTGCTCTGGGCGGGGACGGCTACATCGAGCCCAAGGAGCTGCCCAGATTCGGCGAGCACGTCGCGGCCTTCGATACGGCGCTCGAGGGCCACGTCGTAGCCCGAGGCTGGTTCAAGGAGAAGCCCAGCAAGGTCGTCGAGCGCTGGCGCGTGAAGGGAATCCTGGCCTTCGTCGGCGGCATCCTCGCAGTCGTGGCGGGCTTCGCCGTCCCGATCTCCGGTCTGGTGCTCATCGGTGGAGCGGCGACCGCCGGCGGGGTCGTCGTCATGGCGGTTGCCCGAGGGATGCCGGCGGTGACGATGCCTGGAGCCATGATCCGGGCGATGCTTGCAGCCTATCGCCGGACGCTCCAGAAGACGATGGCGCAGGCGCGGTCCATGCAGCAGGTAGTCGATGAGGCCGGGCTCGACTGGCTGGATACCCCGGATCAAGCGGTGGTCTGGGGGACGGCACTCGGGCTCCAGGACGAGATCGAACAGGTCCTGGCGCGCAGCTTTGAGGACGTCGAGCACGGCGAGACCGGTGGCTCGATGCCGTACTTCCCGGCCTGGTACGTGGGCTCCAGTGGAGCTCCGATGACAGGTGCCGGCGGGAGCGGCGGTGGCCTCTTCTCGAACTCCGGGGTGCCCGATTTGGGTGGCATGATGTCGGCCCTCGGGACCATCGGGAACTCGCCGTCCTCGTCGGGGAGCGGCGGCGGCGGCGGCTTCTCGGGTGGTTCGTCGGGCGGCGGAGGCGGCGGCTCGGGCGGCGGCTTCTAGGGCCAGGCTCCCAACGGAGGGGTGTCGGCGGTCATTGTCGACCGGCGGGTACACTCCGCGAATGGGTGCTGTCGAGACGATGGAAGATTTCTTCGAGAAGCTGAATGCCGGCGACCGCCAGGCTGCGGTGGCGCTCATGGACGAGAAGGCGGAGATGCGGGTCCATGTCGGCGACAGCGTGCAGACGCTCCGCGGGGTGGAGCGCGTCGGTGGCTGGTTTCTGCGAGGCGACGCCGGGCTGAAGATGATCCCCGGCGACATCCGCGATACGGGCAACACCTACGAGGCGGACCTGCTGGTCGTCCGGCCCGGTGCGCAGAGCCGCCATCTCGACGCGACGTTCCGGGTCGAGGCCGGGAAGATCACCGCGATCAACATCGCGCCCCGATAGCTGCGGTGGCCGGACGCGTCTGACGGTCCTCGGCAAGGTTCCCGCTAGGTTCCACGCGAGGTTCCCGCGAGGTTCCCGCAAGGTCCACGCAAGGCGCATAACCGCAGCCACGGACTGGTACGGAGACGGCCAGGCCGGTCGAGCAGGTCAGCAGCCCAGGTTCACGCTCAGGTTCGTCCCGATTCCGACCTGGCTCACCCGATTCGGGGCCCAGCGCCCCAGACTTCGCTCCGTACCAGTCTCCCGGCCCGGTTATGCGGAAAGGTCCCACCCGCGCTGGGGTGCGCCAACAATGTGTGCATGAATGACAGCTAGCATGGGGGCGGAAACCGCTACGGGGACGGCGACGGGGCGTCAGCCGAAGGGTCGACGGACGAAGGCGCCGACGGGTCCGTGAATTCATCCGGCGGCTTGGGCGGAATGAAGATCTCGTCGCCAGCCGCGATTCTGTCCGCGTCCGTGATCTGCGGGTTGGCCGCCAGCAGCTCCTCCAGGGTCAGCCCGACCTGCGCGGCCACCCCGAACAGGGTATCGCCGGTCTGGATGACGTAGACCTGCGGGGTCGGGGCAGGCGTTGGGGTCGGCCTGGGGGTCGGCGTCGGAGCCCCGCCGCTGGCACCCGCCGAAGGAGTGCTCGAAGCTCCGCCGCCCGGGCCGCCGTTGCCGCCATCACCCCCGACACCAAGGAGGGCCGGCAGGAAGAACAGGCCCACGGCGGCGATCACCAGCGCCACGGCGAGCACGACCAACCGGGGTGGTGCTGGAAGACCGACTCGTGCCCTGATCGTCGGGTAGGCCTCGAACCTGCGCGAGCGCTCCCAGGACGGCCCAACGATCTCGTCCCGCTCCGGCACTCGACGGGTCCGTTGCGCGCGGGAGGCACTGACGCTCGGCCGGTGGCTGGATTGAGAAGGCGGAAGCCCAGCGCCCGTGGACCGCTCCGCGACTCCTGGCCGCGTGACGAGCCCAGCCAGCTCATCGTCGGGCGGCACGCCGCGACCCGTCTGGCGCCCAGACGGCGCGGCTCCTCGATCAGACGTCGCCGCGCCGGCGGGTGTGGCCAACCGGTCGGCGGCACTCCCGGCCAGACCCCGGCTCTCGTCCGTCCGTGCCCTGCC
>JANPDO010000139.1:0-6025 GCA_031431535.1 Chloroflexota bacterium
ACAACGTGTCGAATCTGCCAGGGGATCACGTTCACTCGTGGGGAACGCGGTACGGTGAGTACCGGGTAGGTCGACTCCCCGATGGCTCGCGGCCTGGGCCCGGGCGAGTGATCTCATCCCGGACCACGAGCCGTGTCTCACTTGGACCAGGGAATATCACTTAGCCCCGAGGCCCGGGCTTTCTGACGCGGGCCCGAACTCTGGTGCCGGCCCTGGCTACTGACGCTGGCTCGAACGCCTGCCCCGAACCTGGTAGGCGAGAGAGGGGTCGAACCTCCACGCCGCTTTCGCGGCACCGGCTCCTAAGGCCGGCGCGTCTGCCATTCCGCCACTCGCCCGTGACGCGAGTCTAGCGCGACGGATCGGACGGGGCAGCGGGCCCGAAAAGGACCGAGCGTGGATCGATCCAATCCCAGCCGGTCGGACGTTTCCGATCCGAGGTCAGCTGCCCTTCACCGTTGGGTCATCGGCGTTCGCCGACGGCTCGCCGGCCGGACCGTCGCCACGCACGGGACGATCGCCAGGCTCGCCCGCGGACGCAGCAGCGCGACGGCGCACCTCGGCAAGCCGCGCCTGGAAGCCCTGGTCATCGGTTCGCAAGAACCATTCTGTGGCCTCCTTGAGCCCGCGGGCCATGAGCGGGCGAGCGACCGCCGTCGCGAGGCTTGCCGCGCGACGCTCCTTCGCGGCCCCCCGCGTGTACGTAGCGAAGTCGCGCTCCAGGGCCCCTCGAACCTTGTCGCCATCGTCGCCCAGGTCGCGCGGGGTCTTCTCGATCTCGTCGGGGAGCATTCGCTTTGGCAACGGGGCGGGCGCGCCAAGGACCGCCCGTCGAGCCGCCCCGAACAAACGCTTCGGCCCGCCGAGCAGGAGGAAGGCGGCACCACCTGCTACGCCGGCCGCCCTGGCTGGACTGCGCCGAATCCTCGCCGGGATGTCGACGGCGGCCCGAACCGACGCCTCCAGGACATCGATTTCCTCGCTGAGGGCGTCCCGCGCCGCTAGGACCCGAACCCGGGCGGCATCCGTTTCTGAAGCCACTCGATGGTCTCCTTGCCGGTTTCGATGGTCTGGGACGGGTAGAAGCGCTCCTTGAACCCGTCGACATTGATCCCATTGCGGGCGGCGTCGGCGCCCATCAGGCAGATCCAGGTCAGCCAGCCGACCGCGACGCCGACGCCGGCGCCCGCCTGCGGCCCGAACGTGATCGAGCTGAAGACACCGACCATAGCTCCGACCACGAGCAGCCCGACGATCGCGGCCGTCCTGGCGCTCGCGGTTCCGGCGCGCGCAGCCGCGGCGAACCCGGCCAGGACGCCCAGCAGCGCCCCGATCAGCAGCCCCACGACGAGCGGCCGAACCTCGGGGCTGAGGTTCAGACGCATCGATTCACCCACCGCCGCAAACAGCCGATTTGACCACTCGAGGCCGAATGCCATGCCAACAATGGTCGCCGCGAGCACGCCGCCCAGCAGCGACCGGCCGATCCGGCCACCTGCGACACCCGCCGCCAGGAGGCCGGCCGCCACCGCGATCCCGCCGAAGGCCAGAATGCCGTGCAGAACACCCCAGCCGAGCGACCCGAACAGCCACTCCCCGACGAACAAGGCGCCACCGATGATCCCGAGCAGACCGGCGAGCATCACCAGGATCAGCGCCAGCGCCCCGAGCGCCGCGATTCGACCGACCTCGCCGGCGATCTCCGAGAGCTCGGTCCTGGCCAGCTCCATGTGGGCCTGGATCAACGCCACAACGGCGTCCCGAACGGCCAGCACCTGGGCACGAAGACCCCGCGCCGATCCTTCCGAGCGACGCGGATCGGCGGGCGGCGGGGTCGTCTTCGGATCGTCCAGGGGTTGCACTCCGGCTGCGAACTGGGCGCCCGGACGGGCCCAAGGTGGTTCGATCATAGCAGTGCAATTCGCACGGTTCGACGAAAGCCCTCCTCGAGGTTGCCCGTGCCGCGTCAACGTCGCGCTGGCGCGGCCGCGTCCCGGGCGCGCTACCCTGCCACCCATGTCAACCAGCCAGTCCCGTCACCTCCTGACTGCAGAACTGCTGAGCATCGGCTCCGAACTGACGGTCGGCGACACCCGCGACACCAATGCCGGCGACCTTGCACGCGCGCTGACGGGGCACGGGGTGCGCGTCACCCGGCTGACCGCGCTCCCGGACGACCTCGATGCGGTCACCGAGGCATTCCGGACGGGCCTCACGAGGGCGGACCTGCTGATCTCGACCGGCGGCCTGGGTCCCACACCGGACGACCTGACTCGGGAGGCCATCGCCGCGGCGTGCGGCGAGACACCGGCTGTCGATCCCGATCTCGAAGCCTGGCTCCGGGAGATCTGGAGTCGGCGGGGCATGCCATTCCCGGAACTCAACCTCAAACAGGCCTGGCTGATCCAGTCGGCCGCGGCTTTGCCCAACCCGAACGGCACGGCACCCGGGTGGCTGGTGACACGCCCGGATGGCCGGGCGATCGTAGCCCTGCCTGGGCCGCCCCGGGAAATGCGACCGATGTGGGCCAACGAAGCGCAACCGCGACTCGAGGCCAGGGGCCTTGGCGCCGACGTGGTCGCACGCACCTATCGCCTGACCGGAATCGGCGAGTCGCAACTGGCCCACGAACTGGGAGAATCGCTCCTGCGGGCCACGAACCCCATCGTCGCCACGTACGCGCGAGCCGAAGCGGTGGACATCCGAATCTCTGCGACGGACGCGCCGCCCCGCACGGCCGAGGAGCTCGTAGAAGTGGCCGCTGCCGCTGTCCTGGGTCTGGTTGGCCAGCATGTCTGGGCAACCGGCGAGACGACCTGGAGCGAAGCCATCGGGCGGCGTCTTGGGGAGCTCGGATGGACGATCGCCACGCTGGAAGTCGGAACCGGCGGAAGCCTGGCTGCGCTCCTTGGCGACGAGGACTGGCTCCGCTTCAGCGAGAACATCTCTCCGCTGGCGCCGGCCGCATCCCCTGTCGAACCTGAGCACGAATCGGGCGCCGCTCCTGATCCCGCCGCGATCACCACTGACTCGCCGGACGACCTCATCGCCTTCGCCCGGCGCGCTCGGGAGCTCGGTGGCACCGATGTCGGCGTTGCCGTGTGGGCACGTCCGCGGGCCGGCGACACTTCCGTTTCGATCGCCGTCTCCACCCCGGAGGGCGACGACACGGTCATCCGGATCGTGTTCCTGACGGGACCGCTCGGTCGATTGCGTTCAGCGCTGGCCGTCGCCGCCTTCGTCCTCGAGAAGCTTCGTGCCGCGACCTCGCGTGCCTGACTGTCCGATGCCTGACAGGATCTGTGTCGCCCAGGAGCACCATTGCATGGCCCACAGGCCGTAGCATGTCGGCCATGACTGACCCGCGAGCCCGGTTGCGCCTGACCGTGCTCGGCAACAGCACCGCAGTCCCCCACCCCGAATCGGCCGCGGCCGGCTATCTCGTCGAGTGGGGCGATACCGCTGTGCTGCTCGATGCGGGCCAGGGGGTCATTCGCTCCCTCCAGGACCGGCTGGATCCCCACAGGCTCAGCGCCGTCGTCATCGGGCACATGCACGCCGACCATTCACTCGACCTGGTCGGCCTCCGCTATCTCTACCCGTGGGGCGTGAAGGCCGCCGATCCCCTGCGCGTCCACCTCCCGCCTGGGGGCCGGATGCGCCTGGACGCCCTGGCAACCGGGATCTCCGAGCGGGTCGGGTTCTTCGACGACGCCTATGCGATTGACGAGTACGACCCGGACGAGCCCATGGTGATCGGGCCGCTGGTCATCCACTTCAGTCGCGGTCGCCACTACGTCCCCGCCTGGAGCCTCACGGTCGACGCGCCCGACGGCGCGAGGCTGGCCTATACGGGCGACACCGGTCCAAGCGACGGTGTGGTCGATTTCGTCACAGGGGCAGATCTCCTGTTGATCGAGGCGGCCCTGCGAGAGTCGGGCGACGACGACGCCGACCGCGGCCACCTGACTGCGGAGGAAGCCATCGACATGGCCACGCGTGCCCGGGTGCGATCCGCACTGCTGGTCCATTACTCGCCGGCCCGCAAGGCCGAACTCGAGGCGATGTGCGCCCCAACCGGAGTCTGGATCCGCCCGGCCGTCCCGGGGCTGACAGCGATCGTGTCGGCCGGTCAGCCGGTGGCGTTCAGCCGACCCCTCGATCAGGAGATCGTCAGGACCGGCTGACCGAGATTCTGCGCCGCGCGGACACTCATCCGGGCCGCCACCGCCTGGGCGATTGCGGTGAGCGCCTGTGCGGCCGGGCCCGGCTCTCGCTGGGCAACTGCCGGAACCCCGACATCGCCACCCTGGCGGACCGTGACATCGAGCGGCACGCCGCCGAGATAGTCGAGCCCATGCGCGCTCGCGAACCGTTCGCCGCCGCCGCGTCCAAAGATCTCGGTCAGCTCGCCGCAATGCGGGCACGCGAAGGCGGTCATGTTCTCCACCAGCCCGATGACCGGCACGCTGAGCCGCTGGAACATCGCGAGCGCCTTGCCGACGTCGGCCAGGGATACTTCCTGTGGCGTCGTCACGAGCACCGCGCCGGAGATCGGCACCGCCTGGGCCAGCGTCAGCTGGGCGTCGGAGGTGCCGGGCGGCAGGTCGATTACTAGGTAATCCAGGTCGCCCCAGTCGACATCGCGAAGGAACTGCTGGATCGCCCCACCGACCAGCGGCCCGCGCCATACGATCGGCTGGCCCTCCGGCACGAAGAACTGGATTGATATGGTCTTGACCCCGTACCGCTCGAGCGGGGTGATCTTGTTGTTCGCGCTCGCCTTGGGCTGACCCTCGAGACCCATCATCATGGGGATATTCGGGCCCGTGATGTCGCCGTCGAGCAGCCCGACTGTGGCACCCGCCTGGGCCAGCGCGACGGCCAGGTTGACGCTCACCGTGCTCTTGCCGACGCCGCCCTTGCCAGAGGCGACGGCGATGATGTTCTTGACCCCCGGCACGAGCTGCTCAGCCTGACGCGGCTGCGCACGCCGGACCATCGCGCCCCACGCGATCTGGACGCTCGTGGCACCAATCGCACTGAGCGCGGCCCGGGAGGTCCGTTCGATTTCGTCCTTGAGCGGGCAGGCCGGCGTCGTGAGCTCGATCATCATGCTCAGGGACGACCCGCTGATCTCGACATTCTTGACCATGTCGAGCGTGATCAGGTCTCGCCCGAGCTCGGGTTCCTGGACAGTCCGCATCGCGTCAATCACGGCATCATGGGTGAGGCTGAACATGGGCGATCAAAGTCCTACTGGCAGGTGGTGGATCGGTCGGTGCGTTTCTGACGTTGCCCGCGTCGATATCCTACCCCGCTTGCTTGACACTCGCCGCGCGGCGACCATATTCTCCGGGCGACCCCGTCTGGCGGCAAACGCGGCCGCTGCCCGTGTTGAGGAGCGCCAACGACCGTGCCGACCGTCGACGTCCGGCTGGTGGACGTGGTCAAGAAGTTTGGCGAGGCGGTCGCCGTGGACCACATCAATCTCGAAGTCAACGACGGCGAGTTCTTCAGTCTCCTTGGACCGTCCGGATGTGGCAAGACCACCACGCTCCGGATGATCGGCGGGTTTGAGGAACCCACTTCAGGGCTGATCGAGCTCCAGGGCCAGGATGTGACCTGGCTGCCGCCCTACAAGCGCAACGTCAACACGGTCTTCCAGAGCTACGCGCTCTTCCCGCACCTGACCATCTTCGAGAATGTCGCCTTCGGGCTCCGGCGCCGCAAGGTCGACGAGCGCGAGATCAAGACCCGGGTCGCGGAGATGCTCAACCTCGTCGAGCTGCCCGGGTACGAGCGCCGGAAGCCGACCCAGATCTCCGGCGGCCAGGCCCAGCGGGTGGCGCTCGCTCGAGCGCTGGTCAATCGTCCGGCCGTGCTGTTGCTGGACGAACCGCTGGGCGCCCTGGATCTCAAGTTGCGACGCCAGATGCAGGTCGAGCTGAAGCGAATCCAGCAGGAGGTCGGGATCACGTTCATCTACGTGACCCACGATCAGGAAGAGGCGATGACGATGTCG
>JANPDO010000140.1:0-9221 GCA_031431535.1 Chloroflexota bacterium
CCCATCTGCCGAGGCTCCCTAGCCTGCCGAGTCTGCCCGGTCTGCCGACGCGGCGCTCGACCCCATCGGGGGGGCGGCATTCGACCGAGGTCCACAACTATCGAATGCTGCGTGGCGACTCGATCGCGATGGGCGTGGTCAATGCCGTCAGCCCGTTCATGCCCGTCCTGATCGTCAGGCTGGGCGGGTCCGCACTCGACGTCAGCCTGCTGACGGCCATACCGGCGATTGGTGCCGTGCTGCTCGCGATTCCGGTCGGTCAATTCCTCCAGGGCAAGCGGCGGATCGTGCCGTGGTACAGCGGCGCGCGGATGATCGCGCACCTCTCCTACGCGATTGCGGCCCTTGTGGTGCTGGTTGCACCGGCGCATCTGGTGGTTCCAGCCCTGCTCGCCGTCTGGGCGATCGCGGCGGTCCCGTCGACGTTCGGCGCCGTGGCGTTTCCCATCGTGATGGATGGCGCCGCCGGCCCGCGCGGGCGCTACGAGCTGATGAGTCGACGGTGGGCGATCATGGGCCTGACCACGGCCATCACCGTGGCGCTGATCGGACAGTTGCTGGACAGGCTGGCCTTCCCGATGAGCTACCAGATCGCATTCGTCGGGTTCTCCATCGCCGGCCTGGTGAGCTACTGGTTCACGCTCCGATTTCGAGTGCCTGACCATCCGCCGCCGCCGCTCGCCGATCACGGCCGCCGGTTCGGGCGTATCACAGAGATGATCGCAACGGTCCGCTCGCAGCCGGCGTTCCTGCGCTACAGCGCGCGCCAGTTGGTCTTTGTCGTTGGCTCGCGGTTTGCCGTGCCGCTGGTCCCGCTCTACTACGTTCGCGAGGTCGGCGCGACCGACGCCTGGATCGGAATCATCGCGACCGGTCAATCCCTGGCGCTGCTTATCGGCTACTACGGCTGGCGCAAACTGGCGTTCGCGCGGGGTCGCAGCATGGTGTTGCTCCTGACCCTGATCCTCGGGGCGCTCTATCCCGCGGCTCTTTCGCTGGCCGACAATCTCGTCGTGGTGGCTGTCCTGACAGCGGTCGCGGCGATCTTTGCGGCCGGCATCGACCTGTCGCTGTTTGACGAACTCATGAAGCGGATCCCGCGCTCGCACGGGGTCACCTTCACCTCCATCGATACCACGCTGGTCAATGCGGCCGGCATCGTCGCGCCGCTGCTGGGAGCGGCGATGGCCGTCACCGTCGGCATTCAGACGGCGCTCCAGGTGGCGTCACTCATCGGGCTTCTGGCGGCCGTCCTGTTCGCGCTCGATGTTCGGGGGCGCGCGGCCCGATCTGAGCCCGCACCCCCGGCACCACCGGCATTACCGGCATTACCGGCGCCACCCGCGCCGGCCGCACCACTGGAACCGACCGCTGGAGCGTCGGGGGACTGACCGGGTGTGATTCCCGGACACCTTGTTGACGCCCTCTCAACGCTCGGCGACCTCCGCATAACCGTACACACGGACTGATACGGAGCGAAAACTGGGCGATGTGACCTGAATCAGGCGAGTCAGGCCGGAATCGGGGCGCACCTGAGCGTGGATCCTGGGCCAGGCGTCGACCAACCGGCGTGAGCTCGTCTTTAGTAGTCCGTGTGTGCGGTTATGCGTTTGCGTGGGCCTGGCCCGCACTCGTACAGAACCTATTCATGAATCACACCCGGGTGACGCTCAGGCCGCGGTGCGCGGGATAAGGCGCCCCGCCTGGATGACCAGCCGCGGCCGCTCGAGGCGCCTGAGATCGACGAGCGGATCGCCGTCGACCAGGATCAGGTCGGCACGCTTGCCCGCCTCGATGGTCCCGACCTCCGCGTCGAGGCCCAGCAGCCTGGCGGCCGTCGAGGTCGCCGCCCGAATGGCAGCCATGGTTGATGCCCCGTGGTCGTGGAGCAGGGCGATCTCGCGCCAGAGCATGTCCGGCATCACGCCGCGCACGCCGCAGTCGGTACCCGTCGCGACCTCGACACCTAGCCGGATGGCCGTTTCGCACGAGCTGCGGTGGAGCCGCTCGATCTCGCCCTGTCGCTCCCGCTGGCCGGCGGTCAGGCCGTCGAGGTTCTTCCAGACGTCGGTCACGGTCAGGGTTGGCACGAGGGTCGTGCCGGTCTCAACGAGCGTGGCAAGCGCGGCTTCGTCCGCCAGGAAAGCGTGCTCCACGCTGGCCACGCCAGCCCGGGCCGAGCGACGCACCGCCTCGCTGTTCTGGGCGTGGCTGAGCACCCGGCGATGCAGCCGAGCGGCCTCGCTCACGACGGCCCGGAGCTCGTCGAGACTGACCTCCTCGACCCCGGCGACCGAAGAGACCAGCATCGCCGCCTCGCTCGACACGATCTTGATGACGGCCGCGCCGTCGCGGACGTTGGCCCGGACGGCCTTCACGAACTCGAGCTCGCCGTCCGCCTCGCGACCGAACAGGTAGCCGTGGCCACCCGTGATGGTCAAGGCCGGCCCGGCGGCCAATAGCTGTGGCCCCGGAATCTGCCCCGCCGCAATCGCCGCGCTCAGGGCAACGTCCAGGTTGGCCGGCGAACCGCCGCTCCGGGCCGTGGTGACCCCAGCCTGCAGCGCGCGCCGGGCCATGCCGGCCGCCCGAAGGATCAGTTGCGCGGCGCCCTCGCTGCGGTGCAGGGCAAACGCATCCTCGACCGTCGGGTCGAGCGTGTAGTGGGCGTGACAGTCGATCAGGCCGGGCAGCAGCGTCGCGCCGGAACCATCGATGACGGTCGTCCCGGCGGGCAGTCCCGGCGTCGCCAGGTCCGTCGCCTCGATCGCCCTGATCCGATCGCCTACGACAATCACGTCCAGGCCGGTCCGGGCCTCGTCGCCGAGCCCGTCGATCAGCCGTGCCCCCCGAATGACGATCGTCCCCGTCACGTGTAGGTCGCCCGTCCTCCCTCGCTGGTCAACTGGCCGGTCCGCACGAGATCCGCGACCTCACGCAGGTCCGCCAGGTAGGCATCTACGAACGGTTCGTGACCGGCCGACTGCATGAACCGGATCGAGCGGACCGGGTGGGTGTCGCGGAAGACCAGCCAGCCGCGCACCTCGAGACCGGCGGCGATCGCGAAGATATCGAGCGTCTGCGACGTGTAGCCGAAGACCGACATCGCCGGCTTGCCCATGACCTCCAGGCCATCGATGGCCTCGATCCCGTCCCACCAGCGACGCAGGTAGTCCATCGTCGCCCCGACGACGCGCAGATAGCCCTCCTCGCCCAGGTAGGTCATCACCGCCCAGGCCGCGGCAATCGCGCCGCCGGGCCGGGTCCCGGTCATCGACGGCGTGACGTACCAGTCGTCCGGCCGCTGCGGGCCGCCGAACTGGAAGACCTGGTGGCGGAAGATCTCCGGATCGCGCGACATGATGACCGAGGCGCCCTTGGCCGTGTACCCGAACTTGTGCAGATCGGCGGAGATCGTGGTCACGCCGGGGACTCGGAAATCGAAGGTGGGCACCGGATAACCAAGCTTCTCCGCGAATGGCAGGAAGTAGCCACCGACGCACGAGTCGACGTGGAAGTTGATGTCGCGCTGGGCCGCCAGCGGGGCCAGCTCCTCGATCGGATCGACCATACCGAGTGTCAGGCTTGGGGCGGACGCGACGAGCAGGACCGTGTCGTCGTCGATGGCGGCCCGGTAGGCATCGAGATCGATCTGGAGGTCCGGCCGGAGCGGCACGCGCACGAGCTCCAGGCCGAAGTAGTGGGCGGCCTTCCAGAACGCCGGGTGGGCCGACTCGGGGACCACCATCCGCGGACGAGTGATCTCGGGGTGGACGGCCCTGGCTCGGTCCCGCGCCGACTTGACGCCCATCAGGATGCTCTCCGAACCGCCGGACGTGATGCTGCCCGTTGCGTTCGGGCCGTGGAGCAGGCCTGCGGTGTAGTCGATCACCTCGCGCTCGAACCGGGCGAGGCTCGGGAAGGTCGAGGGGAGCAGCCCGTTGGTCGAGAAGAATCGGAGGTAGGCCTCCTTGGCGACCTCGACCACGTCGCCGCCGGCGACGTAGTTGGTTCCGGCGGCAAGTCGCTCGAGCCAGGGCGCATCGTGGCTCGCGGCCTCGCCCATCTGTGCGCGGATTCGATCTCGAGGCGTCCCGTGCTGCGGGAGCTGAACTCGCGGCTCGATCAGCGTTGCCATCTGCCTATCCCTCTCACTGACCTCGCGGCTCGACGCGCGCTTGTCGACAATCTACGGTATGCACCTGACCCCGGCAACGGCTTCCCCGAGATTGGCTGGCTAGAGCCCGAGGGCAAACCGAAGGGCGCCATCGACGCGATCCAGGGTCTCGAGGTTCAGGCGGCCGGCCTTGGGCCCGAGAAGCATCACCGGCAATGTCATTGGCTGGTCGCACTTGACCCACCCGTCGCGCGGCAAGGCGGCATCCCGGGCCCTGACCTGAACAAGGAACGGGGGTCGGAATTCGGCGGCCACTGCAGCGCTGGTCATCGGAACGACGACAACCGTGGACGAACGCCCCAGACGGTCAGTCTGGACGATCACCCCCGGGTGGGGGCCGTGGATCAGGTAACCGGCCACCTCAGGAAACTCGACCCAGTGGATGTCACCGCGTCGAGGTCCCATGATCCCCGGTTCGCGGCCGATCCCTACCACTCCAGCTCCGACCAGAGCTTCGCGGCCATCGGCAGGTATGCCTGCGCCCAGTCGAGGTTCTCCTGGTTCTGGGCCTCGATTGCGCGGTCGAGGCTGGCCTGCTCGGCGTCTGCCAGCGTTCGTCGGAGCGAAGCACCGATGGTGGCACTGACGCTCAGACCGGTGGCAGCGGCGCTGGCACGTACGATCTCCACGAGATCGGCAGGCAGGCTGATCGAAAGCTTCGCGTGGGGCGTGGCCGGAGCCGTGGAGCCGTACGGCGCGACCGCTTCCGCGAAGCGTCGGTGTTGGTAGGATCGCTGGTCATCCAAGGTAGGATGCATGGTACGAAGACGGGTATGAACGCGTCAAGGGTGTACCTTCACACGGGAGGCCGCCGTGGAGTTTCTCATCCTTGGCCCACTCGAAGTCCGGGCTGATGGCCGACCGCTTACGCTGTCCGGCGCGAAACAACGTGCGCTTCTGGCGATCCTTCTGCTGCACGCCAACGCAGTCGTATCCATTGACCGACTGATCGATGATCTCTGGGGGGACGACCCACCAGGGACCGGGAGCGCCGCGCTCCAGATGCGCATCTCGGCGCTGCGCAAGGCGCTGCAACAGCGAGGACAGCGTCAGTCGCCAAGTGGACTTCTGGTCACGCGCGCCCCGGGCTACCTCCTCCGCATCTCCGAGGATGAGCTGGACGCGACGCGCTTCGAGCGCCTGTATGCGACGGGGCGGGAGGCCACACGGGCAGGAGACCCGGGGACGGCCCTGACCGTGCTGCGCGAGGCGCTCGCGCTCTGGCGCGGCGATCCGCTCGCCGATTTCGCCTTCGAGCCGTTCGCCCAGGCTGAGATCGCGCGGCTCTCCGAGCTTCGAGCGTCGGCGATCGAGGAGCGGATCGAGGCCGATATCCAGCTGGGTCACCACGCCGACGTCATCGCCGATCTGGAGGCCCACGTTGCTGGGCATCCATTTCGCGAACGTCCACGTGGTCAGGTCATGCTCGCCCTGTACCGCTCCGGCAGGCAGGCCGAGGCGCTGGCGGCCTTCCATGAAGCGCGTCGGACCCTGGTCGACGAGCTTGGGTTGGAGCCAGGCATGGCGCTCCAGCTTCTCGAGCGCCAGATCCTGCAACAGGATTCGTCCCTGGAGGCTCCGCCCGTGGCCAGGTCCGTCGCACCAATAGACATCGTCAGGCCCGTCCGGGAGACGCGAAAGACCGTGACGGTGGTAATGACGGACGCGCTGGAGCAGGCGGGCACCGCCGGGATTGACCCGGAGCGGTTGCGGGACATCGGCGAGCGCTACGCCGCCGTTGCGACCAGGGCGTACGAACGACACGGCGGCGTCGTCGAGCGTTCGTTAGGCACCGGACTGATTGCGGTGTTCGGTATTCCCGCGGTTCACGAGGACGACGCGCTGCGGGCGGTCCGGGCGGCGGCGAGTCTGGGCGACGCCTTGTCCGGGTTGAGCGACGAGCTAGAGCGCGACTTCGGAATCCAGATCGCATTGAGGATCGGCATCGCCACCGGAGAAGTCGTGACGGGCGCCCCGACCCCGGGACGGCCTCCGATCGTCGGCGAGCCGTTGATCCAGGCGAGTCAGCTCCAGCAGAGGGCACGCCCAGGCCAGATCCTGCTAGCCGATTCGACCCGACGAATGACGGCCGGCGCTGTTCGGGTCGAGCCCGTCGGGCCGGCTGACTCGGCGCCCACGTGGCGCCTCATCGACGTTGGCTCGACCGAGCCGGCCGGCACGCTTGCGTCCGACAGGGTCATGTTCGGCAGGGCGGACGAGCTGGCGCAGTTGCGGGCGGCATTCGAACGCTCCACCCGCGACCGAACGATCCACCTGTGTACGGTGCTTGGCGATGCCGGCGTCGGGAAATCACGACTCGCGCAGGAGTTCCTGTCCATGATCGCCGACAAGGCGACCGTCGCGATCGGACGGTGCCTGGCCTACGGCGAGGGAATCACGTTCTGGCCACTCCGCGAGATCGTCACGCAGTTGGCACCCGCCGGCGAGACCGCCGACTTGTTGACTGGCGACGCCGATGCCGAGCTCGTGGCCGGGCGGGTCGCGGGCGCGATGGGCATCACCGAAACGACGGCGAGCGTCGAGGAAACCTTCTGGGCGGTCCGCAAGCTCTTTGAGGCCGTCGCCCGTAAACGGCCGCTCGTTGTCGTCGTCGAGGACATCCATTGGGCCGAGCCGACGCTTCTGGCGATGGTCGAATACCTTGCGGTGCGGGCACGCGAAGCGCCCATTCTCCTGCTCGCGTTGGCGCGACCCGAGTTGATCGAGGGGCGGCCCGGGTTCGGTGCGGGAAAGATCAATGCGACATCGATTCTGCTCGAGCCGCTCACCGAGGACGAGAGCCAGGCCCTGATCGACGACCGCCTTGGATCAGTGATTCTGGACTCAGCCACGCGTGCGCGGATCCAGGGGACCGCCGAGGGAAACCCGTTGTTCCTCGAGCAGCTGGTCGCGATGGTCGCACACCAGGGCGCGCCCACCGGGGAGCTCCCGGTTCCGCCCACGATCCAGGCGCTCCTCGCGGCCCGCATCGAGCGACTCGGCCCCGGCGAGCGCGCGGTCCTCGAGCGAGCGGCCGTCGTCGGAACGACGTTCCTGCGCACGGCGGTGGCCCAGTTGCTCCCCGAGCAGGCACGCGCTTCCGTCGGGCCACACCTCGAAGCCCTAGTCGGAAAGGATCTCGTTCGTTCGGATCATTCTGGCTCTGCAGGCGACGACGCATACAGATTTCGCCACGTCCTCATCCAGCAATCGACATACCGGTCGATCCCGAAGCAACTCCGTGCCGAGACTCACGAGGCGTTCGCCAACTGGCTCGAAGCGAGGCGTGTATCTCCGCACGGTGAGGCTGAGGAACTCGTCGGCTACCACCTCGAGCAGGCGTTTCGATATCGCACCGAGCTCGGCTCTATCACCGACAAGGAGCGAGACCTGGCGCGTCGGGCCGGTGAGTGCCTCGCGTCGGCCGGGCGCCGTGCATTCAAGGCTGGAGACATGCCGGCGTCGGTGAACCTCTTGGGGCGGGCTGCGGGGCTGATGGCCTCGCACGACCCGGCCAGGCCGGCACTGCTATCCGATCTCGGGTTCGCTCTCTTCGAGTTCGGTGAACTCGATCAGGCGAGTGCCACTCTTGGCGAGGCAATCGAGCTGGCAAGCGCGATCGGCGATGCCGCTGTCGAGTGGAGTTCACGCGCGAAGTGGATCCACATTGAGATGTACCGACATCCCGAAGGCATCCACGGCGAGCGCCTCTTCCGCCAGGCCACCGAGGCCATCGAGGTGCTGCGTACTCTCGGAGACGATGTCGGGCTCACCCGGGCCTGGCTCCTGATGGCCGATGTCCAATGGGCCACGGGAAAGAGTGTTCGCGCGGCTGGCGCCGCTCGACGTTCTGTCCACCACGCGCGCCTCGTCGGGAGTCGCCGGGAGGAGTCGTGGGCATTCGGTTCGTACGGCTACGACCTCCTGTTTGGAGCGACGCCTGCGATGGTGGCGAGTCGTCACCTGGAACAGCACCTTCGCGCTTCAGAGGGCGCGCCGGTCATCGCGTCGAATCTGGCCGGGTTCCTGGCTGCAGTTATCGCCATGGCGGGGCGATTCGAGGAGGCCAGAGGGCGCCTCGCGGCGAGCCGAGCGCGCGTCCGGGACCTGGGCCTGGCGTGGCAGATGGGCACACATGACATTCTCGGCGCGTTCATCGAGTCCCTGGCGGGCGACCTTGTCTCCGCCGAGCGGGACCTGCGCTCGGCGTTGGAGACGTTCCGCAGGATGCATGACCGATGGTTCCTGTCGATCGTCGCGGCTTACCTTGCGAAGGTGATCCTCGACCAGGGCCGCACCGACGAGGCTGCGGACGTGCTGCGCGCCCTCGACGACGGTGTCGGCGATCCTGACCTGTGGATCAGGGGTCCGACCGCCCGAGCGCGAGTGCTGGCGGCGAGGGGGCAGCTCGATGAGGCCGAAGCGCTAGCCAGGCGCGCGGTCGCTCAGGCGGAGGCGACCGACTTCCTGGGCTTTCATGCCGATGCGCTTGTTACGCTCGCGGAGGTCCTTCGACTGAGCGACCGACCTGAGGGAGCGCTTGTGGCGCTCGCCTCAGCTATTCAGCTCTACGAACGGAAGGGAAACGTGGTGGAGGCCGGCAGGGTGCGCGCCCATCGGTTGCAACTCTCGGGATGACCCGATCGAGCGGCGACGCCCTCGGCGCCCGGCGATTGCCATGTCACTTGCGTCGTTGGTGGGTCGTTAGTCGATCCACAGTGGCGCACGGCAGGCTTGCATCGCAATGCGCTGGAACGTCACGGACCCAGGGAGTCAGCCGGCCGCCGACATCGAGCCGTGGGAGACGGTCGAGGTCATTCCGATCGCCCCCCTTGGAGCGGGCCGCCGCGAAAGCGTGACGTTGATCGGCGGACTGCTGGTCCTCGGAGCGGTCGTTGCTGCGGGGCTGTGGGCGGGGGAGGCCAGCGTTCCTCGGTCCGTTTCAGGTTCCGAAGCATCGCTCCCCACCAGCAGGGCCACGTCGGGCGTTGACCCGACCGTTGATCACCCCGGGGCGCCCTCGGCTTCGACAGTTGTCGTGGCA
>JANPDO010000141.1:0-3980 GCA_031431535.1 Chloroflexota bacterium
GTGTCGGGGCCATCGCCGATGACGCAGACGAACTTCGTCCCGCCCGCCTCGATCCCGCCGTAGGTGCCGCCGCTGGTCATGATCGAGGTCGGGCTCAGCACGTCTGGCCCGCGCAAGCGATCCTGCATGAACACACCATAGCATCCAGCGACATGCTGCTATGATGCGTCAATGCGCACGACCGTCACGCTCGACCCGGACGTGGCGGCGCGCCTCCGGGAGCTCGCCCGGCAGCGGCAGATCTCATTCAAGGCGGCCATCAACACGGCTGTGCGGGCAGGCCTGGCGACCGAGATGGAGCACAAGCGACCCTATCGCGAGAAGGTCCGCGATCTCGGAGTCCAGCCCGGCGTGGACCTGACCAAGGCGCTCCAGCTTGCCGCGACGCTGGAGGATGAGGCCACGATCCAGAAGCTCGCGCTCCGGAAGTGAAGATCCCGGACCTGAACCTGCTGATTTACGCGGTCGACCGCCGGTCGTCGTCCCACAGAGCGACAGTCCAATGGTGGAACGGCCTTCTGTCCGGCAACGAGACGGTCGCATTCAGCTGGACCGTGTTGCTCGGGTTCGTGCGGTTGACGACGAACCCCAAGGTGATGCTGGGTCCGCTCAGTCCCGCCGATGCGCTGGACTATGTCGACCGCTGGCTGGCCCTGCCGGTGACCACCGTGATCGAACCGACCTCCCGACATGCCAGGGTCCTGCGTGATCTCCTGGTTGACACTGGCACTGGCGGGAACCTCGTGTCAGACGCGCATCTGGCTGCCCTTGCCATCGAGCACGGCGCGGAGCTGTGCTCGGCCGATCGCGACTTCGGGCGGTTCCCTGGCCTCCGGTGGGCGAACCCGCTCGCCTGAAGCCAGGCAATCGGCGGAGGCCGTCGTCTATTCGGCCAGCGCTCGCAACCGCTCCAGTGTCGCCGGCACGAACCCTCCGAGGCCCAGGCCCGGGCGGTTGCTTGGCACGAGGTAGCCGTCGACCGTCAGCGGTGGATGGTCGACCAGCTCGAAGTTCATCAGTTGCGAGATCGCGCCGGCCCGCGATCCCTCGCCATAGGTGGCCAGGGCCGGGTACTCGACGAGGACGCCGCCCCGGATCGTGGCCTGGATGGAGAGGTGCGCCGCGACCAATATCGCGGACCACGGACTGTGCGGGGCGCACAGCAGACCGGCGGCGTCGGCGGCACGGGCGACCGCGGCAGCCTGGGTGATCCCCATCTGGCCGGCGTCGGGCTGGACGATCGAGACGGCCCCTCGCTCGATGAACCGTTCGAACTCGTGGACGGCGGTCAGGCTCTCGCCCGTCGCCACGCGCGTGCGCGTGCCCGCGCGTACGCGCGCGTGCCCCTCAACGTCGTGCGGCGGCATGGGCTCCTCCATGAAGAAGGCGTCGATCTCCTCGAGCATTCGACCGGCCCGGATCGCCGCGTCGCTATCCCAGCCGGGTGTCCAGTAGCCGGGACAGCAGCCGACATCGACCATGATCCGGGTCTCCGGCCCGGCGCCCTCGCGAATAGCGTGCAGCCGCTCGCGGTCCTTGGCCTCGAAGTGGGTGCCCCAGCCGAATTTCATCGCCCGGAACCCCAGCGTCACCTCCTCGGCCGCCTCGAGTCGCAACGCATCGGCCGACTTCTGCAGCCATGGCCCCTCGCCCCCACCCTCATATGAACTCGAGACGAACATGCTGCCGCTGGCGTAGGCCATGACCCGGTCCTGGACGCGTCCGCCGAGCAGCTTCCAGACCGGCTCACCACGCAGCTTGCCGGCGAGATCCCAGAGCGCGATGTCGAGCGCGCCCATCGCGTTGGCGGCGAGCCCGCCTTCAGAGCCGCGGCCGTACTGGCCGGGCCAGCCCTGCCACATCGCCTGCCACAGCCCTTCCGTATCGAGCGGGTCACGACCGAGGAGGTGCGTCCGGAGGGCGCCTGGGCCGTGCTCGATGATCGGCCGGATGACTGCCGGGGCCGACTGGGTGAGCCCGATCCCAACCGTGCCGTCGTCGGCCTCGATCTCGACCAGCGTCGACGACCGGTGGACGTCGAGGACGCGTATCTCGCTGATGACGCTCATCGCCGGCGCCTCCGCTCGTACAATGCCAGCCGAAGAACGAGTCCGTTCATCAGCCTGAGTGTAGTGCGGGCGTCGAATGCCGATCACCGTCGTTGAGCGCGCGATCGTCTGGGAGACACTGCCGAACGCCGCCTACGGACACGCTTGCGAGCCACGGATCGTCCGGCGCGCCAACGGCGAGATCCTGCTCGCCCATCGGCTCGGCACCCGACGGGAAAGCAACGATGGCCGGCCGCACCTGCTTCGCTCCGAGGACCGCGGACGCACCTGGGAGAGTTTCGGGCAGCCGCTGAATGGGCTGGGGCAGGAGGGCTGGGACCTTCGCGGCACCGCCCTCGCCGAACTCCCGTCTGGGCAGCTGCTGACGGTCGTCGTCGCGCTCGACAAGTCGCTCGACCGGCCGACCTACAACCCCGCCACCGAGGGGCTCATCCCCGTCGCCAACCCCGTGGCGACATCGGCGGATGGAGGGCGCACATGGCAGCGCCTCCCCGACCTCCACGGCGGACCCGTTCCCCAGACGGCCTCGCAGGGACTCCTCGTGCTGCCGGGCGGCGATGTCCTGTGCACCTTTGAAACGTTCAAGCAGTACGACGAACCCGGTCCGTGGCGCTACCTCGGCGGCCTCGTTCGCTCGCACGACGGCGGGCGCTCCTGGGGCGAGTGTGTCATCTCGGCCGCCTCCGACCCCGACGGCGACCCCCACGACACGATGTGGTGGGACCCACGGATCGCGCGGCTGCCCTCCGGTGAACTCGTCCAGTTCACCTACGCCTTCAGGCATCGAACCCGAACGGAGGGGCCCGTCCACGCCCTGTGGAGCGGCGACGACGGCCGGACATGGACGCCGCCCACCTCGACCGGCCTGGTCGGTCAGGCCAGCTACCCGATCACGCTCGACGACGGGCGGCTCGTCGTCCTCGGGCAGCGGCGCGGCGCTGAGCAGACCGTCGTGGCGCACCTCAGTCTCGATGGCGGACGGACATTCGACGCTGCCGCCGCGACCGTCGTCTACCAGCACGAATCCACATCGGCCCCTGGCGCCGACGGAGCGCTGAGCGCGTTCGACTACCTGATGTCAATGGACCAGTTCACGTTCGGCCATCCGTGCGGCGTGGCCACCGGTCCCGACGAGGTCCTGGCGATCTGGTACGCCGGCGGCCCGACGCGCACCGCCATTCACAGCGCGCGCCTGCGCATCGACTGACCGCGGCGAACGCCGGCGCGACCACACGAGAGGACAACAAGATGACTCGCCGAACCATCAACGAACTGGGCGACCTGCTGGAACGCCCGTACTGCGCCGTCCTCTCAACCCGCCACGAGGACGGCACCGTTCTCCTTTCGCCGGTCTGGCATGAATGGCGCGACGGCGGCTTCAACATCGGGGTCCCCGAGGGTGACATCAAGCTGCGGCACCTCGCAGCTGATCCCCGGGCGAGCGTCGTCGTCTTCGACCACAGCTGGCCGGCCCGAGGCTTCGAAGTCTGCGGCGTCGCCCGGATCACGACCGAGGGCGGCGCCGAGGTGGGCCGGCGGCTGAGCGTCCGCTACCTCGGTCCCGTCAACGGCACTGCCTACGCCGACCGCGTCGGCCCAGGTGTCGTCGTCCGCCTCGAGCCGGGCAGGGTGCGCGCCTGGGACTTCATTGACGAGACCCGCCCGGACCTGGAGATCGCCACGTTCACGGCTGTGCCCGGACCCGCGCGACGCGACTGAACCCGGGGAAATCAGTGACCCGCGCGACCGCCGGAGATGTCGAAGACGGCGCCGGTCGAGAACGAGCATTCGTCCGAGGCCAGCCAGGCGACCATCGCCGCGACCTCCTCGGGTCGACCGAGGCGCCCAATCGGGTGACGCCGCCGGACCCCGTCAAGGTCGGACTCCGACAGGCCCGCCCAGTTGTGGGTA
>JANPDO010000142.1:0-1714 GCA_031431535.1 Chloroflexota bacterium
CCGCGCTGGCGTCCGACTACGGGGTGGATCTGGAGCCCTCGCTGGAGGCCCTGCTCGCGCGCGCGGATCTGGACGCGGTAGTGCTCGCCACGCCGCCGGCCGGGCATCGCGACCAGACACTCCTCGCGGCGAAGGCCGGCCGGCACCTGCTGGTCGAGAAGCCGATGGCCCAGTCGGTGGCCGAGTGCACCGACATGGTGGCCGCGTGCCGGGCTGCAGGCGTCCGGCTGTCGGTCGTGTCGCAGCATCGATTTCGCGATTCGCCGGTGGCGGCCAAGCGCCTGATCGACACCGGCCGGATCGGCCAGGTCCGGATGATCCAGTTGACCGGCGCGGAGGTCGGCTGGTGGGATCTCGCCGCACGTGGTGACGAATGGAAGCTCGATCCAGCGCAGCAGACGGCCTATGCGTCCTGGGCAGCGCACGCCTGTGACTTGATCCGCTGGTTCGCCGGTGCCGATGCCGCCCTCGCCTTCGCCCGCATCACGAACTTTTCCGGGCAGCCACCGGGTGTCGGACAGAGCGCCGTCGTGATCTACGAATTGACCTCCGGAGTGCTGGTCCAGGTCACCATGAGCTACGAGTTCCCGAAACCGGGCCTCACGCCGGGCTGGCCGTGGCTCATCATCGGGTCGGAGGGGATGATCTCGCTGGATCCGTATGGGGCGGTGAAGCTGGGCACCGGCGATTCCTGGGAGGTCGTGTCGGAGCAGGGGCCATTCGATCCCTTTGACGCCGTCGACCCGGTGCGCCTGGGGGCGTACAAGCGCCAGCTCGAGAACCTGGTCGCGGCGATCAACGACGGTCACGACCCGCTGGTCAACGGCGATGAGGGTCGGCGCACGATCGCCATGCTCGAGGCCGCGGAACGATCGGCGGTTTCCGGACAAGCGGTGCGGGTCGCGACATGAGGATGGCGACGTGAGCCTGAAACTGGGTGCGCAGGTGCTGACCTACGGTTCGTCGTGGGCGGAGGCACTGGAAACGGCGCAGCTCGTGGACAGTCTCGGCTACGACTACCTGTTGGGACACGACCATCTCTACTCCACCGGCGGCAATCCCTATCAGCCCTTCTTCGAAGGTTGGACCACGCTCGCCGCCTGGGCCGCCGCGACGCGCCGGGTCAGGCTCGGCCTGCTGGTCGGAGCGAACACGTTCCGCAACCCCGGCGTGGTCGCCAAGATGGCCGCCACCATCGATCACGTCAGCGGCGGCCGCTCGATCCTCGGCCTCGGCGCCGGCAACGTCGAATTCGAGAATGTGGCCCATGGGATCGATCCGGGCCGAACGATGGGCGAGCGGATGGATTGGTTCGAGGAGGCCATCGCGATCGTCATTGACCTGTTGGCCGGCCGGGAAGTGACGCACAGCAGCGACAAGTACCAGTTCGAGAAGGTCCGACATGCGCCGGGCGCGTTCGGCGCGCGCATCCCGGTGGTCATCGGAGCTGACGGCGAGAAGCGCGGGCTGCGTCTCGCCGCCCGGCATGCCGATATCTGGCAGTGGTTCGCCGGCACGGACCAGGTTGAGCTGTTCCGCCACAAGGACACCGTGCTGCGCGAGCATTGCGAGACCGAGGAACGCGATGAGCGTGAGATCGAGCGGATGCTGGGCTGCAAATTCATCATCCGCTCGTCGCCCGAGGAGGCCCAGCGCGTGGCCGCCGAACTCATGGCGGTTCACAAGTGGCCGCCGCCGGTGCTCGAGGTCTTCT
>JANPDO010000143.1:0-11121 GCA_031431535.1 Chloroflexota bacterium
GGCCGTCGACAGAGACGAGCCGACCCCGGACCGTGAGTGAGCGTGACCCGATCGTCGGACGCCCACCTGCTCCTTGCCACGGGCCAACGCACTGCTTCGGATGGCCCCATATGGGACCATCCGTGCCGTTAGAGCTATGGCGGCCAGGACCTGTAGGCCACTCTTCAGGTGGCGGTCGGTCTCAGCGCGCGGCCTCCACCAGTGGGCGGCCCATCCCGCCGATGTCGTCGACTTCGATATTGGCGAGGACGACGACGACGGAACCGTCGTCGGGCATGCACCCTGCCCATGACACGTAGTCAGGCGACCAGCCGGCATGCCCCACGGACCTTGCGTAGCCTTCAGCGACGTCGAACAGCCCCAGCCCGTACCGGTCGGCATCCTGGTATGTCGTCATCGCGGTCAGCGAGGCCTGGGAGACGACCTGGCCGGCGCAGAGAGCCCGCCACCAGAGCGCAAGAGACGCCGAGTCGGATGCCATCGCAAAGGTCGCGAAGCCGGCGCTCGCCTCCGCCATCGATGGCAGATATCCGCCTCGTTCCTCGAGCGTGGCGGTCAACGCCCCGCCGGGCATGGCCAGCGGCTCGGTCAGGGCCTCGTCCGGTTGGAAGATCAGGCGCTCGACCCCATCGCCCTTCAGGACCCCCTGGCGCAGCACATCAGCCAGCGGGCGTCCGCGGACGTACTCGATGATCAGCCCAAGGATGAGGTAGTTCGTGCTCGAGTACGCGAATGCGCCGCCCGCTGGAAAACGGGTCGGGCCCACCCGCTGCAGCAGTTCGTCTGTCGTCCAGCGGTGGTGCCGATCGGTTGTCACCGCGGCCATCAGGCTGTCGTTGTCGTAATCCGGGATGCCGCTCCGCATCCCCAGCAGGTTCCGGATCGTCGCCCCGTTGGTGTCGAAAACGACGTCCGGCGACAAATGACCGGCCGCGGGGTCGTCGAGAGCGAGCTCACCCGACTCGACGAGCTGCATCACCTGGGCGGCGACCACGGACTTCGTGATGCTGTTGATCGCGAACTGATCATCGAGGGTGACATCGCGGGCGCCGTCCGCCGTGCCCGTCGCACCACTCCACGTGCCGGCAGCGGTCATCACCGTGGCGGCCATCCCGCCCGTACCGGCCATGTCGGTCAGGATCCCTTGGAACTTCGCCGCCGTCGCTTCGGAGACCGGGTCCAGGCTGATCGCGGCGAACAGCGCGGTTGGAAAGCCGGTATCGGCACTCGGGAAAGGCGTGGCTCGCTGGCTCGGGACTGCTGAGGCAACATTCGCCGCGGAAGGCTCGGCCGAGGCCGGCGGAACGGTCTCGCCAGCGCCCGTGCACCCCGCAACGATGCTGGTGACGATCAAAGCGACGAGCGCACTTGCCACCACGGGACGGGCGGCGACCAAGAAGGAGTTCATCGGTTTAGACGGCGTCATGATGGTGAGCGTCCCCACGTCTGGATCGGCACGAGCGTCGTGTCCGGGTAGCCCTCATATGGAACGATGTTCTCAGGTCCCGCGAGGATGACCGCTGGCAGGTCCGGATCGGTGGGAACGGCCACCAGGAACACCTCCGACAGGCCTGATCCGAAGTCGCCCCACGCCTGGTAGAGCAGGTACACGCCGTCCGGCGACCACGTGACCCGGAACGGGAACAGGTCACCGCCGGATCCCTGCCCGGTCTCCTGGAACGTTGGAATGACCACCTCCGGAGGGGTCGCCGTCCCCTCAGATCGGTCACCCGGCGTCACAAGGACCACCTCGTGCCGCTCGCCGTTGCACGGATTTGCCTTGCACCTCTGGTAAGCGATCGTCTCGCCGTCTGGTGACCAGACCGGACCGATACCGTGAATGGCTCCGTACCCGTCGGTCAGGACTACCTGTTGGCCGGTCTCGACATCGATGACGCGGAGTTCAAGCGATGAGTCGCCATCGCCGGTCAGTCCAGCCCAGGCGATGCGCCGGTTATCGGGTGACCACGTCAGGTTCACGGCGCCACGGGTCCCGTCGAGCGAACGCATGGCTCCGGAGGTGGGCTCGTAGAGGTAGATCCGTCCGTCAAGCAGCATGTTGCCCGTGGTGCGGTCCTGTTCGCCGCTGGCAATGGCCAGGAGGCTCCCATCCGGCGACCAGTCGAGGTCCGTCGCCAACAGGTCCGGCAGGACGGTGATTCCCCGATCCGCGAGGGTCACTACCCAGACCTCGCTGCCCGCGGCCGATGTCTCAGGGTTGATGGGCGACGTCCGGTTCACCCCGAACGCCACTTGGCCACCTTCCGGGGACCAGATGGGACAGGGCGGCGGGAGCCCATCGCCGACGTCGATGATGAGCCGATCTGCGACCTGTCCGTCGTCGCTCAGGTCCGCGACGACGAGGGCTGCCCGCCGATAGCTTGCTGGCCGAGCCCCTTCTGTGCCATCCGCGTTCACAAAGGAGCTTGTGCCGTGGCCCTCCACCCGCCCGTAGGCGAGGCTTCTGCCATCCGGCGAGAAGGCCGGACAGAGCTGCTGGACGCGATCCGTCTCGCTGCCGATGACGCGCCTGGCATCGCGGTCGAGCGCGACGAGCCAGATGTCGAGGTCATCATCCAGGCCGTCCGGAGCGGGCTGCGCTACGGTGAAGGCGATCCAGCCGTTGGTGACCGTAGGTGACACGATGAGCGGTGGCGGGAGAAGCAGGCGGCTCCCGACCAGGAGCGCTCCGCCAAGTAACGCCACGAGTAGCCCGAGGGCAACCGCGATCGTCCAGACCCTGCGGTCGGACGGGAGGCCGTGCCATCGCACCGACGAGCCCGCCCCGCGGTCACGTGGCTGCCCGACGGCCACGGCATGAGCTACCGCGGCCGAGTCGACGGGTCGGACACCGGTCAGGGCGAAGGTCTGCACGCGGTCCTCGAAGCGCTGCTCGAACACCGTCAGCTTATCCATCGCCAAGCTCCGATCGCAGTCGGGCCAGTCGGGCACGCGTGCCGGACGGGCTCATGCCCATCGCGCGGGCCAGCTCCGTCGAGTCGAAGCCGGCAACGTAGCGCAGCGCGATGAGCTCACGGTCCTCGGGCTTCAGGCGAGCCAGCGCATTGCGAAGGTCGATGTCGCTAGCACGGGAGGCGGGATCCGGTGTCGTCGCAGTGGGATCCATCGCGACCGAGATCTCGAGCACCCGACCTCGGCGTCGGCGACGGGCGAGCTGGCGGGCTTCATTGACGGCGATCGAGATGAGCCGCGGGCGAAGGCGCTCGGGTTCGCGGATCGAGTCCAGCTTGCGCCACGCGATCGGCCAAGCTGACTGGACGGCTTCCGCAGTTAGCTCGGCGTCACCGCCCGTGACGACGAAGCAGACGCTGCTCATGTCGGCGTGGTGGGCGTCGACGATGCGCGCGAAGGCGACCTCATCGCCGCCCGCGGCCAGGCGCATCAGCCCTGCCGAGGTCTCGGTCGTGCTGCTGGTCATGGTCACCATCGCCCGATAGATGCACGGGACGCCCGAAGTGATTCATCGGGTGGCCAGCTGTGCCGAGATGATGACCGTTTGCCGCATATCCGATCAGGCCGTCAAGCCGGGTGCTTTCATCGCGCAGTCGAGTGGCTTTGTGCCGAGTTCCGGGTTCCGGATGAGCGGTCCCGGCGTTGAGCGGCTTGTGAGGGCACGGATCATGTGCTCCCGCGGCTGGCCCAGCCCAAGGTCTGGGCCGATGGACAATGTCGCAACGAGCTCCGCAAAGCGGAGAGCCGGCCGATTCGGCGGTGGCGTCACGTGTGCACTCTAGATCTGACTGCCTACCGCACCCCCAATAAGGGTTCCGAGGAGAGCGCCTGATCCAGAGTCAGGCTCCTGGGTGAAGTCGGCGATCTTGTGCCCCTCGATCATCTCGGTGGCCTACAGGCGCAGGCGGACGATCGGTCGCACGCGGGTCGTCGCGTTGGCCTGGCGTCGCTCCACGACCGTGAACCCGGCACGTTCGAACATCGCCAGGGTTCCGGTGTATGCGTTGGCGGACGGAATTCGTTCGCCGTCGGCGAGCTCGAGCGGGTAGGCCTCCAGGGTCGACGCCCCGAGGTCGCGGGCGTAATCGATCGCCGCGTCCAGGAGGGCGCCGGCGACTCCGCGACCGCGTGATCTTCGCCCGACAACAAAACAAACGATGGACCAGACTGGGACATCGTCGACCGGCGCGAGGACCGTGCTGTGGGTCAAGCGGTCGTAGTCGGATCGAGGACCGAGGCTCACCCAGCCGACAACGGTGTCCCCGTCATAGGCGAGCAGGCCAGGCGCCCGTCCCTCCTCGGCGAGGTTCTGGGCGGCGTTCTCCAGCACCTCCCGATTGCCGGCGGCACTCGAATTGGTCCAGTTTCGGCCGCGGACGCGGAAATAGGCGCACCAGCACCATTTCGGGTCGCCACCCTGGTCGAACAGGGTGGCAAGGTCGGCGAGACGCTCGGTGGTGAGCGGGCGCACGTTGAGCGTCATGGGCTGTGACATCGGCGATGATGCTACCGGGCGGACGCGAAATCGGCGGCGATCGACCCGAGGTCCGGAAACCTGTGACCGCGCGACGGCGTCAGTCGGCAACGTTTGAGGCAGTCGGAGGAATGCATTCGATGCGTCGGCAGTTCTGGCGGTGGATGATCCTGGTGACCGTGGTTGCGATCGTGGCCGCGTGCAGTCGCGCCGGCGGCCCGTCGGCGGAGACACCTGCGTCGAGCGGCACTGGCAACCCAGGTGCCACGGCCAGCCCAAGTGACCCCGGCGCCCCTGTTGACGAGGCCTACCGACTCCGGGCGACGCTGACCCAGGCGAGCCCGCCAGTCTCCTGGTTCAACTGGCTGCCGATGCTTGCGATCACCGGCGACCTGCGGGTGGTCACAGCCGGCCCGATGATTGCCGTCTACCCGGGCCCGCTTCTTCCCAATCTCCAGGCTCGACCGCTGAGTTTGGGCGGGTTTGACAAGATCGTCCAACAGGCTCGGGACGTTGGCTTGCTGGTCGGGAGCGGTGATTTCATCCCGCCGGATCCGGCGCCGGGTGCCCCGGTCGGTCGGGTCGAAATCGTGGTTGACGGTGCGCTGCACGTGCTGGTCGGCGACCCGTCGCGGGTGATCGTGTGCGTCACCACGCCCTGCGTCCCGGCCACGGGAACGCCCGAGGCATTCGGCGCGTTCTGGCAGGTCATGTCGGACCTGAGCTGGCTCGAGGGAGACGTGGGCCCCGAGGCGCCCTACCTCGCGACGTCGTTCGCGATCCTCGTCGGCGTCGAGCCGGCTGAAGAGCCGGGGACTGGCCAACAGGTCGTCACGTGGCCGCTCGCAACGCCCCTCGAGGCGTTTGGCGAGCCCGTCGGCAACGACGCGATGCCGCGCTGCGGAACCGTCACTGGTGCCGACGCTGTCACGCTCCGCCCGGCGCTGGCAGCGGCCAACGAACTGACGCGGTGGGTGGACGCGGGTGCGGGACCCGAAACCGGGATCGTGATCCAGGTTCGTCCGATGCTGCCCGGCGAGGATATCTGCCGGGACCTGTTCGGCCCCGCGGAGTGACGGTCCCGGAACGGCGCTCGATCGTCGAACTGGTTCGAGCCGGGTCGCTCGATACGCAACTGGCGGCAACCCTCTGGCTGCTCCTCGAGTCACAGGTCCCGCTGGTGGTGGCGGGCGCGTCGGGGGGTGTCGGCAAGTCGACCATGCTGGACGCCCTGCTCGCGTTCGTCCCGGGCGTCGTCCGGGTCGTGGCGCTGCGCGGCGACGCCGAGGATTTCGCCTGGCTACCCCAGGCGTCCGAACTCGGTTGGCCGGGGGTCGCCAAGGGTACGGCCGGGAGCGCGCCAGTTCGACCGGACAACGCCGTCCTGCTGGTCGACGAGCTGTTGGACCGGTCGGCAGCGGACACCTGGGGGGCCGCGGCGCGGATCGTCGTGCGCGCCGCAGTGATCGGGTACGGTCTCGCCGCGACCATGTCCGGCGACTCGCTCGACGAAGTCTTCGAGACCCTGCGCCGGCCCGTGGTCGGCCTGACGGATGACGAGCTCTCCCGCCTCGGCGTCGTCCTCGTCCTTCGCCGGCTCGATGACGGTCGACGCCGGGTTGTCGCCGCGCACTGGGTTCGCCCGGCCGCCCGTGACGCCCACGGCCATGTGCAGCGCCTGGGGCCCGCTGTGCTCACCACCTGGAACGCCACGACGGACACCTTCGAACACTTCGGCTGGGGCGTGACGCCGGAGCTCGCCATGCGAGTCGGCCGGAGGGCGGGCGATTTCGAGATCGAGATCGAACGGCGCCGCGACCTGCTCAATGCGCTGGTGCGGTCCGGCACCACCGCGCCCGATGAAGTCCGGGCTGCGCTCCTCGGATACCGCCCCGCGGATTGACGCTCCGGGGAGCGGCGGGTAGGCTCGAGCTCCCAGCCCGACCCCGCATGCGGAGCGCCCCGTGGATCACGTCGCCGATCCGTCCGCCGAACCCGTCGCTTGGATTCGCACGCTCGGCGAGCTTCGCGCGGCCGGCTGGCGGTCACGATCCGTCAAAGAGGAGCTCCGGGCCAATCTGCTCGTACGCATGGCGGCGGGCGGCGCGTTCCTGCGGGGGATCGTCGGCTTTGAGGACTCGGTCGTGCCGGCCATCGAGAACGCGATCCTGGCCGGGCACGATCTCGTCTTTCTTGGGGAGCGCGGGCAGGCGAAGACGCGGATGGCGCGAATGCTGGTCGAGCTGCTGGACCCGTGGTTGCCGGTGGTCGAAGGCGGAGAGCTGAACGACGACCCGTTCGCGCCGGTCAGCCCGGCGGGGTGCGCCATCGTCGCGGAACTGGGCGACGCTACGCCCGTCGCGTGGCTCCCGCGCAACCGCCGCTACGCCGAGAAGCTCGCAACGCCGGACATCACGATCGCGGACCTGATCGGCGAAGTCGATCCGATCAAGGTGGCCGAAGGCCGCTATCTGTCCGACGTGCTGACGCTCCACTACGGCTTGATCCCGCGGGCCAACCGGGGGATCGTGGCGATCAACGAACTGCCGGACCTGGCCGAGCGGATCCAGGTGGGTCTGCTCAACATTCTCGAGGAACGCGACGTACAGATCCGCGGCTTCGTCGTCCGTCTGCCCCTGGACCTGTACGTGGTGGCGTCCGCGAACCCGGAAGACTACACGTCCCGGGGCCGCATCATCACCCCGCTCAAGGACCGCCTTGGCTCGCAGATCCGGACACACTATCCGCGCACGCTCGAACATGAGATGGCGATCGTCCGCCAGGAGAAGCGGCGGTTCGGCGCGGAGGACGGTGTTCCGGTTGTGGTGATGCCGGCATTCATGGAGGAACTGGTTGCGGAGCTGACTCACCTCGCGCGACGGTCGGCCGACATCAGCCAGCGGTCCGGTGTCAGCGTCCGGGTCTCGGTCGCCAACGCGGAGGTGCTGGAGGCGGCGGCGCTCAAGCGGGCGGTCCGGCTGGCTGAGCCGGTCGGGGCGCCGAGGGTGTCGGATCTGGGGGCCGTCATCGCCTCGACGGTCGGCAAGGTCGAGGTCGAATCGGTCGGCGACGAAGCGCCTGAGGATCGGATCGTCGAGCGCCTGATCACCAAGGCGCTGCACGCCACCTTCAGCCGGCGCGTGTCGCTTGACGAACTGGAAGGTGTCATCGAGGCGTTCGAGGACGGCTTCAGCGTGGAGACCGGCGATCGGACCCCATCGCGCGAGTACGTGGGCTGGATGCGTGAGGTTCCCGGACTGGCGGCCGCCGTGCAACGACTCGGCGCGTTGGACGTCACCGATGGCGCCGAGGAGCCAGCCGTCGTCGCCTCCGCGGTGGAATTTCTCCTCGAAGGACTCCATTTGGCGCGTCGGCTGAACAAGGATCGCATCCCGGGTGGCACGGTCTACCACCGATGACACCGTCTGGGCTTTCGGAGGTCGCGACATCGCGGCCGCGTGGTCCCGCGACCCCGGCTGTTGCCCCGCGGGCAACGAATTCCCGGCCACGCGGTCCCGCGACTCCGGCTGTTGCCCCGCGGGCAACGAAATCGGTCGATAAGCCGAGAACGAGGCCTACCGGCAGCGGGCCAGCCTCGTCTTCGGTCGCGGCGTTGACCTGGGGACAAGGGCGATGCGCGAACGGATGCGACTCTGGGTTGGCGCGAAGCGATGTGGTCGAAATTGTTGCCCGCGGGTCAACACCATGCCCACCCGGTCAGGACCGCCTCCGATCCGGGCCGCTGCCCGTCGCCAACGCTGACGGGCCGGTAAGTGTGCCCGTGCCGCCTGTCGTGCCCGCAGCCCGCCTCGGAGATAAGTCACTGGAATCACGAGCCATCGCGTGACGGCGTACTCCCCGGATCCACGCGACCTCCCCGAACTCGGTGGTGCCTCGGCCAAGGCTGGGAGTACCTTGCGCAAGGTCGGGCGACGGCGCCTCACCTCACCCGGGCCTGTCGACAGCTCAACCGGGCGGGACAGCGACCGCGACCGCGACCGCGACCACGAAGGCGACGCCAGCGGCGTCGCGGCACACGCGCGGTATACGCGCTGGGATGGCACACAACGTCCGGCCGATCTCGAGGCGGGGGAGATCATGGATGCCCTCGCCGGCGACCTGCTCGTTGAGAGTGACCTGGCCGAGGCCTTGCGACGGCTGATGGAACGTGGCTTGCGGACCGGCGATCCGTCCCGCGGTGACATGGCCGGCCTCCGCGACCTGCTGGACCGCCTCGAGCGCCGCCGGCAGGAACTGCTGGATCGCTACCAGTTGAACGACGTTCTGGCCGATATCCGGCGCGAGCTCGAGTCGATTGTCGACGAAGAGCGGTCCGGGGTCCAGCGCCGGCTCGATGCGGCCAGCCAGGGTGACGGAAGGCGGGCTCAAGCAACCCGGGCTGAAGGCGCGCCGCTCGGCGATCTGGCCGCCCAGGCCGATCTCGCTGGGCAGGCCGACCCGCCCGCCCAGGCCGATCTCGCTGGGCAGGCCGACCTGCCCCCCGATGAGGCCGACCCGCCCGCCCAGGCCGATCGCGTCGACGGGGCCGAGGAGGCGGCCCTCCGCTCGATGCTGCGAGGCGTGGCCGCGCGCCGTCTCGATCAACTCGATGCCCTGTCGCCGGAGGTCGGCGAACGGATCCGGGGCCTTCAGGCCTACGACTTCCTTGAACCCGGCGCGCGCGAGCGGTTCGATGCCCTGGTGAAGCGTCTCGGCCAACAGATCCTGGATCAGTTCGCAGCTGGCATGTCCGATGCCATCCGGACAATGTCACCCGAAGACCTCACCGCCAACCGCGAGATGGTGCGCGATCTCAATCAGCTGCTCCGCGAACGGATCGGCGGCGCCGAGCCGGATGCCTCGCCATTCCTCGCCAAACACGGCCGGTTCTTCCCGGGTGCCATCACCTTCGACGACATCCTGGAGCAGCTCTCCCAGCGGATGGCCGCGATGCAGTCCCTGCTGCGCTCCTTGCGTCCGGAGCAGCGCACCGAGCTGCAATCCATGATGGATGCGCTCCTCCATGACGATCGGCTGATGGTGGATCTTGCGCAGCTCGCGTCCAACCTGAATCTGCTCCTGCCTGGGGGCCTCGGCGATCGGGTCCGGTTCGAGGGCAATGAACCACTCGGGCTGGGCGGCGCCCTCGCCCAGATCGCCCGACTCGATGCGATCGATCGCTTGGAAGATTCGCTGTCCGAGGTCGACTCGACGGGCGACCTGGCCGGCATCGACCGTGACGACGTCCGCGAGCTGCTCGGCGACGAGGCGGTCCGCGAGCTAGACGCGCTCGAGGGTCTGGCCGAGCGCCTTGAGCAGGCCGGATATCTGACCCGCCAGGGCGAGCGGCTGGAGCTGACGCCCAGCGGTCATCGGCGGATCGGACAGAAGGTGCTAAACGATCTGTTTTCCCGGCTCAAACGCGACGCGTTCGGCGGTCATCGGCTGGAGCGGGCAGGGAGCGGCGGGGAACGTGACGAGGCCACCAAGCCGTACGAATTCGGCGATCCGTTCCACCTCGATCTGCGCGGCACCTTGTTCAACGCGCTGGGTCGTGACGAGAACGCCCCGGCGGTCCGTGGCCCGGACACGCCCGTCCGGCTCCGACCCGCCGACTTCGACGTGTTCCGGACCGAGGCCTTGACCCAAACCTCAACCGTCCTGCTGGTCGATATGAGCCGGTCCATGCTGTTGCGCGACTGCTTTCTTGCGGCGAAGAAGGTGGCGCTGGCACTCGAGACGCTGATCCGGACGCAGTACCCGCGCGACCATCTCGCGGTGATCGGGTTCGCCTACTACGCCCGCGAGATCCCGTCAGGAACGCTCCCCGGGCTGAGCCTCAACGGCTACGAGTACGGCACGAACCTGCAGCACGGCCTCCTCCTGGCCCGCCGCTTTCTTGCTCGTCACCCGGCCAGCAACAAGGAGATCGTGGTGATCACCGACGGCGAACCCACCGCCCATTTCGAGGACGGCCAGGTCGAATTCAACTACCCGCCCACGCGCCGGACGATCAGCGAGACGCTGCGCGAGGTGCAGCGCTGCACGAAGGAGCGCATCACCATCAATACCTTCATGTTGGAACGATCCCGGGCGCTGGCGGAATTCGTGGCACAGATGACGCGCCTGAATCGTGGTCGGGCGTTCTATGCCACTCCCGAGCGCCTCGGTGAATACGTGTTGGTCGACTTCGTCAGCCGCCGGACGAAGCGGGTGTCGTAGACTCGGTCGAATCGCGATCCGGAGGAGAGGGGCAAGGATGGACTTCAGCGCGCTGTTCCCGTGGATCCTGTTTGCGCATGTGTTCGGGGCGATCCTTGCGTTTGGGCCAGGCTACACGTTCATGATCATCGGGGCCATGGGACGGCTGGAGCCGCAGCACGCGAATTTTGGCGTCCGCACGACCATGGCCATCTCGAAGAAGATCGTCTATCCGTTGGCGATCTTCCAGGGGGTCACCGGTGTGCTGTTGATCGTGGCCAGCAGGATCGACTTTGGAAGCGCGATCTGGCTGCAGACCAGCATCGCGCTGTACGCGATCGCCCTGACCTATTCGCTCAGCATTCAGCAGTCAGCTGTCAATCGCCTCATCGACGTGACCTCCACGCCGCCGCCCGCGGGCGCGCCTCCCGGTCCGCCCCCCGGCCTGCGCGAAGCCGCCCGCAAGGTCCAGC
>JANPDO010000144.1:0-9299 GCA_031431535.1 Chloroflexota bacterium
GCGTTGCCAAGGACGGGCTCAACGATGACCGCCGCGATCTCGTGCCCCTGGCGCTCGAAGAGCCGGCGGAGGAAGTCGATGTTGTTGTACCGGGCCGGAATGATCGTGTCCGCGACGGCGCCGGGGATGCCGCGTCCCCAGGCCAGGCCGACGGGATTGTCCGCGTCCCCGAGCTCGGACATGTCGTTGGGCGAGACACTGATCAGGGCATAGTCATGAACGCCGTGGTACTGGCCTTCGAACTTGACGATCTTCTCCCGGCCCGTGTAGCCGCGCGCGATTCGCATCGCGTGCATCGTGGCTTCCGTTCCCGACACGGTCATGCGGGCCTGCTCCACCCAGCCGGTCATCTCCTTGACCAGCTCAATCGCCCGGACTTCATCCTCGCTGGTCAGCGAGAAGCTGACCCCGCGACGCATCTGCTGATTGACGTAGTCATCGACCCGCTCGTCCGCGTGGCCCAGGATGACCGGCCCGTAGCCCATGCGCAGGTCGATGAACTCGTTCCCATCGATATCCCAGACCCGGCCGCCCTTGCCCCGATCCACGTAGACCGTATCGTCGCCCCACGCCCGGAAATTGGAGTTCGTTCCTCCGGGCATGGCCTTGAGCGCCCGCTGGTACATCGCCGCCTGACGCTCGCGACGAAGGGTTGGCGCGGACCGGGCGGCGAATGGGGTGGCCACAAGGAACCTCTGCTGCGGGCTTGGTCGACCCGGCCCGTGGGACGGGGGTTGCGTCCAGTGGGACGCGCGTCGGGCTATCGTGCCACACCGGCTGCCGGGTCGTCAACGCGAATCCCGCGGTCGAAGACCGCTCCAGGCACGAATAACGCACGCACAACGGCCACAAGGCTCGCGATACGTGGTCCAAACTGATGGCGCCGCGGCGGCGTCCGCAGTCCTCAGACCGGCGTGGCCAGCCAGTTCGGCGGTTCTGTGCCCGCCGCCGCCGACCAACCGTGCCGCTTGGCCGCCAGGTAGTCGCCTCGCAGCGGCGTGCCGCAGCCAGCCAACCGCGCCGAATCCGGCCGCCCGTGCCGCCGCCGGCGCCCGTGCTGCCACAGGCCGTCCGTGCCGCCCCGGGCCGGCCGTTCCGCGGTCAGCCCCCGAACAGGGGCAATTGTTCGCTGCTGCGATCCACCAACGGATCCAGGCCGAGATACGGCTCGAGGTCAGCCAGGTCAAGTGGGTCGCGCGCGAGGAACGATCGAAGGTGGTCCGCCCGGACGATGTGCCAGTTGCCGGTCTCGAGTGCAGCGCGCAGCAGAGGCGATCGCTCCAGCTTGTAGCGGACCAGCTCGGCGCGCTGCGGAAGCACGACCAGGAACCGGATCAGGGATCCGTCGGCAGGGATTCGAGCGTGCCGGTGCAGCAGCGGCTCGCCCAGCATGGCCGTCCACTCGACCTCGAACAGGAAGGCGACCTTGCCCCGGATGTACCAGATGGCGTCGACCTCGGCCAGGTCCTGGGCGTTCCGGCTGATCGCGCCGAGATAGGCTCGCCGCTCGCGTTCATCCAGCCTGTCGGCCAGCGCGCCCTCACGCGTCCGCCGGCTCTGCTCGCGAAGCCCGATCCACACCCGCATCCCCAGGCGATGACCGGCGTCGGTGATCCGTGCGAGCAGGTCCGTGTGCTCCTGGCTCCGGCGCAGCAGATCGTCGGTCGTGACCAGGCGGTCCGGGGTACTGGCCGGGCTGCGGTAGCTGTCGAGACACGCACGCACCAGCCCCTCGTCGGGGAGGTCGTGGCCGGAAAAGAGCGAGGCGATCCGTCCGTAAAAGTCGGCCTCGGGCATGGGGCCGGCCGTCGAAAGGAGGCTGAAGACGGCCCATTCGACGCGATCGGCCAGGGGCACGGCCGCGGCGTCGCGGTCGGCCGGATCGGCCAGCCACCAGCGGCCGGGTTCGATTTCGCTCAATCGTCGCTGGGTTGGGCGCGTCAGTTCGTCACGGATCAGGCTCAGCAAGGCATCGACCGGGTCCTGCCAGGTGACCGGTTCGGGCACCGCTGTTCGGGTCTTCCAGGCGCCTGCCTGGATCGCCGCCGCCTCGAACGCGCTCGTTGTCGCCGGGATGTCGCGCCCACGAGGTACCGGGCGCCCCCGTCCACCAGGATCGCGGAGGCTCTGTGGACCCGCGCCACGGAGGCCCCCGGCACCGGGAGCGCCCGGACCGATCGCCGCAGCCAGCCGGCGGAGCTGTCCAGCCCGGTCGAGACCCACCAGCACCTCTCCCAGCACGCGTTCAAACCGTGCCGGCTCGCCTCGCGCCTTGAGCGTCTCCACGGCGGCCTCGGTCACGGTCTTCGCCGCGTCCGCGGCGGAGAACGGGCGCTGATCGAACCGCTCGCGCGGCGCGAAGATGCCCCGGCCGGGAACCGTATCGTGGTCGCCGGCACCACCGGGCACTGGGGCCAGACTGACATTGGCGCGGGTGCGCGGGCCCGGCGGCAGCGATCCGCCGGGCGGCAGCAGCTCGACGATCCCGGGCATCTCGTCATCGGGATCGGCCAGTCGCGCACTCAGCACGCGATAGCCGGCCGTCGCACCCCCGAAAACAGCGGCCACCACCGCCTCCGGTCCGCCATCGACGAGCTGGACGACCCGCCCGTCGCGAGCCATGGCCGGCTCGATCGCTGCGAGGGCGCGCCCGATCGATGCCGCCTGCCAGCTCCACGGCGGGCGAAGGGATGCACCGGCAAGGGCATCGATCGGCAGCAGTGAGGCTGCCTCGCGCCCCAGCACCCAGGACGTGCCGTGGTAGGTCGTGGCCAGCCGCTCGAGGTTCGGCCGCAGCGGCGGCTGGCCCAGCACCAGCCGAATGCGCGGTGCCGCGGCGGTCCGTCCATAGCCGGTCGATTCGTCGCCAAGGGCTACCAGGCCCGATGGGCCGGCGAGCCCCAGGAGCGCCGTCGCGGTCCCCTCACCCAGGCTGCGAAGATCCTCACCAAGCCTGGCCTGGACCGGACCCAGGCCGCCCCCGTCCAGGCGCTGGATGAACCCGCGGACCAGACGAAAGGCATCCTCGAAGGCAAGCCAGGGATTGCGTTCGCGCCACTGCGTGACGCTCGGCTGGCGAACATGCCCGCCGGCGATCCGTAGGGGCCCGGCGCGGCCAGGCCCAGTTGCCAGCCGACTGGCCGGAAGGATGGCGTGCAGCAGCGCCAGGCGAAGCGCCGCCAGGATCGGCGCGGCCCGGAGATCCATCTCGATGCGCTCCAGGATCGCCGCAAGTCCGATCAATTGTCGAGGTGTATGCAGCGCCAGCAGTTCGTCCGGCAGATCTGGCGCGCCGTCGATCTCGGGGAACCTGGTGCGCAGGAGCGTCCGGGTCGCCGCCACGCCCGGGTCCAGCATGGCGCGGGCGAGATCGTCCGCATCCAACGGAGCCTGGCGGTGTTCGGAGCCGCCTCGCTGGTCACGGCAGACCGTGCAGCGATAGTGCCGGGAGATCGGCCGAGCGGTCATCGCCCCGCCATCGTGCGTCGGGCTGCCGTCGTGGCTGGCGCTCCGACCGTGCTCGCGGTTCCCGGGCGGTCCGTCGGGGCCGTCCCGGGGCTCGTCGTCGCCCGTGCCGGCGTCGTGGGGAGCGCCCTCGTTCGCCCACAGGATCGCATCGACCACCAGGCTCCGGCCACAGGTCGCACAGCGTGTCGCAAAGAGGTCGCCGATGGAGACCTTGAGGCTCGTCTCGCCGCGCGGAGAGGCGGCCATTCCCTGGAATGCGGCGTCGAGGTGTCGAACGTCCGGTGGGCGCATGACCACCTCGGCCAGCATCCGGGTCAGCGGGCTCGACTCGAGCGAGACGCCCCGGCGCTGCAGGTCAACCGCCGAGCGCGCTACCCATCCGCCTCGCCCGAACAGGTCGGCTACGACATCGCCGGGTCCGCTGTGCAGCTCGATCCGGGCGGCCACCAGGTCGGCTGTTGGCATCGGGGCAATCCGGTCGAAGATCGGGAGCGAACGTCCCGGATCACTACTCGCGGACGATGGTCGACCGGTCATGTGTCGGCATGCTAGCCCACGAAGGCCAAGGCGAGGGCAGAATCCGGCTCATGTCCCGGCGGCACTCACCCGGGCGGCGTCGTTCACCGTCCCGACGGCGCTCACCCAGGCGGCTCATCACCCGATGGTGGATCGGTCGGCACCCCGCTCGTGGTCCTCGATGAGCTCGCCTGCCCGGCGCAGGTCGCGGCACAGCGTGGCATCGACCCACCCGGTACCCGCAGTACCGCATTCCGCACGAGTCAGCGTGGACCACTCACAGAAGCGACGTTTCTTGTTGATATCCGGCAGGACCACGAGGCGTTCATCCAGAATCCGGTACTGGCAAGACCCCCGGGGGGCGGAGACGGGCGGCCCGTCCGCCGTTACCCCAGGGGGCGGCCCGTTACCCCCGGGCGGCCCGTCCGCCGTTACCCCAGGGGGCGGCCCGTTACCCCAGGGGGCGGCCCGTCACGCCCTACGGTTCGTCGAGTTCGTCGGGCTCATCCTCGAAGGCTTCCTCCGTCGTCGAGTCCGGCGGCAGGACGCGGTCCAGATCCTCGATCTCCTCGTCCTCCTCGTCGTCCTCGAGATCTTCCTCCAGGTCCATCTCCTCGCGGACCAGGGTTCCCTTCGTGTACGGCCGCAGGTCGGTCGACTTGGCCGCGGTCGGGAAGCTGACCTTGCCGTAGTTGATCGGGTCCTGGAAGATCTCCCGGACGATGATCCGCACGTCCTTGTCGCCCAGCGAGGTCACCCCGGCGGCGTACTTGTTCCCGTCGGCGATCAGCTTGAGCAGGCGTGCCGCCACGCGAGGCTCAACGATCCCGATCCGCACGCCGTTGCTGTGGGCGATCAGCCGATTGCCCTCCGGGGTCAGCTCGACCGCATCGCCCGGGTTGACCTGGGCGAGCTGGCGCGGATCCGCGAGGTCCGTCAGGTAGGCAAACCCGGTCTTGCCGGTCTCCTCGACGAAAATGCTGATCGGGGCCATGCTGCCCTCACTCGCCGGCACAGATCTGTCGCCAGCGGCCACGATCAGCACCGTGAGCCGATCGATGTTGCGCTCCGCGATCCGGTTGGTCGGGTCGAGCGCGAGCGCCGTCTGATAGTGCTCCCGGGCCGACCGCAGCTCACCGAGCTCCCACAGCGCCTTGGCCAGGCGATTCTGCGATTCGGCGTCCGGGCCCAGTTCCAGGAGGCGACGGTTCGTCGCGGCCGCGTCGGCCCATTTGGCGGCCGACGCCTGCGCGATCGCCTGGTCCGCCAGCTGGCGCTTCTGACGGGTCAGGTTGATCGGGCTCTGCGCGGAGATCTCGATGTCGGAGAAGGTCACGAGGCAGTCGTCCTTTCGGGGCGAGGCGAAGCGAGGTGCAATACCGGAGCGAAACCGGGGACAGTCCCTGGGGCGCGCGGCTACGCGGGTCGCGGTGCGGGTATCGCTTTCTAGCACCGTCCGGGCATTACGTCAAACGCACCCCCGGTGGAGCGGCCGAGGAGCCCCCGAACCTACCCTCGTAGCATCAGGTTCCAGGCCACCACCAGGATCCCGAGCACCGCGAGCAATCCGGTCTGCCAGATGAAACGTGGCTCGCGGCGACGCGACGACCCTGCCCCGATCAGGGCATCCCACAGGTAAAACGCCAGGACGAGTAGCGCCGGCCCCAACAGCCGCGGGATCTCCATCGCCCGAAGCGCGGCGGCCCCGATCGCGATGGCGGCCAGGTAGGTCACGGCTGCGCCAAGGGCTCCCACCAGGCTGCCCCCGCGAAGGGCGAAGGCCCGGTAGCCGAGCAGGCCGGCGAGGACGCCGTCCCCTGCGGCAAGCACGACCAGGTCCGATTCGAGCAGCGGACCGACGGCCGCGCCGGCCCCCGCGAGCCCGCCCGGAACCAGCGCGGCGACGCCGGCGAACCCAATGAACGCGACGACCAGGATCATCACCAGGACCGCCGTTCGATCGTCAGCACTCACCCCCCTCGGCGCGTGCTGGATCCGGGCCTCCAGCGCGAGCGTCCGGCGGACCAGCAGCCACGTGATCCCCAGCGCGGGCGCCAGCCACCACCCGGCTGGCACGAGCCGGATCGCCCCGAGGCATCCCACCGCGGCGACCGCCGGCAGGATCAGGGCTTCGATCGCGACCCCGGCAGCGGCTTCGGACGGCGCGGCCTCGTCGGCCAGGACCTGGAGCGCCCCGAGCACCATCGCGCCCAGCAGTAGGCCGGCCACCAGCCAGACCAGCGGCGGATCAACGAAGCGCGACAGCCCGACGAGCGTCACGGCTGCCAGCGCTAGATCGCGGTGCGCAGCCTGATCCTGAAGCAGCATTGTGGTTCGACCGCCAGGCGCAACCCTGGCCGCCTTCATGCCCGAGCCGCCTTCATGCCCGAGCCGCCTTCACAGCCGGCGTCGCGTTCACAGCCGCACCGCCTTCACCGCCGCGCCGGCCATCACAGCCGCACCGCCTTGCCGCGTGTCCAGGCCAGCAGGTCCTCGCGCGACCTCGTGTTCACGACCGATTCGGGACCCACCCAGGCACGCCTGGCCTGGCTGACGCCCCAGGCGATGTAGTCGAGTTCGGAGAGGTCGTGCGCGTCCGAGTCGATCGCCAACACGCAGCCCAGGCTGACCGCCCGGCGCGCCCGCTCCACGGCGAGATCCAGGCGCGGTGGCGAGCCATTCATCTCGAGCGCGGTCCCGGTCCGGGCCGCGTCCGCGTAGATCGTGTCCCAGTCCAGGTCGAGATCCGGCCGCTGGCCGATCTTGCGCCCGGATGGATGGGCGATGACGTCGACGTGCGGACTGCGGATGGCGTTGAGGGTTCGCTGGGTCAGCTGGGCGCGAGGCTGGCGGCGCCCGACATGCACCGATGCCACGACAAGATCAAAGGTCGCCAGCAGGTCGTCCTCGTAATCGAGCACACCATCCGCGCGGACCTCAAGCTCGCAGCCGTGGAGCAGCCGAAAGCCTTCCGGCGGAGTCTCCGGTGGAGCCGTGCCCGCGGCCTCCTCGTCCGCAAAGCGCGCGTTCAGATCGGCGATCACATGGGCCTGCCTGGCGACCCGATCCGGGTTCAGGCCCCGCGCGATCGCGAGCGACTGGGTGTGGTCGGTCAGGACCTGGTAGGCGTAGCCACGCCGTCTCGCGGCCTCGATCATGACCTCGATCGGTTGGTGGCCGTCCGACCAGTCGGAGTGACTGTGCAGATCGCCGCGAAGATCCCGCAGCTCGATCAGTCGTGGCAGCGTCCCGCTGATCGCCGCCTCGATTTCGCCGGCGTCCTCGCGCAGCTCCGGCTCGATGAACGGGAGGCCCAGGAACGCATAGGCCTCCGTTTCGGTGGCGAAGGTGCGCAGCTCGGCAGCGGCACCGGTGAGGGGCTCGCCGTCCTCGCCAAGCCGCAGGAACCCCTTCTCGGACAGGCTCCAGCCCCGCTCGCGGGCCATCGCGCGCAAACGGACGTTGTGCTCCTTCGATCCCGTGAAGTGGATCCGGTAGGTGCCGGCGGCGTCGGCGGACATCGCCATCAAGTCAACCTGGGGCCCCTGGTTCAGGCTGACCGCCGACTTCGCGTTGCCCCGATTGACCACGCGGTCGACCATCGGCAGCGCCGTGAACGCGGCCATTAGCCGTCCCGGGTCTTCCGTCGCGGCCAACAGATCCAGGTCGCCGATCGATTCGCGCCGGCGTCGGAACGATCCGGCCGGTTCGATGGAGACCACGCCCGGCGCGGTCGACAGCTCCCTGACCAACGCGGTCACCAGATCCTCGGCCGCGTCGAGCAGCATCCGCGACGCCGGCCGATCCGCCAGCCGGGCCAGTTCGTCCAGGACGACGGCCTCGGTTCGCTGGGACATCCCCCGGATCGTGCGGAGTCGCCCGGCAACGGCCGCCTCTCGGAGACCTTCGAGCGACTCGATCCCAAGTTCCCGGTGCAGCTGGCGCACGGTCTTTGGGCCCAGCCCCGGGATGCGCAGAATGTCGACGAGACCGGCCGGGATCTCCGTCCGAAGGCGGTCCAGGAGACGCAGGTGCCCGGTCGTCGCCAGCTCCTCGATCTTGTCCCCGATCGCCTTGCCGACGCCCGGGATTCTTGGGAGCGCTCCGCGTCGGGCGGCGGACACCAGGTCAACGGGACTCCGCCCGATCTCGTCCGCGGCGCGGTGGTAGGCCACGGTCTTGAACACCAGCTCGCCCTGGAGTTCGAGGATGTCGCCGATCTCGTGGAAGATCCGGGCGAGATCGCTGTTGGTCAGGTCGGGCTGGGGGTCAGGGGCGTCGTCAGGCGCGTCTTCGGGCGCGGGGTCGAGCGCCCGGTCGGGCGCGGGGTCGAGCGCCCGGTCGGGCGCGGAGTCGCGGCTGGGGTGGGGCGGCGCGTCGGGCGTTGGGTCCGTCACCTGCCGGATGGTAAAGCCTCGCTCGGCTCAGGCAGCGACGACGCGGTCCCGGCCCCGGCGCTTGGCTCGATAGAGCGCACGATCGGCGAGCCCGATCAGTTCATCGATCGACTGGTCGGCAAATTCGGACACGGCGACGCCCACGGACACCGTGACGTGCGGCACGCCAAACCCGCGGAGGTCCAGCCCCCTGACGGCCGCCCGAACGCGCTCCCCCACTTCCAGGGCGACCTCGGGGCCCGGGTTGCGCAGCAGGACGACGAATTCCTCGCCACCAAATCGCGCCGGCACGTCATCTTCGCGAACGGCCGTGACGATCGCGCCGGCGACGGCCCGCAGCACTTCGTCTCCCGTTGCGTGTCCGTACGTGTCGTTGAGGACCTTGAACTTGTCGATATCGATCATCAGCACGCCGACTGCGTCACCCGATCGCCGACGGCGCGCGAGCAGACCACAGAACTCATCGAAATACCGACGGTTTGGCAGGTTCGTGAGGGGGTCGGTCGTGGCCTGTGCCTCGGCCTCGCGGTGCGAGTAGGCTCGGGCCAGGGCCGCCGACGCCTCATCCGCGGCGCCGACCAGCAGCCGCCTGGTGGTCGGAGACCATCCGGCCCCGGTCCGATGCGACAGGACGATCGCACCGATCACCCTATCCCCCGAGGTCAGCGGCGCCGCCAGCGTCCGTCGCAGACCGAAGACCGCCTGAACGCGGGCGGAGATCCGGTCGGCCACGAGCCGCCCTTCGCGACGACGATCGACCGGCGACGGGGAGCCACCAGGACCAATCAAGGTGCGGCCGTACGCCAACGTGGCCACGCGAGTCTCCTCCAGGCCCCACGCGCCGGCGGCGACCGGGGCGACGGGCCCACCAGGGGCGACGCGCGCGCCAGCGGCGACCGGGGCGACGGGCGCACCAGC
>JANPDO010000145.1:0-5262 GCA_031431535.1 Chloroflexota bacterium
ACCCCGACGGCCGCGAGGATCGGCGCAACGGATGGGCCGGGCATGTGGATGCCAGGAGGCGTCACCGGTTCCACCCGCTGGACCCCGCGCCGGGCCGGCGGTGCGCCCAGCAGGCGACGGAAGGTCATGAGCAGGACGAGCGCCACCGGGACCACGATCACGACTGGCAGCATCCCGATGACGACACCCCAGTCGGGCAGGATGAATTGCGCCGTCAGTTCGAGAAAGCTGTTCCAGAGTTGCTCAAGCATGGCTCGACCGGATCACGCCACGCGCCGGCGAGCGATCCGGGTCACTCCCCGGAGGACCCGGCGACGAGCACGTAGATCATCATCGCCATCGCCACGCCGAGGAACAGGAGCATCGTCGTCCCGGCGTAGTCGACGTGCCAGCCGCCGTAGTACGGGATGGCGAAGAAGACCACCCCGATCACGAGGAACAAGGCCCCCATCATCGCGGCATTGCGTGGGCGTCGAATCGACGGCATACGGTTGGCTCCTATTTGCCGGGGAGCAGGTAGAGCAGCGAGAACAGCAGGATCCAGACCACGTCAACGAAGTGCCAGTAGAGCGAGGCTCCTTCGACCGCGTCATGGTGACGCGAGGAGAACTGGCCGGCCATGCCGCGGTAGAGCACGACGGACAGCATGATCACGCCGCCCAGCACATGCGCTCCGTGGAAGCCGGTCAGCGTGTAGTAGGTCGTCCCGAACGTGCCGGCCGATAGCGACAGCCCCTCCGCGCCAAGCGTCGCGTAATCGGCGGCCTGCATGATCAGGAAGATGATCCCCAGGATCACCGTCACGGCCATGTTCCGCAGAAACGCGGTCCGGTCGTCGCGGGCGATGCCCCACACCGCGAACTGGCAGGTGAACGAGCTCAGGATCAGCAGGATCGTCGCGGGTCCCACCAAGGGCAGGATCTGCAGGGTATGGCTGAACTCCTCGGGCGGCCACTGCGGGGCGTTCGCCCGGACGCTGAAGTAGGCCGCGAACAGTCCGCCAAAAAACATCACCTCCGAGGTGATGAACAGCAGCATCCCCAGGACCGGGTTGCTGATCCCCCCGCGGCTGTCGTGACCGCCTCCCGCAACCGGGCCGTGTTCGGCAGGGATAAGGGCGTGGCTGTCGGTGGTCATGGGCTCGTCGCTCAGTGGTCGGCCGGTCGGCCGTGCCGAAGGTCGAAGAGCGGTCGCTCCGAGCGGATCTCCGGAAGGTGATCGAAGTTGTAGGGCGGCGGCGGCGAACTCGTCGCCCACTCCAGCGTGTTGCCCTCCCACGGGTCGTCGCCCGCCAGTTCGCCGCTGCGCAACGAGACGAACACGTTCCACAGCAACGGCAGCATGCTGGCCGCGATCATGAAGCCGCCGATCGTGGCCAGCAGGTTCAGGTCATTCCAGCCGGCGGCCGACGCGTAATCGGCGATTCGCCGAGGCATCCCGGCGAGCCCGAGTTCGTGCATCGGAAAGAAGGTCAGGTTGAACCCAATGAACATCAGCACGAACTGGACCTTGCCCAGCGTCTCGTTGAGCATCCGCCCGGTCATCTTCGGGAAGTAGAAGTACAGCCCGGCCATCACGCCGAAGACAGAGCCGCCGAACAACACGTAGTGGAGATGGGCCACCACCCAGTAGGTGTCGTGCAGGGCGAAGTCAACCGGGACGGCCGCGCTGAAGGCGCCATTGATCCCGCCGATCAGGAACATGCTCAGGAAGCCGAGGGCGAAGAGCAGGGGTGTTGCCAGCGTCAGCTTGCCGCGCCACAGGGTGAAGATCCAGTTGAACATCTTGACCCCGGTCGGGATCGCGATCAGGAACGTCATGAAGCTGAAGAACGGCAGGTAGACCGCGCCGGTCGTGAACATGTGGTGGGCCCACACGGAGAAGCCCAGCGCACCGATCCCCGCCGTGGCGAACACGAACGCCTTGTACCCGAACAGGGGCTTGCGGCTGAACACCGGCAGGATCTCGCTGATCATGCCCATCGCCGGCAGGATCATCACGTAGACCGCGGGGTGCGAGTAGAACCAGAAGACGTTCTGGTACAGGATGGCGTCACCGCCGACCGCGGGATCGAAGAACGAACCCCCGTAGTTTCGATCGATGAACAGCATGATCAGCGCGCTGGTGATGACCGGCGTCGCCATCAGGACCAGCACCGAGGTCACCAGGACGGTCCAGGTGAGGATGGTCATCCGGAACAGGGTCAGCCCCGGCGCCCGCATCTTGAAGATCGTGACCAGGAAGTTGATGGCGCCCAGGATGGAGCTGGTGCCGATCAGGACGAGCGCCACGATCCAGAGATCCTGCCCTGTGCCGGTCGCCGCAAGCGGCCGGTCCAACGAGAGCGGCGGATAACTGGTCCAGCCGGCCGCGGCCGATCCGCCGGTCACGAAGCCCAGCAGCAGCAGGATTCCCGCCAGCGGCAGCATCCAGAAGGACAGCGCGTTGATCCGCGGAAAGGCCATGTCCGGGGCCCCGAGCTGGAGCGGCACGACGTAGTTCGCGAAGCCCGCCAGGATGGGGATGATGAACACGAAGATCATGAACGTGGCGTGCATGGAGAAGAGTTCGTTGTAGGTCGCGTCCGTCACGAACTGGAGCCCCGGGATCGCGAGCTCCAGACGGACGAGCATCGCCAGGACGCCGCCCACAAAGAAGAACACGAACGAGTTGATCAGGTACATGATCCCGATCTTCTTGTGGTCGGTCGTTGTCAGCCAGGCGTACAGCCCGCTCCGGTAGACGGAGGCAGCAGGCGTCAGCGCGGTTGTCGCCATCTGGACTCCTTATTCGACCGTCAGGGTGCCGGTCATCGTCGGGTGGACGGTACAGACAAAGGCATAGGCGCCGGCATCGAGCGCCGGCACGTCGTACGTCTGTTTGGCCGGGCCGTTGAAGATGTCGCCTTTGAAGACGGCTTCGCCGGCAGCCGACTCCTTGTGGATCGCGACGTTGTGAGGGACCGCTGCGTCCTTGTTGTCGAACTCGATCCTGAACGGCACGCCGGCCGGCGCGGTGAGGACGGCCTGCTCGAAGGCCACGTTCAACGCGCTCACCGCGATCGTCGGCTCGGCGCCGCCGCTCGGGGCCGGTGCCGGGGTTGCGCTCGCATCGGCGATCGCGCCGGCGAGCCACGCGTCAAATTCGGACGGCGTGAGCGCCTTGACGTCGAAGAGCATGATCCGGTGGCCGGCCCCGCACAGCTCGGCACATTGGCCGCGGAACGTCTGACCGGCATCCGCCGCGTTCACCTTGAAATCGAACTGGTTGACCCGTCCCGGAACGACGTCCCGCTTGAACAGGAATTGCGGGACGTAGAAGGCGTGGATGACGTCCAGGCTGGTCAGTGTCAACTGGACGGTTCGGCCGGCCGGCACGACCATGCCGCCGTCATCCCCGGTGGCCAGATTCTGGGTGTACAGGATCGTCCCGCCATCGTCGGACAGGTAGTCGAACTGCCACTGGAACTGGCCGGCCACGGCGCGGATCCTCGTCTCGGGATTGGCGGCCGCCGTGTCCACGGCATTGAGCGTCTGCCACGAGATGATGAACAGGAAGATCACGATGAGCGTCGGGATGATCGTCCAGGCGGCCTCGGCCACGTTGTTGCCGTGCGTCTGGACGGGCAGGATGTCGTCGCCTGGCTTGCGCCGGTAGCGAATGACGGACCAGATGATCAGGCCTTCAACGACCAGGAAGATCGCTACAGCGATCACGAAGACGATGTGGTACAGCTCCCGGATCTGGGCCCCCTGCTCGGTCACCGCGATCGGCGGGTAGAGCCCGGTCGCGAACTTGCCGGCCTCGACAGCGAGGTCAACGCCCAGCGCAATCGCCGCCGCGGCCGCGACCGCAATCAGGACGACGACGACGCCGATCGCGACGACGGAACCAGGCATCCGGCGTGTCCGGGGAGAAGTCGGCATCGATGTCCTCGAGGATGGCCAGCCGCCCACGAACGAGCGCATGACCGATGAAACAGCAGGTTGCCGCGACCGGGGGCCGAGGCGCGGCCATTCTACCCGGAGCGGAAGCGGCTCGCGCGTCCTCGTGACACAACCTGATCGTGACTCGCCCTGATCCGGGGCGGGCGACACTTGAGCGCGATCATGCGACGATGCCGGCGATGCGCTCGATCCAACCGGTCCGGGGGCTCCTGGGCGGGCTGGGCGCCGTCGGCGGTGCGGTCACGGGTCTGGCCGTCGTCGTCAGCCCAGCCCTGGCGCATGGCGCAGTTCCGGCGGAGCCCCCGGCCGCGGGCTTGCTGCTGCTTGCCTGGACGTTTGAGCCGATTCCGACGCTTGCGATCGCCAGCTCGGTCGCGTGGTGGCTGTGGGCCGTGCGCCGCATCAACGCGGCTCATCCCGCGAACCCGGTGCCGCGACGACGCACCGTGGCGTTCCTGGCGGCCATGCTGGCGCTGGCTTTCGCGCTGACTTCCGGCATCGAGCGCTACGACACGACCCTCTTCTCGGTCCACATGGTCCAGCACGTCCTGCTCGCCCTGGTCGTCGCACCGCTCTTCGCGATGGCGGCCCCGATCACGTTGATCCTGCGGTTGAGTTCCGCGGCGATGCGCCGACGATGGATCCTGCCGATCCTCCACTCGCGAACGATGCGCGTTGTGGCATTCCCCGTCAGCGCATGGATCCTGTTCGCCGTGGTCATGTGGGCTAGCCACTTCTCGCGGCTGTTCGACGCCGCGCTGGAGGACCCGCTGGTCCACGTCGTCGAGCACGCCCTATTCCTGTCGAGTGCCCTGTTGTTCTGGTGGCCGGCGGTGGGCTCCGACCCCGCTCCGTGGCGAATCGGCCACCCTGTCCGGATCGCCTACCTCTTCCTGCAGATGACCCAGAACACGTTCCTCGCCTTCGTGATCCTGGGCGCACCGGCGGTGCTTTACCAGCACTACGTCAGCCTCGGGCGGCCCTACGGGATCGACCCGCTGGCCGACCAGCAACTGGCGGCCGGCATCATGTGGATCGCGGGCGATGCCATCTTCCTGGCCGCGATCATGCTGCAGGTCGTCGGCTGGATGCGCGCCGACTCGCGCGGTCTGGCCCGCTCCGATCGTCGGGCCAGCATCGACCTCGCCCAGATCCGGATCCGCGAGGGTCGCCTCGCCGAGCGCCTGGCCGAGGAGCGAGGCGACATCGCGGGTTCGTAGTCGCGGGCCGCAAGGAACCGATCGCACGGAAGGCGTCGTACCGCTACGCCTCGGGCGGGATCTCCGCGGTCGTGCACGGCCTCGCTCAACGCTGC
>JANPDO010000146.1:0-19860 GCA_031431535.1 Chloroflexota bacterium
AGCCCAGCGCCCGCGCCAGGACTCCAACCGCCGTGCCTTGAGCGGGGTCGGAGCGGCCGAGGCCGCCTCCGCGGCTCGCCTGAGCCAGTCTCCGGCCTCCGCGACGCCGCCCACCTGGAGGTGCGCCAACGCCATTCCCCCCGCGGCCAGGAACTCGACCGTCCGGTCGCCGAGCGCACGAGCCCGACGATAGGCCTCCTCGCCGCGAGACAGGCTGAGGTCGGGATCCCCGAACTCACGGGCATAGACGTGGATCCCGTACAGGAGTTGGAGTTCAGCCAGGTTCCGCTCGCTCTCGGTGGCCAGGGTCGACATGCGATTGGTGAGCCGGCGGAGTTCGTCGAGGCGACGGACCGCCCCAGACAGAACGAATTCAGCGCCCCATGTCGCATACGCCAGCCCCAGGATGGACGACATCAGCCCGTGCCGATCGCCCAGGCGGTCGTACACCTCGATCGCCCGCTGGAACCGACCGACCGCTTCCGTGTACGGCAAGGCAATGGGACCGTGGAGGAGCACGTCCTTCGGAACGTCACCGGCGAGGACCATTTCGATGAACCCGGCGCGAACCCTGGCCATGGCCACGACGCCGAGCTCCCGGCTTGCGGCAGCGAGGCTGCGATCGTCCCCGAGCGCCCGGGCCAGCTCGACTGCCGACTCGAACGCTTCTCCCGCCCCGTCGGCATCGATCTCCGTGATGACCGGGACGAACGCTTCGCCGAGTGGGCTCCGGAGCAGGGCCTGGCCGAGTTCGAGGTCCGCGGCCAGCTCCAGGTGTCGGTCCTTCATGGCCTGAGCCCGGCGGCGGACCTCTCGGGCTACGTCGGCCGCCGTCTCCTCGTCGCCGGCGTCGCGCAGCGCCGCCGACCGCCGGAGCATCAGCTGGAGCGTCAGGCTCGGGTCGCGCAGCGCGTCGGCCAGGGCTGACACTTCGGCCAGCGCGTCCAGCCGCTCGCCCGACCGGTGAAGCATGCCAAGCGCTTCGTCACGCAGGAGCAGCAGCGTCACCCGGTCTCTCGGCTCGATAATCACGGGGAGACCCAGCTCGACCGACCGGATCACCTCTTCCGGTGCGTTCCGAGCCAGCGCCGTCTTGGCGGCCTCGATGGCGAACTGGGCGCTGAGTTCCGCGTTGCCTGCCGCTCGGGCGTGGTGGGCGAGCATGGGCAGGCTCTCAGGAGATGGCTCGCCGGCCCCGGACAGGAGCTCAACGATGGCGGCATGGAGGCGTCGTCGCCGCGCCGTCGGAAGCGACGAAACGACGAAGTCGCGGACCTGTTCATGCGGAAAGCCGTAATCCGCCGCCGACCCCTCGGGGTATCGCATCAGCAAACCAGCGGCGATCGCCGGGGCGAGCAGCTCGGTCAGATCGGCACCGTCCACGGCCGAACCGCCCAGCTGGTCGTTCACGGCGCGAAGATCGCGCAGGCTGAAACTGCGGCCGAGAATCCCCGCGTCCGCCAAGAGCGCCTTGGTGGCATCCGGAAGCCGGGCCGCGCGCCGGTGGATGAGCGTTTGGACCGCGGCCGGGACGATGCGACTCGCGTTCCTGGCGAGCGTCCATTTGCCATCGACCACGCGGATCATGCCCGCCTCGCGATAGGCCTTCGCCAGCTCTTCGACGATGAACGGGACGCCCTCGGCCTGCCCATGAACCGTCGCCCCACTGAGAGGATTGACATCGCCCCCGAGGACAAGTCGGAGGAAGTCCGCCGTCTCGGCCGGGGTGAAGCGGTGGAGGCGGAGCCGGCGCAGGAAGCCGAGTCGCTCCATGTCGGCGACCAGGGTGACCAGCTCGTTGTATCCAGCGCTTTCCTCCGGGCGCAGGGCGATGAGCAGGAGGATGCGGCTGCCGGCCGAGCTGCGGATCACGTAGCGAAGGAGCCGCAGGCTGTCCTCATCGGCCCACTGCAGGTCGTCCAGGACGATCGCAAGTGGGCGCACCGCGGCCAGTTCCGCGATGGCCACGGCCGCCAGGTCGTAAGTGCGCAGGAGCTTCTCGTCGGCGGGGAGACCAGCCAGGGACGGGTCGTCCCGGCCAGCGATCGCGTCGAGTGCTCGCCGCACCGCCGATCCGGCCGGGGTGGCGGCGGGCAGCTCCTGGATGGCCTGGCATCCGAACACGGAGCGGGCCAGCAGAAAGGGGCCCCGCAGCTCCTCGTCGGCAGCGACGGCTGCCGGGACGAAGCCCTCAGCCGCCACCAGGTCCAGGGCTGCCATGAGGAGCCGAGTCTTGCCGATCCCCGGCTCCCCTTCGACGCTCACGCAGGCGAACTTCCCGCTCGCCGCCGTGGCCAGCTCCTGGCGAATGGCCGCCAACTCGATCGGCCTGCCCACCAGCCGCTCGCCCGATCCGCGCGCCTGCATCGCCAGTGGGCACAAGGTCACGCTGGATCGGTCGGCGACCGCGACTCCTGGTTCGTCAGCCGAGGCCATGCTCCGGACCTCCTGGGACAGGGTCAGGTCCGCTGAATCCGGCGGTGGTGATGCGGTCCGGCATGATGCGGAGAGTATGGACCCAGTCCGACCGTCCGCACCTCCAGTGCTCCGACCGTCCGCCTCCCCCGATCGGTCATGGCGGCCAATCCAGCCGAGCCGGAAGGTCCGATGCATCCCGATTGGCAGGCTCGCAGTTTGACGGCCCGCGCGGCGGGTGCCACCGTATCGACCAGCCATGGCCCGGTACCAATTCACGGTCGACATCGCGGCCCCGATCGAGCAGGTCTTCGACCTCTGGACGAACCTCGAACGCTGGCACGAGTGGATCGGGGGCGTCAGCAAGGTGACCGACGTGAGCGGACCGCCAGGTCAGGCGGGCACGCGCTACTCGATCTGGTTCGGCAGCATGCGTAGTCCGTCGGAGATCCTCGAGGCTGAGCGGCCGCGCCGCCTCAGGACGCGCTTCGGCAACCGGATGCTGCGCGGCGAGACGCACGTCACCTTCGAACCCACGGCAACCGGAACGCGCCTGACCCAGGAGTTCTGGACGGAGGGGCTCATCCCGGCAATCTCGGCCCGTATCTTTGCCCTCGGCTCGTACAAGGGGAGCTTCCGAGGCGAGCTCAATACCTTCGTCCGCATCGCCGAGCGCGAGGCGCGCCAGCCCGGCTAACCCGCGACGGCGTCCAGCAGGTCTCGCGCCTCGAGCAGGTCCGCGGTTGCGAAACCCTCGGAGAAGGTGGCATGGATCGGGCCGAGCATCCGCGCCGCGGCTTCGGGCTCGCCATCGGCCAGCCAGAGACGGCCGAGCTTCGTCGCGGCCCGCAGCGCGGTAATCCTGACGTGCAACTCGGCGGCGCGGTCAAAGGCCAGCCGATACCAGGGCTCGGCAGCAGATCGTTGGCTCCCCCCGTCGGTCGCCAGGGCGGCGAGCAGGTCACCCTTCAGCAGGTATAACTCGGGTAGCATCGTGTTGCCGGGATCGGCGCGCAGGATCTCAATGGCCCCGTCGACCCGGGTGAGGCCTTCTGCCGGCAGCCCGGCCCCGTGGCTGGCGCGGGCGGCCACGAAGAGCAGGAATGGCCAGAAGATCGGCGGCGACCGGAGCTCCTGGTAGAGGTCCATCCCGCCGCGGATATCGGCCAGGCCTTCCGCGAAGCGGCCGAGTCCGACCCGAGCGGCTCCCTGCAGACAGCTGCCCGCCGCAGTCCAGATCCGAAACCCGTGCTCGTCCGCGATCTCCAGCAACCCGACCGCCCGGTCGAGCGCGACGGCGGGGTCGCGACGCCAGAGGTGGAGCAGGCCGGCGTGGAAACGGGCGTAGGCGGAGGTGAACGGATGCTGGAGCTCAACCGCGAGGGCCAGCGCGGCGTTCACTCGCTCCACCGCACGATCCGGATACCCCATCAACCACAGGGTGAACGCGGATGTCGTGTAGCACGCGACTCGCGGATCGTTCCCGACGCGTGCGGTCCCCGTCCGCGTCGGAATGCTCGCGAACAGGGAGATCGCCTCATCGAGGTGGTCCAGTCCGCGCTGGAGGTCGATGGAGGACATCAGGTGGGTGCCGACCAGCAGGTGCCCGTCGATCAGCATCCTCGAGTCGCGCTCGCGCCCACCGAGCGCCAGGATGTCGTGTCCGAGCTGGGCCGCCCGATCGAGCTGCCCACGGAACATATACAGGCTGGCGAGGCCCCGAAGCACCGAGAACTGCTGGCGGACATCGGCGCCGCGCTCGAAGAGCTCCACCGCGCTGGTGAAGGCGTCCTCGACTTCCTGGGTGACGCCCTTGGTCGTCATGAGCGCTCGCGCCAGGCTTGTCCGCAGGGCGATCTCCTGGCCGATCCGCTCCGGCGACGAAGCACTCGCTCCAAGGACGGCGAGCATGTCGCGGGTCAGGCCGACCGTATCGAGGTACCAGCCGCGGGCGTCGTCGAGGATCATCAGCGGGCTGGCCAGCTTGTCGAGCTGTTCGAGATCGGCCGCTGCGACCCAGTGGGCCCAGGCGATACGCAGGTTCGCGACATCGGCGGCCATTGCCGCGAGCGCGGTCTCGCGCTCATTACCGGTCAGCGCTGCACGCAAGCGGCCGGCCAAGTCTCCAAAATAGCTGGCGTGGGCTCGACGCGCCCGTGCGGCGAAGTCGGGACGCTGGTCGAGCCGGTCCGCCGCAAACTCCCTGATCGTCTCGAGCATCGTCACGCGAGGTTCGCCTGCCGGGACGTCGACCTGTCGGACCAGGCTCTTCTCGATGAGACCGGCGAGTCCATCGAGGACGTCCAGCCCGACGCCGTCATCCGGGTCGAGCTGGGCGGCGACCGCCTCGACCGCGGCGACCTCCGCGTCCGCGAACACGGCGAGGAATTCGAACAGTCGCTGCTCCGCGGGCTCGAGCAACTCGTAGCTCCAATCCATCGCCGCCCGAAGCGTCTGTTGCCGCACAGGAAGATCGCGGGGTCCGCTGCGCAGCAGGCCGAGCCGATCTCCGAGGCGGTCCCGGAGCACCTCGGGGGAAAAGAGTCGCAGGCGTGCCGCCGCGAGCTCGATGGCCAGAGGCAGGCCGTCCAGTCGGCGGCAGATCTCGGCGACGGCCGGGGCGTTGTCGTCGGTCAACTCGAAGTCTGGGCGGACCACCCGGGCTCGATCGATAAAAAGCTGGACGGCTTCGTAGCTGCCGACCAGGACTGCCGACGGCCGCTTGTGGCCGGCAGGAGGCAGATCGAGCGGCGGAACCTGGTAGACGTGTTCTGCCCGGACGTGCAGTCCTTCCCGGCTGGTGACCATCATGGTCAGGTTTGGGCCATCACGCAGGAGTTTCGCCACCACGCCGGCCGCCTCGGTCACCTGCTCGAAGTTGTCGAGCACGAGCAGCATGCGTCGATCCCGCAGCCGATCGGTCAGCTCTTCCTGCAGGGGCCGATCCATGGCCTCCCCGAGCCCGACGGCACGGGCGATCGCCACGAGCACGGCGTTCGTGTCCCGGGCGCCGGACAGGTCGACGAAGGACACGCCATCCGGGTAGCGCGGCGCGAGATCATCGGCCACACGGATCGCCAACGTCGTCTTGCCGGTACCTCCGGGCCCGATCAGAGTGAGCAGGCGAACCGCCCCATCTTCCAGGCGTTCCCTGATCTGCAGAAGCTGTATCTGGCGACCGACCAGTTCTGCGGCCCTCGCCGGCAGGTTGGCCCCGGCCGGACGCAGGGCGGCCAGGGGTGGGAAGGTCGACGGCAGGTCGGAGTGGACGAGCTGGAAGATGTGCTCCGCGCGACCAAGATCCTTCAGTCGATGCTCGCCGAGGTCGAGCAGGCTGGCGCCCGCCGGCAGGCCCTCGCTGGCAAGTGCCGCCGCCGACGCGGAGAAGAGGACCTGGCCCCCATGCCCGGCGGCCATGATCCTGGCGGTCCTGTTGACCGTGGGGCCGAAGAAGTCGCCGGCCCGCTGCTCGGCCTGGCCGGCGTGCAAGCCCATCCGCACCCGGAGCGTAGCGGTTTCGCCCCACGGTTCGTGTGCGAGGTCGCGCTGTGCACTCAGGCTGGCCGCTGCGGCGTCGACCGCGCTTCCGAACACCGCCATCATGCCGTCGCCTGTGGTCTTGACCACCTCTCCGCTCGAGGCCTCGACGGCTGCTCGAAGAATCGCGTCGTGACGCCTGAGGGCGTTCTTCATGCCGTCCGGGAACCGCTCCCAGAGGCGCGTGCTGCCTTCGAGATCCGTGAACAGGAAGGTCATCGTCCCGGCCGAACTGAAGTCCATGGACCGTATCATCCACTCTTTCGAGGTTGCCAATCCTCGTCATGCTCCCCGGGCCACGCTGCACATCCTCCCCGATGTCTCGTCAACTCCATCCGTGCGCTATCCTCGAGCCCATGATGGTGATCCCGCCCCCCGCACTGATCCGGCAGGACGGCCGGGACAAGGTGACCGGTAGCGGGCGCTACGCCGCCGACCTCACCGTGACCGGGATGCTCCACGGGGCGTTCCGCGTCGCTGAAGTCCCCCACGCCCGAATCCGCCGGCTTGATACGACGGCCGCACGAGCGCTGCCGGGGGTTCATGCGGTCATCACGGCAGCGGACGTGCCCGACCTCCGCTACGGGGCCTTCCTGAAGGACCGGACCCTCTTCGCCCGCGATGTCGTGCGCTGGGAGGGCGAGCTGATCGCCGCGGTCGCGGCCACCACGCCGGAGATCGCCGCCCGGGCGGCCGCCCTGATCGATATCGAGCTTGAAGTGCTCCCGTCCGTGACGGATCTTGAACTTGCCATGCGCCCCGATACGGCGCTGGTCCACGATGCCTGGGCTACCTACGAGGCGGACGAGAACATCGTCCGCGACCGGAACCTCGCGTCGCGATCCACGATCGTCAAGGGCGACGCCGCCACCGCCATGGCCGAGGCAGACATCGTGGTGAAGGATCGGTACGTCGCGGACGGGTCCCATGCGGTCCCGATCGAGCCGCGAGCGATCCTCGCCGAGTGGGCTGGCGACCACGTCACCATCTGGTCGTCCACGCAGGTCCCGTTTGCGGTCAGGTCCGGGGTGGCCGAAACGCTCGGCCTTGCGCAGAACCAGATCCGGGTGATCGTGCCGCACCTCGGCGGCGGGTTCGGCGCGAAATGCGAACTCGGTTTCGAGGCCCAGGTCGCGGCGCTGTCAAAGGCCGCCGGCCGGGCCGTCAAGGTGGTCTTCTCGCGGCGTGAGGAATTCCTGCTGCCGGATCATCGCCGCGAACGAATGATCATGGAACTGGAGACCGGCGTTCGCCGGGATGGGAGCATCGTCGCCCGCAGGGCACATCTGATCGTCGACAACGGCGCCTACAGCATGGACGAGCCGTTCCTCGGGCAGCTGGCCGCGATGTTCGCGGTCGGGCCCTACCGGATCCCGAACATCGACGTCACGGCGGACACCGTCTACACCAATACGCAGCCGTCGGGGTCCGTCCGCGCCCCAACCGGGCCGACGACCTGCTGGGCGCTCGAGCAGCACCATGACGTGGTCGCCGAGCGACTGGGCCTCGACCCGGTCGAATTCCGTCGCCGGAACCTCGTGCACGAGGGCGACACCGGGCCGACGGGACAGGTCTTCGAGCGGATCGGCGTCATCGAGACGCTGGAACGCGCGGCGGCCGCGGTCGGCTGGGGGAAGTCGTTGCCAGAGGGCGAAGCGATCGGCGTCGCGACCGGCTGGTGGCCGTCATTCCCGCTGGCGTCGGGAGCGCACCTCACGATCAATGCCGACGGCAGCGGGACGATCGTCACCGGCGCCCAGGAATGCGGGACTGGCGCCGTCATGGCCCTGCCGATCCTCGCCGCCGAGGTCCTCGGGATGCGCCCGGATCAATTCAGAATCCTGTACCAGGACACGGACGCGGGGCCGTACGACAGCGGTGCCAGTGGCTCGCAGACAACGTTCAACAACGGCCGGGCCGTGATCGCCGCCGCGACCGAGGTCCGCGATCAGCTCCTCGAGTTGGCTGCCAATCTCCTCGAGGCCAACCTGGCCGATCTCGAACTTGTCGACGGGATGGCCAGGGTCAAGGGGAGCAGCACCGCGTCGGTGTCGATCGCGGATCTCGCGTCGGAGGCGTCCGGGGCGGGCCTGTTGCTCGGGCGGGGCTCGGGCATGCCGCCGCCGACCCCTTCGGTCAATGCTGCCAGCTGCGTTGGGCGCCTGGGTGCTGAGTCGTTTGCGGCGCCAACGTTCTTCACCCATGCCGCCCGGGTCAAGGTCGACCGCGATACCGGCGTCGTCCGGGTCCTGGAGATCGCCGCAGCCCATGAATCGGGCACGATCATCAACCCGATCGGGGCGGCCGGCCAGATCTACGGTGGCGTGGCGATGGGCATCGGGCAGGCACTCAGCGAGGGGATCCAGCTTTCAGCGGACGGCCGGCAGCGCAACGCCTACCTCCTCGACTACAAGCTCCAGACCGTGGCGGACATGCCGCCGATCCACGTCGACTTCGTCGACGCCCCATCACCGAACGCCGGCCCCAAGGGGCTCAAGGGGATCGCCGAGCCGCCCAATGTCCCGACACCCGGCGCCATCGCCAATGCGATCGCCCGGGCCTTGGGTACCCGGATCCACGAGCTGCCGATGACGCCCGAGCGGATCTGGGGCGCCTTGGCCGCGAACGGCGAAGGCTGAGATGAGCGGACATTTCAGCGCCCCGAGCTTGCTGTCCGATGCGCTGACCGCGGTCGCCGCCGGACACCGACCCGTCGCCGGCGGGACGGATTTGGTTGTCGGGACCCGGCAGGGCAAGTGGACCCTGCCCGAAGACCTCGTGGCGCTGGACCGGATCGCGGAGCTCCACGGGATCGCGGGGACCGTCGGCGGCCTCCGGATCGGCGCGACGACCAGCCACGGTGAGCTTGCTGCGCATCCGCTCATCCGCGAACGCTGGTCTGCCATCGCCGACGCGGCCTCCATCGTCGGCTCACCGGCCACTCGGCACATCGGGACGCTTGGCGGGAACCTCGCCAACGCCTCGCCGGCTGCCGAGACCAGCGGGCCGCTGCTCTGTTTCGAAGCGCTCGTGGAAGTCGGCGCCGCGACCGGTAGCCGGCGGATCGCGCTTGCCGACCTGTTCAGCGGTCCCGGCCGGACCACCATCCGCCCGGACGAGATCATCGTCGCGGTCGAGCTGCCCGAACTCACAGGAGCCGGCAGCTGCTACGTCCGACTCGAGTTCCGCCGCCAGATGGAGATCGCCGTCGTCGGCGCGACGGCCGTGGTGCGTCTCGAGGGCGACATTGTCCGCGAGGCCCGCATCGCCATCACCGCGCTTGCCCCCACGGTCCGGCGGGTCGCCGCGGCGGAGTTCGCCCTCGTCGGGACAGACGGCGGGGCAGCGGCTGCGGCAGAGGCGGGCCGGCTGGCGGCCGAAGCGGCAATCCCGATCTCCGATGTCCGCGCCTCGCTCGAATACCGTCGAGCCATGGCGGTCGTTGTCGTGCGTCGGGCCGTGACCGGTGCGATCGCCCGCGCTCGCGGCGAGAGGGTCGGGATTCCTGCCAGCGCCACCACCTTCGGAGCGAGTTGATCGTGCGTTACCGCGTGACGCTCCAGGTGAACGAGACGAGCTACCCGCTGGAGATCGAGCCCGGCCGGACCCTGCTGTCCGTCCTGCGCGGCGAACTCGGGCTAACCGGATCCAAGGAGGGCTGCGACGATTCCGAGTGCGGCGCCTGCATGGTCCTGATCGACGGCCGTCCGGTGAATTCCTGCTCGTATCTCGCGCTGCAGGCCGATGGTCGCCAGGTCACGACCGTCGAGGGGCTCGCTTCGGGCTCCACGCTCCATCCGCTGCAGAGGGCCTTCCTCGAGCACGGCGGCGTCCAGTGCGGGTTCTGCACCCCCGGGATGCTGATCAGCGCGACCGCCCTCCTGCGCTCCAACCCGGACCCAACCGAGGATGACATCCGGGCCGGCCTCTCAGGCAACCTGTGTCGCTGCACCGGCTATGTCGGGATCGTCGCAGCCGTTCAGGCCGCCGCCACGGAGCTGGCCCGGACAGATTGAGCCGGATCGCCCGGTCACCCGGCCCGACTGGCGATACCATTCGGACGCCGAGAGCCCTTTCCCCGCGCGGTGATGACCGCAAACAACGCCCCGGCACCTAGCCGACGCACCTAGATGTAGTCCCGGACACGTTGTGGACACTGGCTACCGCCCGCCCGCTCGTCCGCATGACGTGCTCGGGGACATCTAGCGCTGAAGTCGAGGGTCGCGGTGGTGGCGCTCTCGGCGTGGATGTCCACCGATACGCCCCAGCCGGCACGCGGTGGCGGGCCGCCGGACCGTTCGGCCTGCACGGCGGGTGCGGCCTTGGCGATCTGGGCCATCGCCGCTTCATCGATCCGGGGGTCCAGGTCGCTCTGCTTGATGACTCGAACCCGACGACCGGCCAGGCGTTCCACCAACTCGATCAGGGCGAGCATCCGGGGATCGGTCGTGGCGGCGTCCGCTGCCGCCTCCGCGCTCGCCACGACTGCGGGGGTGAGCATCTCACTCGATCCGCCGGCGGGCGGGACGAATTGCGTGTGGGCCAGGCCGGATGCTGACCGCGGAGCACGAGCCTCCTATTCGGCGGGCAATATGATGCATTAGTGATATCATGACATCATGGATCGCACCACATTTACGATCAACGAGGACACCCGCCGACGCCTGCGTCGCATCGCGGCCGAGCGCGGGGTCTCGATGGCCACGATCATCCGCGAGGCGATCGATGAGAAGGTGGAGCGCCTTGCGCCAAAGCCCCGGAGCGTCGGAGTCGGGGCGTCCGGCACCACGGACACAGGTCGTCGGAGCGGCGACGAGCGCCCCGAGCCACGCGCGTGGCGCTGATTCTCGACACCGGCCCGCTGTACGCATCGCTCGATCGGTCTGACGCTGACCATGCGGCGTGCCGAGCCCTCATCGAGGAGACTGACGAGGCACTCGTGATCCCCGGTCCAGTCCTCGTCGAGGTCGACTATTGGATCGGGAAGCGACTGCACCCTGGCGTCCTCGTCGCCCTGTTGGCCGATATCGAATCCGGCGCCTACGTCGTCGCCGACCTGTTGGCCCAGGACTACACACGCGTCCGCGAGCTGTGCGATCGCTACGCCGATGCCGACATCGGCTTCGTCGACGCCGCGGTCCTCGCGATCGTGGAGCGGCTGAACGAGGCCAAGCTCGCGACTCTCGATCGCCGCCACTTCGGCCTGCTTCGGCCGCGTCACCGGGAGTCGATCGAGCTTCTGCCGACCTGATCCTCGGGGCATCTGAATTGCCGGTCGGTTCAGGACATCGGTGTCCTGGAGTCGGTCAGCTCGGCCGGGCAACGCATGCCTCGACGTGATCGTCGCAGGGATCCACTCGGCGTAGCATGTCGGTGCGGCGGCGTTGGCGCAGAGCCATCGATAGCTGGTCGAGCGGCACCGCGGCGGGCGCAGGCGGCCGTTGACGCGCTCGCTCCGCGAGCAACGTTGGCTGCGAGCCATCAACCGGCGTCGGGCCGCGGTGGAGAACCTGAGTCTTGCCCTCGTGGGCCGCGAAGCGCGCTTCGGGTCGAGATCGGTGGCCCGCTGCCAGCGATAAGCGGGCCAGTGGTCGAGGATGCGAACGGTGCGTGATCCGCGCTCTGCCCTACGGCCGCGTCTCTCTGAAGGTGACGCACGGGCACCCGATTCGCGCCCCGGGCGCTCTTCCGGTAGCATTCGAAAAACCCCCGGAGGACCCGACCCATGGCGAAGTATGTCTTTGTGACCGGAGGCGTGACCTCCTCTCTGGGCAAGGGCATCACCGCCGCCAGCATCGGCCGGCTGCTCAAGGCACGCGGCCTGCGGGTCTCCATCCTCAAGCTGGATCCGTACATCAACGTCGATCCGGGGACGATGAGCCCGTACCAGCACGGCGAAGTCTTCGTCACCGACGACGGCGCCGAGACGGACCTGGACCTCGGCCACTACGAGCGCTTCATCGACGAAAACCTGTCGCAGCTCAGTAACGTCACGACCGGGCGGATCTACCAGGCGGTCATCGCCAAGGAGCGCCGCGGCGACTATCTCGGCGGCACCGTCCAGGTCATCCCGCACATCACCAATGAGATCAAGGAGCGGATCGGGCGGGTCGCGCGCGATGGCGATCCCGACGTCGTGATCGTCGAGGTTGGCGGAACGGTCGGTGACATCGAATCGTTGCCGTTCCTCGAGGCGATCCGCCAGATGCGCAAGGATGTCGGCCGCGCCAACGTCCTCTATGTCCACGTCACACTGCTTCCGGCCCTGGCCGCGACGGGTGAGCTCAAGACCAAGCCCACCCAGCACTCGGTCAAGGAGCTTCGTGGGATCGGCATTCAGCCCGATGTCATCGTCCTTCGCAGTGACCACCCGGTCAGCGATGAGATCCGCGAGAAGATCGCCCTGTTCACCGACGTCGCGATGGAAGCGGTCATCCCGGCCGAGACGGCCGAGACGATCTACGAGGTTCCGCTCATGTTCGAGGCGGCCGGCCTCGGGCGTCGGGTCGTACTCGAGCTGGGTCTCGGCGATCCCGACGCGATCCCTGACCTGGCGTCCTGGCGAGCGCTGGTGGCCCGGATCAAGGCGCCCAAGCCCATCCTTGAGATCGCCCTGGTCGGCAAGTACATCGAGCTGCCCGACGCCTACCTGTCGGTCACCGAGGCCCTCCGCCACGCTGCTTGGGCGCACGAGGTCGATGCGAAGGTGCGCTGGGTCGACTCGGAGGCGCTCACCCGCGACAACGTCGCCGAACGGTTGGCGGGCGCCGCCGGGATCCTGGTGCCGGGCGGCTTCGGCCACCGCGGCATCGAGGGCAAGGTGCTGGCCGCCCACCATGCCCGCGCCCATCGCATCCCGTATCTCGGCCTGTGCCTGGGCCTTCAGTGTGCGGTCATCGAGTTCGCTCGCGAGGTCGTCGGCACAAGCGACGCCAATTCGACTGAATTCGACATGTTCACCGAGCACCCGGTCATCGACTTCATGCCCGACCAGCGCGACATCGAGGACAAGGGCGGGACGATGCGCCTCGGCCTCTATCCGGCCAGGCTGACTCCGGGGTCGAAGGCCCACCAGGTCTACGGCGAGGAGGTCATCTACGAGCGGCATCGTCATCGATTCGAGGTGAACAACCGCTACCGCGCGACCCTCGAGGCGGCAGGCATGCTGCTGTCGGGCCAGTCACCGGACGGACGACTGGTGGAGATCGTCGAGCTCAGGGATCACCCCTGGTTCGTGGCCAGCCAGTTCCACCCGGAGTTCCGGAGCCGGCCGGAACGCCCTCACCCGCTGTTCGATGGCTTCGTGGAGGCTTCGCTTGCGGTTCGTGACGGTCGAGAGCCGCAGCTCGGCGTCCGTGCGTCGCCACGCGTGGTGGACGCTCCGGTTCCCGCCCCTGCCGGGCGTCCTCCGGAAGCGGTGACGGCCGAGTAGGTTCCGGGCACCTGGGCCTGCGGTCGTCACCGTTGTACGCGACGACCCTGGCCGTGCGCTCCGTCCTGAGTACCGGGCTCCTGTACCTGCGCGTGTCCACCGGGAACCTGTTCTTCGGCGTTGTTCTCCTGTTCGTGGTCATCGGGATCGTCCTGACCGGGACGAGCTGCCTGTTCGACCGGCGCGACGCCTCGCGCGCAGCCGCCTGACCTACGCCACGGTCGGCGTCGCGCCCCCCCGGCGGATGGGGATGGGCTGCACTAGCCGGGCGGTCCAGCGTTCGGGCGTAGAATCGCCGACGCAACCCCAGCCCGCACGGAGTCCGCCTCGATGAAGATCTTTCTCGATACCGCCGACATCAGCGAGATCCGCCAGGTCGCCCGGTGGGGCGTGCTGGATGGCGTCACGACCAACCCCAGCCTGTATGCGAAGGTAGGCGGCTCATACGACGACATCCTGCGCGAAGTGTGTTCGATCACATCGGGCCCGGTCAGCGCGGAGGTGATTGCCGACGATGTCGAGGGGATGCTAGCCGAGGGCCGTCATTTCGCCAAGATCGCCCCGAACATCGTGGTCAAGGTCGCGATGAGCGAGAACGGACTTGAGGCCATCAGTCGCTTCGCTGAGGAAGGCATCAAGACCAACTGCACGCTCATCTTCACGGCCAACCAGGGACTGCTCGCGGCCAAGGCCGGGGCGAGTCTCCTCTCGCCGTTCGTCGGGCGCCTGGACGACATCAACCAGGATGGCATGATCGTGATCCGCGAGCTGGCCGAAATCGTCGCCATCCACGACCTGGACACGGAGGTCCTGGCTGCCTCCATCCGCAACCCGCTGCACATGACCCAGGCCGCCCTGGCAGGCGCCCACGTCGCAACACTGCCGTTCAAGGTCCTCCAGCAGATGGTCCACCATCCGCTCACGGACAAGGGCATTGTCCAGTTCAAGGCGGACTGGCAGATGGCTCAGCAAGCCGCGGCCGAGAAGGCCTGAGCGCACCATGGGCGGCCGTCGGTCGGCGTTGCCCCGGAGTCAACGATTCCCGCCCGAAGACCCTCGCGTGATGGCAACGCCGTCCGAACGTTGCCCCGGAGTCAACGATTCCCGCCCGAAGACCCTCGCGTGATGGCAACGCCGTCCGAACGTTGCCCCGAAGTCAACGAAGTCACCGTAATCGCGCGCCGACAGGGAGCTCGCGCCGGAATCGTTGTCCGCCGGTCAACGCCACCTCGCTCGGGTGCGCGCGGCCTACCCCAGCTGCTACCCGGCGCCGTCCAGCCACTCCCCTCGACGCATGACGCGGCGGACCCGGAGCGCGTCGTCCAACTCGACCAGGTCGGCGCGTTGGCCGGGCTCGATCCGGCCACGGTCCGTCACGCTGAGCATCGCCAGCGGGTTCCGGCTCGCAGCCGCGACGGCGGCCGGCAGCGCGAACCCAGAACCAACCAGATTTCGCACCGCGTCATCAAGCGCGATCGTCGATCCCGCCAGCGTCGCCGTCCCGGCCAGCGTGACGCGCCCACCAACGACCTCGACCTCGAGGCCACCCACGAACGCCCGACCGTCGCCGGTCCCGGCAAGCGCGATCGCATCGCTGACGAGCAGCAGCCGGTCGACCGGCTTGAGCCGCCGGATGATCTCCCAGATGGCCGGGTGGACATGGTGTCCATCGGCGATCAGTTCCACCCAGGCCGCGTCGTCGAGCAGCGCCGCCACCGCCAGACCCGGGGCGCGATGATCGAAGCCCGACATCGCATTGAACACATGCGTGGTCGTCGTCCCGCCGGCCGCGAAGCCGCCCCGCGCCTCTTCGTACGTCGCCGCCGAATGCCCCATCGAGACGGCCACGCCGTGCGCCCGCAGACGAGCTATGAGCGACAACGCACCCGGCCGCTCGGGGGCGACCGTGATCAGCCGCAGCCCGTCGATCAGGGGTTCCAGCGCGGCCTCGTCGACCTGCGCGGGATCGACCAGGTACGCCGCGTCATGCGCGCCCCGCCGCGCGGCCGAGAGAAATGGACCCTCGAGGTTGAACCCCAGCGGCTCTGCGCCATCGGGCGGTGCCCCCGGCATCCAGCCCCGGACGCGGTCTGCGAACTGGATCAGGGTGGCGAGCGGCGCCGTAACCGCGGTCGGCAGGAACGACGTCACCCCGCGCTGTAGCAACGACCTCGACATCCCGTCCAGGCCGGCCGCATCACCCATGGCGTCGTGCCCGCCCCAGCCGTGAACGTGAACGTCCACGAACCCCGGCGCGACGAACGGGAGCGCCGCGCTGTCACCACCGTCCTCGAACGTGACGCTCGTGATCAGGCCGTCCTCGACGACCACGACGCCCGCCTCAACGCGATCGTGCAGCACCAGGCGGCCGCCTACGCGCACCACATCGCTCACTCCCCCGTACTCCCCCGAGCGCGGTCAGGAGCCTCGACCTCGAAGCGCACATCCAGCCCATACCGGCTGGCCGGGTAGCGCGATTCGGTTGCCTCGATCGAGCGACCGTGGACATCCGCGATCACCCGCCGCTCAACGAGGAGCGGATCGCCAACGCGCACGGACAGCAGGCGGGCGTCCTCGGCAGTCGCCGCGGCCGCGGAAATCGTGGCTGTCCCGCGGCGCAGTGCGAACCCGCCCTCGACGAGGGCCTCGTGCAGGGACCCGTGAGCGAGATTGGCGGTCATGACGGCCGGTGCACAGGCGCCCAGCAGGACCGCCGATTCGACGGCAATCGGCTGGTCGTCGGCAAATCGAATTCGGCGCAGGTGCACGATCGGTTGCCGTGGCGGGATGCCGAGACCGGCAGCTTCGGCGGCGGTCGACGGTCGGATCGAGCGCTCGAGCAGACGCGAGCTCGGGGTCAGGCCCCGCCGGAGCATCTCCTGGGTGAAGGTCATCAGGCGGTTCGCCCGTCGATGCGCCGACGGCGCGGCCACGAAGCTGCCGCGTCCAGGCTGTCGCTCGATCAAGCCGTCCTCGGCGAGCTGTTGCATGGCGTTTCGGGCGGTCATCCGGCTGACCCCGAACTCGACCGTCAGCTCGGCGTCCGAGGCCAGGCGATCGCCCGGTCGAAGGGCTGCGATTCGCTCCCGGAGCGCCTGTTCGATGCGGCGGTACTGCGGTGCGCGCGCGGGGTCGATCATGGATCCAGCCGTTCTGCCGACCGATCTGCCAGCCGCTCGGCTCCGTGGATCGCGGCGCCGATGGCCCCCGCCCAGGTTCCGAGCTCGGCCAGCACGACCGCGACCTCGTCGAGCGACGTGGTCCAAACGCGGCCTCGGAGTTCGTCACGGATCGGCCCGAGCAGCAGGTCGCCCGCCGCGGCGACGCCGCCACCGATGATCACACGGTCCGGCGAGATGAGCGTGACGACATTGGCGATCCCGATACCCAGATAGCGCCCGACCTCGGCGAGCCCGTCGCGTGCCTGGGCGTCGCCCGCCCGGGCCGCCTCGACGGCCGCCTCGACCGTCGGCGTCCCGCAGGCCGCCGCGATCCGATCTGCCCGGGCGAACGCCTCGAGGCAGCCGTGATTGCCGCAATTGCACGGCGGCCCGTCGGGGTCGATGGTCTGATGGCCAACCTCCCCGGCGGTACCGTCATGGCCCTGGAGCACCTTGCCGTCGACAGCGATGACGCCCCCCACGCCGGTCCCCAGCGTCAACCCGACCATGGAGCTGGCACCCTGTCCGGCTCCGAGGCGTAGTTCCGCCAGCCCGAACGCTCGCGCGTCGTTGATCAGCCACGTCGGCAGCCCGACGGCCTCCTCGATTGGTCGAGCCACCGCGCAGCCGACCCAGCCTCCGGGCATGTTGACGAGGAATCGTGCGGAGCCGCTCACGGGATCGTAGAGCCCGGGCACACCGATGCCGATCGAGACGATCGCCGGTCGGCGCTCGACCGCCTCGCGAGCCGTCCCGATCATCCGCCCGATGACTTCGTCCGGTCCCTCCGCGGCGAGCGTCGGTCGTTGGCCCTGATCGATCGCTCGCCAGCCGCCGCCGTCGCACTCGACAACGGCCCACTTGAGATTCGTGACGCCCAGGTCCAGCCCGAGATGGACGCTCACGTGTCCCCGGTCACGCGCGTGTAGGCCGCCGCGACCACGACAATGATGGCCCCGAACAGGATCTGGCGGACGGCCTCTGGCATCTGGAGCGCGATCAGCAAGCTGGTCAGCACGGTCAGGATCAGGGCGCCGATGATCGTGCCGGAGTAGCCGCCGCGGCCGCCCATGATGGAGGTCCCGCCAATGACTGCGGCCGCCACAGCCGGCAGGACGGACTGTTCCACGAGTGCGAGGCTGGCGGTCTTGACCAGCCCAGCCACCAGGATGCCCGCGATGGCCGCCAGCAGCGCCGACAGGACGTACAGCGCCAGCAGGACCTGCCACAACCGGACCCCTGACAGGCGGGCCGCGACCGGGTTGTCGCCGACCGCGAACAACAACCGGCCGAACCCGCTGAACCGCAGGCCCGCGATGATGAGCAGCGCCAGCGGGACGAAGACGAGGAGGTTGTTCGGCAGGAACGGTAGCGTGGTCCCGGAGCCGAGCCATTCGACGATGGGGGGGATCGTGGTCCCGGCCTGCACCACAATCAGTTGGTACACATTCATGAGTCCCAGGATCACCAGCCCGACGCCAAGGGTCATGATCAGCGGGTGCACCTTGAACACGCCGACACCGATTCCGTTCGCGACGCCGGCGATGGTGGCCGCGACGATGGCCAGGGAGATCGCGATGGCCGGGCCCTGCGAGCCCGTCTGCGTCGCCATGATGAACGCCGCCATCGAGGCGACCATGCCGACGGAGAGGTCGATGCCGCCGGTCAGCATCGTCAGTGTCTGGCACGCCCCGAGGATCGCCAGCGGGATGGCGGCCCGGATGGTGACCCCAACCCAGTCCGGGCTGACCACGCCGGGTCGGACGAGCTCCATGAGGACCACCAGCACGATGAGGAGCGCGCTGAGCGGGATCAGCGGGCGATCGCGCAGGATCCGCCGCCATCCAGCTGCCCGTCCCAGGCTGTTGCCTGCGGGGAGCATGTCCGCCCGGCTGCTCATGTTCGAGCCCTCCGCAGGGTGAGCAGGCTGCCGAACATGACGACCCCGATGAGGATCGTGCCCTGGATGACGGTCGACAGGTTCGAGTTGACGCCCAGGAGGGTCAGGTCCGTCCGCACCAGAGCCAGGACGAACACCGCCACGATCGGTCCGGCGATGCCACCTCGGCCTCCGGCAAGGCTGACGCCGCCGAGGACGATCGCCGCAACCCCGAGCAGCGTGTACGCGCCGGGGACAGGTGTGCCGATCCCCGTGGTGGCCGTCAACGCAAGCCCGCCGAAGGCCGAGAACAGGCCGCCCAGCACGTAGGCGAGGACCTTCGCCCGTCCGACCGGGACGCCACTCCTGAACGCGGCGAGCCGGTTGCTGCCCACGGCATACAGGGCCAGTCCCGCAGTGGAGCGGCGCAGCGGGATCCAGATGATCCCGACGATGACGACCAGGGTGGCCAGGGCACGTGGGATCCACTCACTTCCGATGGACCCGGTGACCAGGTCCCGCAACCAGTCCGCTGAGCCGCCCCCCGGCGAGTGCAGCACCACGAGCGCCGCGCCGGCCCACACGAACGACATCGCGAGGGTCACGACAATGTCCGGGACGCGGGTCATGACCACGAGGGTGCCGTTGATGATGCCCAGGATCAAGCCCATCAGGAGGACCCCGAGGACCACGGGGATCGCGAATGCCTCCGATTGGTCCTTCATCAGCAGTGCAGCGGTTACGCTCGTGAGCGCCATCATCGAGCCGACCGACAGGTCGATCCCCCCCGAGATGACCACGATGGCCTGGGCGACCGCGGCCATCGCGAGCGGAAGAGCCCCGATCGCGAGTCCCTGGAGTTGAGCGGCGCCGTAGCTGGGCTGGATCAGATAGGTGAACAGGAGGATCAGCGCGAACAATCCGAGCAGGCTCAGGGTCCACGAATTGCGTTGCGACCACCGGCGCAGCTGTATCGACCGGTCCGGCCGATCCCGCGCCCTGATGCCCACGTCCGCGCTCACGCGGACACGGCCGGTCCCGGCCGGCTCGCGTCGTTCTGCCCGGCGCCCGCTGGATCGACCTTCGCGATGTCCTCTGCAAATTCATCCGCGGCGAGTTCCTCGGGCATCGGGACGTCAGGCGGCAGGTCGTAGGCGGCGCGCAGAAGGCTCGGCTCGTCGGCCTGGTCGACCGGAATTTCGGCCACGATCCGGCCACCGAACATGACGACCGCCCGGTCGCAAACCAATTGGACCTCCTTCAGCTCAGACGTGTAGAAGAGCACTGCTGCCCCGGAGGCCGCCAGCTCGCGGACCAGTTCGTAGATCTGCTGCTTGGTCCCGATGTCGATCCCTCGCGTCGGGTCGAAGCACAGCATGGTCCGGACACCGCCGGCGACCCAGCGCGCGACCGTTACCTTCTGCTGGTTGCCACCC
>JANPDO010000147.1:0-18046 GCA_031431535.1 Chloroflexota bacterium
GAGGACTCGCAGACCGACCGGTCCGGACGCCGCATGGTACACCCGGGGTAACCGGCGAGCCATCCCGGTCACGACCTCCCATTGGTTTGTGGTGCGCTCGCGCGCCAGCTCGGCGACGGTGATCCGCTCGGCTCCGCCGGTACCCAGGAGCACGAATTCGTCGTTCCTGTCCACCGGCGGACCGGGCACGGCACTGACATCGGCCATCACCGCGTCCATCGCCACGTTGCCCACCAGCGGTACACGGGTCCCCCGGACCAGGGCGGCAGCCCGGTTGGACAGCTGACGGGACCAGCCATCGCCATAGCCGAGGGGTAGCGTGGCGATCCGGCTGGGCCCGGTCGTGCGGAACGTTGGCCCGTAACTAATCCCCCAGCCTCCGGGCAGGTCCTCGACCCGGACGGGCCGGGCGTACAGCGCCATGACCGGACGAAGCGACGCGCTGACGCCGATCGGCACCTCCACGTCGCCCAGTTCATCGGGCACCAGCCCGTAGATGGCGAGCCCGGGACGAATCCCGTCATAGGTTCCGACTCCGCCCCTGATCAGTGCGGCGCTGGCCGCCACGTGACGAGCCGGCAGCGGCAGCCCGGCAACCGTCAGGCTTGCCGCGACTGCCTCGTACCGGGCGATCTGGAGGGCGGTCAACGCCACGTCCTCGACCGCCTGGAGGTGGGTCCACAGCCCGGCCAGGGCCAGACCCGGCGTCCCGATGATCAGCTTGGCCGCGGCAACCACCCGTGCGCCAGCGAATCCGCCCCGACCCAGGCCCGTCTCGACCTCGAGTTCGACCTTGAGCGGCTGCGCCGGCTCGATCGCGGCGGCGGCGCCCGTGAGTTCCGCCAGTAGGGCGGCGTCCCCAACGGTGATCGCGATCCCCCGGCGCGCTGCCTCGAAGATCCACGCCACCGGAACCGGATAGAGGACCAGGATCGGCACGGCGATACCGGCGTCACGCAACTCGAGCGCCTCATCGAACGCGGCCACGCAGAAGCCGTCGACGCCCGCCGCCTCGAGCGCCCGAGCTACCGGGATTGCCCCATGCCCGTACGCGTCGGCCTTCACGACGGGTCGCACCCGGACACCCGGACCGGCTGCCTGCCGGAGCACGACGAGGTTGCCTCGAAGGGCGTCCAGGTCGATCTCGAGCCACGCCGTGCGGGGCAGCGCCGCGAGCCCGGCGGCTGCCAGGCGTTCCTCGATCATGGGTCGCCGCCAGGCGGGGGTCGCCTGCACGACGCTCAGCCGATCACGGAGCGGGATCAGGTCCGGGCTGGATCTCGGGCGCCACGCGAGCCACGAATCCGAGACGCTTGCCGGTCCCCCGGCGCTCGGCCAGCGCGGCCAGGCGCTTGCGGCCGATGGCCATCCCGTCGGGCAGGTCAGATGCCAGGAGACCCGCATCGCCAAGGCGTTCGCGAACGCTGTCGCCGGCCACCCCGTGCACATAGACGCCCAGCCGCGCAGCCGCAAAGGGGTCCACGCCCTGCGCCAGGAGCGATCCGATCGCCCCCGCCAGCACGTCGCCGGTTCCGCCCGACGCGAGGGCCGGGTTCTCAAAGGGCGCGACGGCGACGGCTCCGTCGGGGGCGGCGATGACCGTCCGGGCACCCTTGAGGACGACGACGGCGCTCCACGAACCAGCTGCGTCGCGGGCGGCGGCGACCCGGGCGTCGTCATCGTCGGTCAGGTCGCCATCGGCTGCCGGGTCGAGCCCGCTGCCTGCGCGCAGCCGGGCGAACTCGCCGGCGTGCGGGGTCAGGACGACGGGCCGATGCACGGCCTCCCACCAGCGGTCAAGGGTTGCCAGGGAGCGAAGGGCCTCGGCGTCGAGCACGATCGGGGCGGGATCAGCTTCCGAAGGTGCCGACAGCAGGAGCCGGACCAGCTCTGTCGTGGCCAGACCGGGTCGCAATCCAGGACCAACGACGATGGCATCGTGCTGGTGATCGAGAATGCGGGCCAGCGCCGGCTCCGGATCCACCTCCTCCACGTCGTCCTCGGGGAGGCTCATCGTCATCGCCTCGACGACCTTGGCCGCAAAGAGCGGCTGCAGGGACTCGGGCACCGCAAGGGTCACCAGGCCGGCCCCGGCTCGCCCTGCCGCTCGACAGACCAGGAGGGCCGCGCCGGCGTAGTCGAGCGAACCGGCGATCACCAGGAGCTTGCCGAAGGTCCCCTTGTGGCCCCGCGCCGCACGCACCGGCAGGAGCCCCGCCACGATCTCGTCATCCAGCTTGACGGCCCCGGCCGGGAACGGCGCTTCTCCCTTTGCCTGGGAGCCAACCGGCCAGTCGTGGCGCCCGAAGCCGACCGGCCGTCGTTCAGGCACCCGATTCCTCGCCCGTGGGCGTTTCGAGCGGCGACGGCTCGCCCGCGCCCGCGCCCGAGACCGCCACGCCACTCACCACGCCCGGCGCCGAAATGTCCGCGGCCGTGAGCGTTCCGAGGCGGTCGATACGGGCCAGGATCTGCCGTTCCCGATCGTCGAGTCGGGCCTCGATATCAGGCGGAAAGACATAGCGGCCACCGGTGGTCCGGATCCCAAATGCGATCGCCACCGCGTAGTCCGATTCGTGGGTGATCGAGACCGCAATGCGACCCATCCCCAGCTGATCAGCCCGGGCGGCCGCCCTGCCGTGGAGCCGCACGGCGGGTTGGCCCGTGGGCAGGCGCTCGATCTCGATGTCGCGCCAGCCGATGCCCCGGACGCCCAGGCCGAGCACCTTGGACACGGCCTCCTTGGCTGCCCACCGACCGGCCATCGTCTCGGGACGATCGCGCACGTGCCGGCGCTCGGCGTCGGTCAGCACCCGCCGTGAGAAGCGCGGACCGAAGCGCTCGATGGCCGCCCGAATGCGCTCGACCGAGATGATGTCGATCCCGAGTTCGGTGGTCCCCGGCGGCACGAGGCCGGGCGGGATCCTGACCTCATCAGCGTCGTCCGGGGGCATCTGGCGCTACTCGACCGTGACCGACTTGGCGAGGTTGCGTGGCTGGTCGACATCGGTGCCGCGGGCGACCGCCATGTCGTACGCAAACAACTGCAGCGGGATGACGGCCAGGACCGGGCTGAGCGCCTCATGGGTGTCGGGCACCCAGCAGACGTCATCGGCAAATCGCTCGATCTGGGGGTCGCCGTCCGTGGCGATCGCAATCACCTTCGCGTCGCGAGCGCGGCCTTCCATCAGGTTGCTGATCAGCTTGTCGTACACCTCCGAACGAGTGGCGACCGCGACCAGTGGACACTCGGCGTCGAGAAGCGAGATCGGTCCGTGCTTGAGCTCACCCGCGGCATAGCCCTCAGCGTGAACGTAGCTGACCTCCTTGAGCTTGAGGGCGCCCTCCAGCGCCGCCGGGTAGCTGTACCCGCGGCCGATGAACATGAACCCCCGCGAATGGAGGTAGCGGCGGGCGAGGGCGCCGCTGTCGGCCATCGCGGCATCGATCGTGCGCTGCGCTGCAGCAGGAAGCGCCTGCAGGGCGTCCGCCAGCACGCCCTCGAGGTTAGGGCTCAGGACGCCCCGGATCCTCGCCATCGCCGCGGCGACCATGACGAGGGTGGCCACCTGGGTGACAAACGTCTTTGACGCGGCGACCGCGATCTCGGGACCCGCCCGGAGAAAGACGACCGCGTCCGCCTCCCGGGTGATCGCGGAGCCCACCGTGTTGGTGACCGCGATGATCGGGCAGCCTCGTTCGCGGGCGTGGCGGGTCGGGGCAATCGTGTCGGCGGTCTCGCCGGACTGAGTCACGGCGATCACCAGCGTCTGTGTGTCCAGCGGCGGTGGGCTGTAGCGGAACTCCGACCCGACCGTCGCCCGGGCGGGGATTCCGATCCAGTCCTCGATGGCGGCCGCCGCGACGAGTGAGGCGTAGTAGGCGCTGCCACAGGCCACGATCTCCACGCGGTGCACGCCCTGCAGCGTCGTGGCCATCGCCTCCAGCTCATCGAGCCGGATCTGACGATCGCGGGTCACCCGGCCGGCGATCGACTGGCGCAACGCGTCGGGTTGCTCGTGGATCTCCTTGAGCATGAAGTGGTCGTACCCGCCCTTCTCGGCGGCCTCCGGGGTCCAGGTGATGATTGTCTCGGCCCGCTCGAGTCGGACCCCGTCGAGGTCGGTGATCACGACGCCGGCGGGCAGGACATCGGCGACATCGCCTTCTTCCAGGAAGATGATCCGGTTGGTATGGGCAAGGATGGCCGCGACGTCGCTGGCCAGGAAGCTCTCCTCGCCGTTTCGTCCGACGATCAAGGGAACGTTCAGGCGAGCCCCGACCAGGCGGCTGACCTCGCCCTTGTGCATCACCACGAGCGCATAGGCGCCCTCCAGCCGGCGAAGGGCGACGCGAACTGCAGCGGCCAGATCGCCATCGTAGGCCTCCTCGATGAGATGCGCGATCGCCTCCGTATCGGTCTCGGACGTCAGGGTATGGCCTCGGGCTTCCAGGCCGTCGCGCAACTCCCGGAAGTTCTCGATGATCCCGTTGTGGATGACGGTGATCTGACCGGTGCAGTCCTGGTGTGGGTGGGCATTGAGGTCGTTCGGCCGGCCGTGGGTGGCCCAGCGGGTATGAGCGAGGCCGATGGCCGCGTGTGGGGTGCGGTCCGCGATAGCCCTTGTCAGGTTGGCGAGCTTGCCCGCCTTCTTCTCGACAAACAGCGTCCCGTCCTCATCGACCAGGGCGATCCCGGCCGAATCGTAGCCGCGATACTCCAGGCGCCGGAGGCCCTCCATGAGGATCGGCCCCGCGTCGCGAGGCCCGGTATAGCCGACGATGCCGCACATGGGGTCATGCCCTCCGGGGTCCCGACGGCCATGGCTCGCCGGGTCGTTGTGACGCCGCTTGACAGGCACCGGAGCTAGTTTAGTCGCTCCCCGGCGAGGGCCGCGAGCGAGTCGGCCAGCTCGGCCACCAGGGCTTCGTCGCTGCCTTCGACCATGACCCGGAGCGCGGGCTCAGTACCGGATGGCCGAACCAGGATCCGCCCGTCTCCGTCAAGTCGGGCCGTCGCCTGGGCGATGGCACGCTGGAGTTCGGGATCGCCCTCCCACTGGTCCTTGTGACGCGCACTCACTGCACGCTGCTGCTGCGGCAACAGCGGGATCGCGGCGGCGAGGTCTGCGAGGCCCAGGTGATCGCGGCACATCACTCGCAACACTTCGAGGGCCGTAACGATCCCGTCGCCCGAGGTTGTGTGCTCGCGAACGATCACGTGGCCGCTCTTCTCGCCGCCCAGACCCGCGCCCGAGACCTGCATCCCCTCAAGGATGTATTTGTCCCCCACGGGGGTGCGCACGATATATCCACCCGCCGCCTCGACCGCTCGCTGCAGGCCGCCGTTGGATAGCACGGACACGATCAGGGCCCCACCCGGAAGTTCGCCGCGGGCCAGCCGATCGAGTGCGAGGATCCCCAGGACCTGATCTCCATCGACCGTCCGACCGGTCGCATCCACCGCGATCAGGCGGTCCGCATCGCCATCGAGCGCGAACCCGACGTCGGCGTCGGCCGTGAGGACGGCCTCGGCCAGGGACGCTGGGGCCGTCGCGCCACAGCGAACGTTGATGTTGACCCCATCCGGGGCCGCATGGATGACCGTGACCTCGGCGCCGGTTGCGGCCAGGATCTCGGCCCCGAGCGGACAGCCGGAGCCATTGGCGCAGTCGAGGACGACCCGGAGGCCACGAGCCTGGATGGTCCTGGCCAACCCCAGGCGGTGCCGGGTGTAGTCGATCACCCTGTGACGATCGTCGACAACCCGGCCCATCTGCGCATTGGTCACGCCGCCCAGCTCCTCGGTCCGCCAGATCAGTCGCTCGAGGTCCTCTTCGACGCTGTCGTCCAGCTTGAGACCCGCTCGGTCGAGCACCTTGAGTCCGTTGTCCTCGGCTGGGTTGTGCGATGCGGAGACCATGATCCCGGCCGCAAACGGGCCGTCGCCGGCCAGGAACGCGAGCGCTGGTGTCGGGATGACCCCGACGACGTGGACATCGACGCCCAGGCTGGTTGCCCCGGCAGCGAGCGCCGCCACAAACATGTCGCCCGAGCGTCGGGTGTCCTGGCCGACCACGATCGCGCCGTGGCGGGCGGCCAGTTGGTGGGCCACGGCCCGACCCAGGGCATAGGCGGTCGTCGGCTTGAGGTCGACATTGGCGACCCCCCGAATGCCATCGGTCCCGAACAGGCGTCCCATGCCGATCAGCCGCTGGGCGACGGAGCCAGTGTCGGGGACGCCGCCGGCGATGGTGATGGCGACGGCGGCGGACCGACGATGGTCACGACCACGTTTGGCGGGCTGGCCGACACGAGCGTCAGGCCCGCGGGCAGGTCAAGGGTGACTGGCACGAGCTGCGAACCCGGCTCAAGTCCGGTCACGTCAAGGTCAACCACCAGCGTGCTCCCGCTGAGTCGATCGAGGTCCGCCACGGATCCGCCGACCGTGACCAGGATCCCGTCCGCGTCCGGCGTGTAGTTGAAACCCTGGACAAACCCGACGAGTCTGAGGCCGGAGGAGAACGTCCGGGTCGCAGTCACCGGTCGGAGGGTGATCACAACGGTGGCCCGAACGTCCCCCACCGGCAGGACTCCGTCCGGCAGGTCCAGGCCAACGGTGACGGTCAACTCGGCCGAGATCCCGGTCACTGGAATCTGCGCCGTGTCGACCCTGACCAGGTCGGCCAGCTGGTCGGCGTCGCCCTCGACCAGAGCGACCGTGGGTTCGATCGCGATCGCGGCGATCTCGAATCCTGCGGCTGGATCGCCGGTCACGACCGGATTGATCGGCAACGTCCGCGTCTCTCGATCGGAGAAGACCGGGATCGCGATCCGGGCGGCGCGCGGCTCGACATCAACCTGACCGACAGCATCGCCGAACTCATCGATCGGCACGAGATCGGTGTCCTGGTCGATGTCGATGCCCGTCGGCTGGATGAAGATGCTCGCCCGGACAGCCACGACGCGCTCGATGACCGACGCGGGGCCAGACACCTGGGCCTGGATCGGGCTGATGCTCGCCTCGCCGAGCTGGAGACCGCCCGGGATCGGACCGCGATCGACCACGACATCGACGAGCTTGCGCTCGAGCCGGTCGAGATCGACGGTGACGGCGGCCGGCTGGACGCTGACGACCGTGATCCGGTCGTCGATCGAGGTCACCAGGACGGGGACCCGCTGGGGGCCGCCCCCTGGGACGATGGCACTGAGGTCAATGCTCGCCTCGAAATCCGACGACAGGGGCCGTGTCCCGGCCGGTGAGAAGTAGCGGATCTCGGTGATCGGATCGATCAAGGTGAGCAGGAAGGAGTCGTCTGGCAGACCATGCGGGTCGATCCGGATGGCCACACCGGTGAGGGTCTGCGTGCTCTGGGTGACAATCAGGCCGCCATACAGCAGCGTGGCCAGCCCCACCGCGGCGAGCTTGAGCGGCCAGTTGTGCGCGATGCGGTCGAGGATCCTGTTCATGCTGACGCCTGATCGGTCGCCGAGCGGCCCGGATCCACATCGGATTCGAGGGGAGCCATCGGGGGCGGCGCGACGCGAATCTCCGCGCCGGTGCCGGGTTCCGCTGCCGCGACAACAGGCGGGCTCATGCCGGCGGCCGTGCTGGCGGGGACGACGGGACCGCCCGCCGGCCGCGAGCGGCCCATCAGGCGCCCAAGCGCCCCGAGGCGATCCGAACCGCCGGTCGCTGCACCTCTCGTCCGGGCGGCCCGCCAGCCAAGCGTTCCGCGGCGCCCACCGGCCGGGTCGAGGAATACCTGGATGGCGCGGGCAAGACCCGCCTCCGTCAGGTTCCTGACGATCCGGGCCCGCTCGACCAGGCTGATCTGGCCATTCTCCTCCGACACGACCACGACCACCGCGTCGGTCTGCTCTGTGATCCCGAGGGCGGCACGATGCCGCGTCCCGAACCGTTCAGAGTGGATCGATGTCTCTGCCAGCGGCAGCACAGCTCCGGCGGCGACGATCCGGTCCTCGCGGATGATCACCGCGCCGTCGTGCAGGGCTGAGCGGGGCATGAAGATCGTCTGGAGCAGATCCGCCGACAGGTCACCGTGGATCATCACGCCGGTCTCTGCCACTTCCTGGAGCCCAGTCTCCCGCTCGAGCACGATCAGGGCGCCGTGACCCTCCGCCGACAGCTCGGCACTGGCGCGGGCCACCTCGGTGGCGACCAGTTCGGCCGTTCGCGTAACCGCCGGAGAGAGCAACCAGCCTAGCGAACCGACCCGTCCGATGCGTTCCAGGGCACGACGCAGCTCCGGCTGAAACACGACGACCAGGGCAAACAGCCCGACGAACGCCCCGGCCTGGAGGATCTGGGTCATCAGCCGCAGGTCAAGGGCGACGGCCAGGGCATAGACCACGAGGAGTACGCTGACGCCGATGACGAGACGGACGGCGCGCGTGCCGCGGATCAGGCTGAATAGCCAATAGATGAGGAGGGCCGTGATGCCGATATCGAGGATCGTCGTCAGGCGAACCTGGTCGAGGACCGATCGAAGGAGCTCCGGCATCGTCGCCCGAGTGTAGCATCGCCCTCCGGTCGGTCGACCGGCGCGATCGACCGGAACGCGGCCGATTCGGTGCGAGTGTGCAGCCCGGGTCGATGCCGTTCAGGGGTGCCGTCCGAAGTGGGGCCCGCCGCGGTGCTGGACCGGCGCCGCCAGGTGTCGGTCAGCTTTCAGTCACGCACATCGCGGTGAGTCGTGCGTCGTCGGGGAACCGCCGGGCCGCCAGGTCGCACAGGCGCGCCCGCGTCGCCCGGTCCCCGGACATCTCGGCGAGCCGCCCGATCAGGACCAGCTTGTCGGCAGCCAGGGTACGCCAGCCGCGGTCCAGGTAGAGCTGGGTCAGGGCAAAGTGGATGGCAGGATCCCCGGGGGCGACGGCCAATGCTTCATAACAGGCGTCGATCGAGGCGTTGAATGCGCCGACCGCGCGATGGGCGTTGGCCGCCGCGACGGCCTCCCGCCGCGCCGCCTCGATGTTGCCGGCATCGATCGCAGCCTCGAACGCGAGGCGATGTCGCAGCGGATCGACTGGAGCGAGCCGAGCGGAGCCCGGAGCCGGGTCGGACTCGATGACGGCCCCCTGTGCTTGAGCATCGTCGGCGGGCGTCGCATCCGCCGCACCAGGGTCCGACGGAGTGACAGGGGTTGCGACTGGATGGACGTCGATGATCCGTCGCGCACGCTCAAGCGCGCTGGCCGCCGCCGGGTCCTCGCTCAGGGTGCTGAGCCTCGTGACGAGGGCCTCGACGAGTCGGCGACGACCCCGCGATTCCGCGAGCTCCAGCGCGCGTCGAGCTGCGTTACAGGCGTCGGCCAGGCGGTCCCCTCGCTCCAGCACCTCGGCGAGCCGATCGAGGGCGGCCGCCGCCTCCGCGGGACGATCTGTGGCCGCCAGGAGATCGGCCCGACCCAACAGCGCCTTCTCGTCATCGGGCGCCCGGTCGAGTGCAGCCCGAAAGGCGGCCAGCGCCTCATCCACACGCTCGAGCCGGGCCAGTGCCGTTCCCAGCCCCACGTACGCCAGCGAACGATCCGGCGCGAGCCGCGCTGCCTCGCGATACGCGCCGACAGCCGTCTCGAGGCGCCCTCGCGCCGTCGCTACATGGCCGCGCCGCAACGCATCCTTGTAACCCTCGTACAGCGAGTCGGTCATCCGGCGGCGGGCCCCGCGAGCATCTCCACGAGCAGCGCCTTCTGCACGTGCAGCCGGTTCTCGGATTGCTCCCAGATCAGGCTGCGCGGTCCATCCATCACCGCGGAGGTGATCTCCTCGCCGCGGTGCGCGGGCAGGCAATGCATGGCGACGGCATCGGTCCCGGCGGCTTCGAGCAGATCGTCATCCAGGCGATAGGCGGCGAAGGCGTCCCTGCGGGCTTCGGTTTCAGCCTCCTGGCCCATGGAGGTCCAGGCGTCCGTATAGACCACGGCTGCCCCGCGCACCGCCGCAACGGGGTCATGTCCAAAGCGCAGGCGACCACCGGACGCAGCGACCAGCTCCTCGGCCCGTTGCACCACACGCGGGTCGGGAGCATATCCGGGCGGATGCGCCAGACGAATCTCCATCCCCAGGCCAGCTCCGAGAAGGGCGAGCGAGTGATAGACATTGTTGCCGTCACCCACAAAGGCGACGACGAGGCCGTCCAGGCGCCCGAAGCGCTCCTTGATGGTGAACATGTCGGCAAGGGCCTGGCAGGGATGCTCTCGCAGGGTCAGGCCATTGATGACCGGGATGTCCGCCTGGATCGCAATTTCCTGGACGACTTCGTGGGAGCCCGCCCGGACGACGATTGCATCCACCATCCGTTCGAGATTGCGCGCCACATCGCGGACACTCTCGCGCGCTCCGAGCACGACATCGTTGGTCAGGTAGATCGCGTGGCCGCCGAGTTGGGCCATCCCCGCCTCAAAGCTCACCCGCGTTCGAAGGCTGGGCTTCTGGAACAGCATCGCCAGAGTACGCCCCGGCAGTCGCGGTGCAGCATGGCCGCGCTTCGTCCGGAATTCCCGCTTCAGGACACTTGCGGTCTCGAACACCAGCCCAACCTCGGCGGCCGTCAGGTCCGCGGCGCTCAACAGGTCACGTCCATGCAGCGGCGACATTGGCATGTTCATGCCATCACTCTAGCGGGATGGGAGCCCTGGGAGCGGAGGAAAGGCAGAGCCCGGGGACGACCCTAGCGCTTGGTGTACTGCGGCGCCTTTCGGGCACGCTTGAGACCGTACTTCTTGCGCTCCTTCATCCGCGGGTCGCGCGTCAGAAGGCCGGCCTGGCGAAGTGGCAGGCGATGCCCCTCGGGGTCGATTTCGAGCAGCGCCCGCGCGATGCCGTGGCGAATGGCTCCAGCCTGGCCGGTCACACCACCACCCTCGACCTTGATCATGACGTTGAACCGGCCTTCGGTACCGGTCACGCGGAACGGCATTCGGACCTCTGTCGCGTTAACGGCATTCCCGAAGTGCTCTTCCATGGAACGGCCGTTGATCACGATCTCGCCCTCGCCGGGCAGGAGTCGTACGCGGGCGACGGCCGTCTTGCGGCGACCAGTCCCGGAGAAGAATGAGGCGACGGGCATGGCGGATGAACTCCTCGTCAGACGAGCGGCTCAGGCCGCTGGGCCTGATGGGGATGATCGGATCCGGCGTAACACTTCAGCTTGCGTAGCTGCTGCGTGCCGAGACGATTGTGTGGAAGCATCCCCTTGACCGCTCGGCGGATGACCTCTTCCGGGCGCCGCGCAAGGAGGTGACCCAGGGTCTCCTGCTTGAAACCCTGCGGAAAGCCGCTGTGGCGGCTGTAGAGCTTGCTCTCGAGCTTGTCGCGGGTCACGGTAATGTGCGAGGCGTTGAGCACGATGACGTGATCGCCCGAGTCAAGGTTGGGCTGCCACGTGGGCTTGTGCTTGCCCTCGAGGACGTGCGCGATCCGGGACGCGAGCCGGCCAAGGGTCTGGTCCTTCGCATCTACGACAAACCAGTTTCGCTCGATTTCGCTCTCTCGTGCCGAGTACGTCTTCGCGTTCATCGTTCCTCGTGTTCTCCCTGCCACGTGCCTGGCCGTCGCCCGATGGCCACGTGCCTGAGGCACAGCCCCTTTGCCGGTGCTGCTGCCCCGTCGAAAGCCGGTCCAGGTCCGGCCAATGCCGCCCGGACCGCACCATGATCTGCCCTGCCCAGTCCGACCTCCAGGAGGACGGCCACCATTCGGCGGACCATTCCCCGCAGGAACGAGTCGGCCCGGACGTCGATCGTCACGAGTCTACCCTCTCGACGCACCCGGACCATGCTGACGGTCCGGACCGGCGAGCGATCCGACGCCCCGAAGGCGCTGAAGTCGTGTCGGCCGATAAAGGTCGACCCGGCTTGTGCCATCGCGGCGATGTCGAGCGGGGTCCGCACCCCGAGCGCGGTTCGCTCGAACAGCGGACTGCGCGGCCCGTTCCAGACGGTGTAGCGGTACTCCCGATACCGCGCCGCGTAGCGAGGATTGAACTCGGCCGGGGCTCGCCGTACACCGGCCACGGCGACGTCCCGAGGGAGGATCGCATCAAGCGCCCGACCCAGTTCTGCCTCCGCGAGTCGCCCGGTGTAGCTGAATCCGATCATCTGCCTCCGAGCGTGGACTCCGGCGTCCGTTCGACCGGCCCCATCGACTCGCTGGTCCGCCCCGTTGCCGAGTCGAGCGAGCGAAGCCTCCAGGACCCCCTGGACCGTCCGCTTGCCAGGTTGCACCTGGAAACCGGCAAAGTCCGTTCCGTCATATTCGACCGTTGCGCGGTAGCGCATCGGGGCGCCCTCTCGAGCGCCTAGACCAATTCGATCTGGACGATCTCGGCCGCGTCCCCGCGACGTTGACCGATGCGGATGATCCGGGTGAACCCGGAGGTTCGATCCGCGTACTTCGGGGCGATCTCGTCGAACAGCTTGGCAACAACCAGCGGCTCGTTTGGAAATTGGGAAACGACCGTGCGGCGTGCGGAAATGTCACCGCGCTTGGCCAGGGTGATCATCTTCTCCACACGCCCGCTGATCTCCTTGGCCTTCGCCTCGGTCGTCTTGACCCGCTCATAGCGGATCACCGACACGGTGAGGTTCTTGAACAGGCTGATCCGCGGACCTTGCTTGCGGCTGAGTTTGCGACCCCCAATCCGGTGCGCCATCGCTCAGCTCTCCGCCTCGTCTTCGAAGCCGTCTTCCGCGTCGACCTCGGCCGCGGCCAGCCCGTCCGATTCCGTCTCCGGGATGATGAAGCCGCGCATGCGCAGCCGTTCCTTCATCTCGTCAAGCGACTTCTTGCCAAAGTTGCGCATGCGCAGCAGATCGTCGTCCTTGAGTTGGAGCAACTGGCCAACCTTGACGATGTTGTTGCGCTTGAGCGAGTTATAGGCCCGCATCGGGAGGTCGAGTTCCTCGATGGGCATGTCCAGCATGTTCGACGGCAGGACGGTTCCGACCCCGGCCGTCGCCGCGGGCATGGCAGCCAGGCCGACGGTCACGAATGGCCGGAACTGATTGACCAGGATCTCGGCGGAGCGACTGAGGGCCTCCTCTGGTGCGATCGTGCCATCGGTCTCGATCTCGATTGTGAGCTTGTCGTAGTTGGTCATCTGGCCGACACGCATGCTCTCGACCGCGTAGTTGACCTTGCGGACCGGCGTGAAGATGGCGTCCACCGCGATGACCCCGATCGGCAAGGCCTCAGCACGCTCGGCGCCGAGGTACCCGACGCCACGCTCCACAGTCAAATCGAGTTCGATCGTCACGTCATCGGTATCAAGGGTCATCAGGACCAGATCACCGTTGATGATCTCGACATCGGCTGATTCGGCGATGTCCGCCGCCATAACCGACCCTGCGCCGCTCTTGATCAGCCGCAACTGGACAGGATGGTCGGCGTAGCTCTTGAGCCGCAGCTTCTTGACGTTCAGAACGATCTGGGTGACGTCTTCCTTGACACCCGGGATCGTCGAAAATTCCTGGTAGACGTCACGGATCTGGATGCTGGTAACAGCGGCGCCTTCGAGCGATGACAGCAGCACTCGTCGGAGCGCGTTGCCGATGGTGACGCCGTAGCCGGCCTGGAGGGGCCCGGCTTCGTACTTGGCATACGTGCCGGCTTCCTCGACGGGCTCGATCTGCGGGGTCTCGAGTTCGATCATCAGGGTTCAGTTACCTCGAGTAGTACTCGACCACCAGCTGCTCGTTGAGGTCGAGCGGCATCTGGTCACGGGTTGGCGGGGCGACGATGGAGCCACTGAGGCTCTGCGGGTCAACGGTCAGCCACTCCGGCGCCTGGTGCGACCGCAGGGTCTCGCGGGCGATCTTGAACGGCTCACGAACGCGATGCGACTCGCGAACCTCGACCCGATCGCCGGGCTTGAGCTGATAGGACGAGATGTTGGTTGGTCGACCGTTGACGCTGAAATGGCCATGACCTACGAACTGGCGGGCCTGCGCCCGCGACGACGCGATTCCCATCCGGTAGACCACGTTGTCCAGCCGGAGCTCCAGTGAGCGGAGCAGGCTTTCGCCGGTCACACCCGGCCGGTTCTCCGCGTCGACGAAGTAGTTCCGGAACTGGCGCTCCAGCACGCCGTACGTTCGGCGGACCTTCTGCTTCTCGCGCAACTGCAGCCCGTATTCGCCAACCTTGCGGCGACGGACGCCGTGTTGGCCGGGCGGGGTAGGCCGGCGCTCGAACGCGCATTTCTTGGAGTAGCAGCGCAACCCCTTGAGGAAGAGTTTGGCGCCCTCCCGTCGGCAAAGACGGCAGACAGATTCGGTGTAACGGGCCATGGGTCCTTCTGGGCTCTAGACGCGGCGGCGCTTGGGCGGGCGGCAGCCGTTGTGTGGGATGGGCGTGACGTCCGTGATCGCATTGACCTCGAGGCCGGCAGCCTGAAGCGATCGCACGGCCTGCTCGCGCCCGGCGCCGGGTCCCTTGACGTAGACCTCGACCTGGCGCATGCCATGCTCCATCGCCCGCTTGGCGGCACCTTCGGCGGAAAGCGCCGCCGCGTACGGCGTGCTCTTTCGGGAGCCCTTGAAGCCGGCGACGCCGGCTGAGCCCCAGCTGATGACCGCACCATTGAGGTCCGTGATCGTGATGATGGTGTTATTGAATGTCGCCTGGATATGCACGTGGCCCTGCGGCACGTTCTTCTTCTCGCGGCGACGTACCTTGACCGCTCGCTTGCGTTCCGCCATGCCTGGTCAGCCCCTCGTCACTTCTTGCGCCTGACGCCGACCGTCTTCTTCGGTCCGCGACGCTGGCGAGCGTTGGTCTTTGTTCGCTGGCCGCGGACGGGCAAGTTGCGCCGATGGCGCAGCCCCCGGTACGAGCCGATCTCGATGAGTCGCTTGACGTTGAGGGCTACCTCGCGACGCAGGTCGCCTTCGACCTTGTAGCGACGGTCGATCAACTCCCGGAGCCGGTTGACCTGCTCTTCGGTGAGGTCGCGGACGCGGGTATCGGGATTAATGTTTGTCTGGGCGAGGATCTTCTGACTCGTCGGAAGACCGATCCCGAACACATAGGTGAGGGCCACTTCCACGCGCTTCTCGCGCGGGACGTCGACGCCGGCGATACGGGCCATCGCTTACCCCTGCCGTTGCTTGTGCTTCGGATTGGTGCAGATGACCATCACGGTGCCATGGCGGCGAATGACCTTGCAGTTGTCACAGCGGGCCTTGACGGAGGCTCTGACTTTCAACGGTTCCTCGATCGTCTGCTTGGTGGCTGGGTTACTTGAGTCGGTAGGTGATCCGGCCGCGGGTCAGGTCGTACGGCGACAACTCGACGCGGACACGGTCCCCTGGCAGGATCCGGATGAAATTCATCCGCAGCTTGCCGCTGATGTGGGCGAGCACCTTGTGGCCGTTCTCCAGCTCGACCGCGAACATGGTGTTGGGAAGGGGTTCAACAACGGTTCCCTCCACTTCGATCGCATCGCGCTTGGCCACAGGCTGTGTGCTTCCCTCTCTCACGCAGCGTGTCGGCCCGGACGGACCGACACACGAACGTGTAGCGTATCAAAGATGCCGGCTCTAGGCAACCGGCGCGGCTTTCCGATCACGCCTCGGTCAAGATCTGCGGTCCATCGGTAGTCACCGCAATGGAATGCTCGAAATGCGCGGCCAGGGACCCGTCGGCCGTGACAACCGTCCAGTCATCGGCGAGGATCCTGGTGTCGTGGCCGCCCAGGGTGAACATGGGCTCGATGGCGAGGCAGAAGCCCGGCTCCAGCTTGCGCCCGGGACGACCCGTGCGGTAGTTGGGGACCTGCGGCTCCTCGTGCATCGCGGTCCCGATGCCATGACCGACAAACTGGCGGATGATCCCCAGGCCGCCCCGCTGCGCCACTTCCTGGACGGCCGCGGAGATGTCATCGATGTGATTCCCGGGGACGGCCGCGGCGATCCCGGCCGTCAGGGCGTCGCGCGTCAGGTCGATAAGCTGACGGATGCGCGCCGGCGGCTCGCCGACAAAGAAGGTTCGCGCTCCATCCCCATGCCAGCCGTCCACGATGGCGCCGGCGTCCACGGACACGATCTGCCCCGCGCGGATGGTTCGGGCGCCCGGGATGCCATGAACGATCTCGTCATCGATCGAAATACACAGGCTGGCCGGGAACGGGCGGTTCGGATTGATCCCCGGATACCCCATGAAGGATGGGATCGCCCCGGCCGCCCGGATGTGGTCCTCCGCCATCGCGTCCAGGTACGCGGTGGAGACGCCCGGCCGAAGCTCCGCCCCAACCTGGTCGAGGACCTGCGCGACGATTCGCCCTGCCTGGCGCATGCGTTCGATCTCTGAACGAGACTTCCTGGTCACCATCCTCAGTTGACCGCGGGCTCCTGCCCGGCCAGCGCCAGCACACCTGCAGTAACTTCGTCGATCGGGCGGGTTCCGTCGACGTTGCTCAGGACCCCGGATTGGCGGTAATGGTTGAGCACCTCGCGGAGCGGCGGGATCTGCTGCGCCATCCGTGCGCGTACCGTCACCTCATCGTCGTCCTTGCGCTGGATGAGCGGCGAACCATCGAGATCGCATACGTCGGTCTCCTGGGGCGGGTTCGACGCAACGTTGTAGACATGACCGTTGGCGGCACAGATCCGCCGACTGGCCATCCGTGCGACGAGGTCGTCTTCGGGGACATCGATGTAGATCGCGAGGTCCACCCGACCACCCGTTCCTGCGAGCGCTCGATCGAGGGCTTGCGCCTGACCCAGGGTTCGCGGAAACCCATCGAGGATCGCACCACCGCGGGCGTCAGTGGCCTGCAGGCGCTCAAGAAAGATCCCCACCATCGTCTCGTCCGGAACCAGCTGACCCCGGCTCATGAACCGGTCCGCCTGGATCCCCAGTGAAGTGCCGGCCACCACCGCGGCTCGGAGCAGGTCGCCCGAGGCGAGGATGGGCACGCCGATCTGCTTCGCCAGCATCGGCGCCTGCGTCCCCTTCCCGGCACCCGGCGCGCCGAGAAGGACCACCACGGTCACTTGCCGGTCGCGGCACCCACGGCGAAGTCAGTCCAAGGCGTCGGGGAGCACGCTCGCGCGCGCACCTGTGGGTGCTTAAGTGAGCGCGCGGAGCCGACAACGCGGGAATGGCTCGCCATGGGCGTCGCCGTTGTAAAAGCCACGTTCACCTGATGAAGCCTTCGTAGTTGCGCATCATCAGTTGCGCCTCGATCTGCTTCATCGTCTCGACAACCACCGAGACAACAATGAGCAGGCTGGTGCCGCCGAGAGCGAGGGACGCCAGATCGGGAACCAGGAGACCGACCACTGAGGGCGACACCGCTACGAGGGCCAGGAACAACGCGCCGGCAAAGGTGATCCGACTCACGACCCGCGCAAGGTAGTCCTGCGTCGGTCGACCAGGCCGGATCCCGGGAATGAACCCGCCGTTCTTGCGGAGCTGTTCCGCCGTCTCATCCGGCTTGAAGGTAAAGGCCGTGTAGAAGTAGGTGAAACCAACCGTCAGCAGGAAGTAGAGCGCGATGTAGATGAGCGACTGTGGGTTGAAGAACGCGACGATGCCGCGCGCGATGTCCGCCACGATGGTGACTTCCGAGGTCGTGAAGTAGGACGCGAGTTGCTGCGGAAAGAGGAGGATGCTGATCGCAAAGATGATCGGGATGACGCCCGCCTGGTTTACCCGAAGCGGCAGGAAGGTCTGGCCTCCTGAATACATCCGGCGACCGCGGACCCGGCTCGCGTACTGGATCGGGATCCGTCGCTGGCCTTCCTGGATGTAGATGATCACCGCGACCGCGGCGACCGCGACCAGGCCGAAGGCGATCAGGATCGTGATGTTCGGATTGAGCAGGAAGGCCCCAATCGCGCCCGGCGCCTGGCTCACGATCCCGGCGAAGATGATGAAGCTGATCCCGTTGCCGATCCCGCGCTCTGTGATCAGTTCGCCGATCCACATCAGGGCGATAGCCCCGGCCGTCAGGGTCGCGATCTGGGTCAGTGTCGTGAAGCTCGACAGATCGAAGGTACCGGTCAGGACTTGCTGG
>JANPDO010000148.1:0-3135 GCA_031431535.1 Chloroflexota bacterium
GCCTCGTCGCGCGCGACCATGATCGTGTACCCGGGCAGGACGCCTGCGTCCTCACGGGCAATGAACGCACGGACCCCGGCCAGCGGTGCCTGAACGAGCTGGGCACGAGCCATCGTCGCGGGCGTCGTGTCTGCCGGGCACAGCTCGGCCAGGATGGTCGGCGCGGCCGGGCCGCCGAGGCGCAGGGACGTCCGGGCCCCGGTCATCTCGATGGCCGACACGTCGTCCGAGGCGAGTTCAGTGGCGAGCGCCGTCAGCGCGGATCCGCCGATGGGAGCCAGCAGCAGGACCTCGTCCGGTCCGAGGAACCACGCGGCGCCTGCTTCGCCACGCAGGTACGCCGCGACCGCGCGTCCCACGGTCGTCGCCGGGCTGTCGGTCGCCAGGCGGGCGGCGGCGAGCGCGCCCGGGCCACGCAGCAGCAGTTCGTCCAGCGGTCCGATCTCGGCCAGGCCGGCAGCACCGGCAACGGTTCTCGCATCCGCGGCGCCGTCCGCCGTTCCGTACCCGACGGGCCAGCGGATGTGCTCGGCGGTCCAGCGTGCGCCGAGGGCTACGTGGATCGCTTCGAGGGAGCTCCGGCGAACGATCGGTGCGGCCGGCAGGCTCGTCACGATCGCACCCGTTCGCCGGCGGGGTCGTAGAAGGGCGAAGTCCGCACAACCGCGGGCGCGGTCGAGCCTTCACGCCCCGTGCCCAGCCGGACCGTGATCGGTCGATCGTCGATGGCATCCTCGGCGGGCAGCCAGGCGAGTCCAACGGCCTTTCCCAGGGTCGGGCTCCATTTGCTGCTGGTGACCCGGCCGATCGGCCGACCGTCGCGGACGACCGCCGAACCCTCGGCCGGGACGGCCGTACCGATCATCTCGAACCCGGTCAGCACGTCACGCGGACCCCTCTCGGCGAGGGCCGCGATCACATCGCGCCCGATGAAGTCCGGCCGGTCGGCCTTGATCAGCCAGCCCATCGACGCACCACGCGGGTCTGACAGCGCATCGGTGTCCTGGCCGACGATGGCGTGCTGCTTCTCCAGGCGCAGGATGCGCTGGGCCTCGACGCCGAACGGGCGGATGCCGAACTCGCGGCCGGCGGCCATGAGCGCGTCCCAGACGTGGGCTGCCTGGTCGGTCGGAACGTGGAGTTCGTAGGCCAGCTCGCCCACGAAGCCGATACGAACGATCACCGCTCGCACGCCCGCTACCTGCCCCTCCCGCGCATCCAGATAGCGGAGCCCGTCGGGCGAGACATCGAGGTCGGTGATCCTGGTCAGCACGTCGCGGGCTCGCGGTCCGGCCAGGTTCATCGCTCCAAAGCGAGCAGTGACGTTCGTCACGTCGACGCGTCGATCCGATGACGCGAGCCACCAGCGCAGCCAGCCGTCAACGGCGTCCAGGCTGCCGGTTCCCGTCGTCACGAACCAGCGGTCGTCGGCCAGACGGGCGACGGTCCCGTCGTCGAGGATGATGCCCGAATCGTCGGTCATCGCCCGATACCGGACGCGCCCGATCCGCAGGTCGCTGAACCGGTTGGGATGGAGCCAGTCCAGGAACTCGCCGGCGTCACGGCCGCGGACGTCGAGCTTCCCCAGGGTGGACACGTCGATGAGCCCGACGCGCTCGTGGACCGCGCGGCACTCGGCCGCGACATCGCCGTAATGGAGCGGGCGCTTCCAGTCGCCCATATCCATCCAGATCGCACCCGAGGTCTCGTGCCGATCGTGGATGGCCGTGCGGCGGATGGGATTGAGGTGCGGGCCGGCGAGAACGGCGAGCGCCACCGGCTGGACCGGCGGCCGGAAGGTCGTGAGGCCGGTCGTCGTGCGCGACGTCCCACAGATCGCGGCGGTCACACGGGCCGCATTGCCGAGGCATTGCTTGCCCTGGCAGGGGCCCATGGTGACCGTGCTGTAGCGCTTGAGTGTTTCGAGCGAATCGAAGCCCTCGCGGACTCCCTGCACGAGTTCCTTGGCCGTCACGTCCTCGCACAGGCAGACGAATGGCTTGCGCCCGACCGGGAGCGCGGTCGGAGCGGGATCGGGGAGGGCGGCGAACGCCGCTGCGACGCGCTCCGACTGTCGGGTGGCGGCGTCATCGGCCGGCTGCTGACCGGCGGCCAGGCGACCCGCGAGCACGGCTCCCGCGCTGACGAGTCGGTCGTCCACGAGCCCGGTCATCTGCCCGGTCACAACGACATCGGCCGAGCCCGGGATCGGGATCCATTCGGCCAGGCGCTCCTCGAAGCCGAGCGCTAGACCAGCCTGCGCGGCGAGCGTGACCACGGGCTCCGGCCGGGTGGCCATGGCCACGAGATCCGCGCCGATGGTCCGAACCGTCCCGTCTTCCAGGCGGACCCGAAGGCCGCTGACGCGCGAGCGACCCTCGGCGGCGAGGACGGTCGCGCCGACCACTACCTCGGTGCCGGCGGCCCGGATGGTCAAGCCCTCGGGCGGCTCGTCTGCGACCGGTCGTGAATCGATGATCGCGTCGACCGTGATCCCGGCAGCGATCAGCTCGGCGGCCTGGCGCCAGCCGTGGTCGTCGTCGGTCACGACGATCGCGCGCCGGCTGACTCGAATGCCGTGGAAGTGGGCCATTCGCAGGACCGCCGAGGCGAGCATAATCCCGGGCCGGTCGTTGGCGTCGAACAACGCCGGGCGTTCCGCGGCCCCGGTCGCAAGCACGATCCGCCGAGCCCGCAGGCGGACGAACGTCGCGCCCTGCGCGATGCCGACGAGGCCTCCATCGTAGATTCCGATCGCGGTCGCCCCGGGAAGGTACTCGATCCGGGGCTCGGCGGCGACGAGCGCCGTCAGCTGCGCGGCGGCTTGTCTGCCCGGGAGCCCCGCGATCCGCGGATCGCCCTCGACCGTGCGGGTGCGGGTCCGCAGGTGCCCGCCCAGGCGCGTCCCATCGTCGATGAGCACGACCCGTGCCCCGGTGCCAGCCGCTTCGAGCGCCGCCAGGCAGCCGGCCGGACCGCCGCCGACGACCGCGACGTCGGCGTGGAGGTGACGCTTTCGCGGGTGGCGGTCCGGGCGCGCCTTGATGTCGACCCGACCGAGACCGGCGACCCGGCGCAGGACGGCCTCGTACAGCGGCCAGAGGCGGCGGGGCCGGATGAATGTCTTGTAGTAAA
>JANPDO010000149.1:0-2994 GCA_031431535.1 Chloroflexota bacterium
GCAGGATCGCGTCGATGATGTAGGCGATCGCCCGGTTCGGCACGTCTGCATAGAAGAACCCGGCCGGTCCGGCCGCAACGGCTGGCGGCGGAGCAGCCCAGCCAGCCGGCGGCGACGCTGGCGGCGCGGGCGTTCCGGGATCGCCGGTTGGTTCGCTCTGATCCATCGAGCCTCCCTCATGGTTCGTTGCCGGACGGGACGTTTGCCCGTCGCCGCGGACCAAGAGCATACGGCGGACGCAAGCCCACGGCTAGACGGTTTCGCACGTGATTGGCAGTGAAGTTCCCCGGTGAAGTTGGGACTGGTCAGGCGGCACCCCCGCCACCATCACGCGCCATCCCCCGCCATCACGCGCCCATCCCCCGCCCTCGGGTCCTGACAGTACCGGATTGCGGATGAACGTCTCGTGGTCCTGCCAGAAATCGACACAACGTGTCGAATCTGCCGGGGGATCACGTTCACTCGTGGGGAACGCGGTACGGTGAGTACCGGGTAGGTCGACTCCCCGATGGCTCGCGGCCTGGGCCGGGCGAGTGATCTCATCCTGGACCCCGAGCGGTGTCTCACTTGGACCAGGGAACTTCACTAGAGGGCTAGCGGTGACCCGGAAGCAAGAGCTGACGCCGTCGGAGCGGTCATCCGTCGTCCGCGGACCGCGACAATGCCCGGTTTGGTGCGCACTGCCCGGCGCCAGGGGCCCGGCGCCAGGGCTGCCCTGCGCCGGACCAGTGCCTATGACGCTGCGGAGATCCTCGGCTGGATCGCATGCGGGCTGCCCACCTGATCCCGCTTCATGAGCAGGACCTCGATGTCGTTCGAGGACTCCAACTCGGCCAGATTGACTCGCTCGTTCGTCATTACATTGGTCGGCCTGCCGAGCAGATACCCCTGCCCGGCCGAGATGCCAAGGCCGCGGACGACCGCCAGCTGCGCCGCGGTCTCGACTCCCTCGGCGACGATCGAGGCCTGCCACTGGGTTGCGAGCTCCTGGAGCGCGCGAAGGACCCCATGCGAGGGATCGTGCGTCATCCCGCCCTGGACCAGGGAGAGGTCGATCTTGACGATGTCGAAGTGGATCTCGCTCAGCAGGCGCAGACCTGCGTTACCGGCGCCGACGTCGTCGGCGGCAAGGCGCATGCCGGCCCGACGGCATGCCTCCACGTTCTTTCGGAGCTGCTCGAGATCCTCAACTTGTTCTCGTTCGGTCAGCTCGAGCACAACCCGCTCGAGCGGGATACCGTGGCGGCGGAAAATCGCCTTGAGCTCGCTGGGGTGGAACAGGCTCGATTCGAGGGTACGCGGTGAGAGGTTGACGCTGATGTACGTCTCGGTGTTGGGCAGCCGAACACCGGCGGCGACGACCTCGAGGCAGGCGAGATCGAGCTCGACCGTCCGGTCGGCGGCCTCGGCCGCAGCGAACAGCGCGCTGGCATCCGCGAAGGGCGCGTCGTCGGTTGGACGCACAAGCCCTTCGTAGCCGATTGGCTCGCCGGTCTTCATCGAGAAGATGGGCTGGTAGACGGGACGCAGAGCCCGCGTCGCCAGGACCGCCCCGACGGCGGCCGACAGCTCTGCCACCGAGCGATCGTCCGAGGCAGGGCCGTCGCGGCCCGGGTCGAAGGCAACGACCGCCGTTCGTCCGTGTCGCTTGCACCAGTACAGGGCGGCGTCGGCATTGCGGTAGAGATGGTGACCCTCAATGCTCGGCGACGGGTAGGCGGAGACGCCGATCGAAAGCGAGAATGAGTCGATCTCGTGACTCGGGTCGCCGCCGTTCAGCGCCGACGCGAGGATGCGCCGGGCCGCGGCCAGACCCGTGTCGACATCCGAATTCGGGAGGAGGATGGCGAACTCATCGCCACCGACCCGGAAGGCACGGTCGCTCCGACGCAGGATGGTCGCGATAACCCGGCCGACAGCCTCCAGCAGACGGTCGCCCCCGGCGTGGCCCTGGGTGTCGTTTACCCGCTTGAGGTCGTCAACGTCGACGAGCAGCAGCACCAGCGGCGTCCCGTGCCGTTTCGCGAGTTCGAGCTGGCGAGCGAGCTCGTCCTGGAATGCACGATGGTTCCCGAGCCCGGTCAGACCGTCGACGAGGGCGTCGTGGCGTGCCCGCCCGTACAGCTCGCTGAGTTCCTGGCGTTCGCCGTCGAGGGCCTGCGCTTCTCGAAGGATGCTGCGCGCGAACCAAGCCATCAGGATCGGCACGAAAACGGCCACTCCAATGAGGACCGCGATCGCGGCCTCCGGGCGTGACGGACCCGCAAGCGAGAATCCCTCGACCGTCGCGATGCCCATGAAGATGCTGAACGGGATCAGCAAGGCCCACATGAGACGCAGTCGGATCCGATCGACTCGTCCCTTGCCGTGCCCAGATAGCTCGTCCGCGACAGTCGTCGCCATCGTTGGTCTCCTAGTGCGCCTCCGTCCAGGTGTTATACGACTTGAAAGGGGGAGGTCGATGCGCACTGAAGGTACCGCCCAGATGGCCCAATGTGACCAAGGACGATCGCCCAATCGCGCCCTACCGTCGTGGACGGTCAAGCCGCACGCGGGCCAGGAGCGATCGTCTCAGCATGAACCCTCGGCACATCGAGCGACCTCGAACAGGGGTTGCCGCAGCGCTTGCCCTTGCGGCCGCCATCGCAAGCGTGCTCGTGCCACCGACCGTCGGCCACGCCGACGGGGCGAATGGGCGCGGCACCGCGTCTGTGCGATGCGGCGACGGCGCCGATCGACGGTCGTCGAGGCTCGATGTCGTCGTCGTCAGCCCCGGCCGGCTGACCAGGACCATGGCTGGGACGGCCCTTCGGAGCGGCATCGCATCCTCTGCGGCGACATCAATTCCTGCAGAATCGTGCGCCTACAACGTTGCGGCCGCGGGCGGCCGCCGGTCGGGCGAACGATACGCGGCGCGGACGAGGGTTTCGCAAACCACGTCCGTGCTCATGGCTCCGGGCCATACGCCGACACCGAAGCCAACGCCTCAACCGA
>JANPDO010000150.1:0-2983 GCA_031431535.1 Chloroflexota bacterium
GTCGCGCCGGTCGGTTCGCCGACGCCTTCCCTCGGGCCGGCCGTGCACCCAGCCACGAGCACAATGCCGATCAACAAAGACAAGGGCGCGAGGCGTCGCACGGGCACGCTCCTCTCGGTGGATCGGGCCGTGGTCACGGCGCCCCCTGTGCGGGGCCGAAGGCAGTAGGCACCGCTGTTAGCCATAATGCGGTGCCTGACGAGTTGTCCGGCTCGCCCGCGTAGGATTCGAAGGCGATGCGCGTCCCATCCGACGACCATGAAGGCGCGCCATCGTAGCCGTCAAAGCGCGTGACCGGCATTGGGTCGCCAGCGGCGAGATTGACGATGAACAGGTTCGCGAACTCGAGCTCCCCATCGTTGGAGCTGTACACGATGGATTCGCCGTCGGGAGAAAATGATGCATCCGTCTGGTCGCCCAGCAGGGACGTCACCCGGCGGTGTTCGCGACCCACCGGATCTGTTACCCAGATATCCCAGTTGCCGTCCTGGAGCCTCTGATACAGGATGAGATCGCCGCTCGGCGACCAGTTCGGCTGCCGGCAATCCGCGTCGGGTTCGGTCAGCGTGGCGTACTCGCCGGTCAGTAGGTCGTAGGTCATGATTCGGCCGTTATCTTCGGCGTCCAGGACGTGGGTCTCGAAAACCGCGGACATCCCGTCCGGCGACAGGGCGGGCTCGTACGCGACGAGGCCCTCCCGCGTCGTCAACTGGATCTCGTCACCGGGACCGCCGGCTGCGTCAATGACGTAGATCTCGTCGTGCGGGTCGCGAGAGGAGGAGAACACGATTCGATCGAGGGTCGCGTTCCAGGCTGAGCCTGGCAGATTCACGTTGCCGCTACCGTCCGCAACGAGCTCGCGCAGTTCGCCGGAACCGGACTCGAGAATGTATAGATCGGCCGGTTCTCGGTTGTACCCAGCGCGAAAGCGGGTGAACAGGATCGCCGCGTCGTCGGGTGACCAGGCCGGGTTTTGCAGGCTGCCATCGAGCGGAATTGCCAGCTGGATGGCGCCGTCCTCGCGCTGGTCACCAAGGACGGGGAACGTCGGAGGAGCGGCGGCGACCGCGGTGGCGGCGGCGACGGCCGTGCGCGGTGGCTTCGTCGGCGCGGCGACGGCCTCGGGCGTCGGTCGTGGCGAGGCCCTCTCATGCGTCGGTGTCGGCTCGCGGTTTTCGGTTCCGGGCGCGATGGAGCCGCTGCATGCCGCCACGGTCATCAGCACGGCCAACGGTTTCCACGGCCGACTCGACATGACGCGCCGACTACCTCGGGGGCGACCTTCGCTTAGATCGCCCCACAGGCGATCACGAAGGCTCAGCCGATTGTTTCTCACCAAGGTTCTTGCCTCGCTGACCAGCTGGAGAAGTTAGCCGTGCGGGCGGGTGTCGCCCGGGTGGGTCGTGGAAGGACGGCCGTCGCCGGCTTCGGGCGCATCTTCCCAGCCACGGCCCACCGCCGACCCACCGGCTCGTTACGGGTTGCCACGGAGACGGCCCAGCAGGCGCCTGATTGCGGTCGCGTTGTAGACCTCGCGGCGATCGGCGACCCGCACGATGGCGACGGTGACGCCGATATCTGTGACCTGGTAGAGAACGCGGAATTGCCCGACAGGGATGCGCCAGATCCGCTCGCGACCCGTACCGGAAAGCAGTTTCGCCGCGGACGGTCGTGGATTGTCGGCCAGCGCCTCGATGGCGTCGGCGACCCGGCCCTGTACTTCACGCGGGAGCGCCTCGAGCTCGCGAGCTGCGCTCGACAGAAACTCGATCTTGTAGCGACCGCCCACGGACCGACCCCCGACGAACGATCAGCGGCCCAGGCGGGCGCGGACGTCTTCCCATGGGATGCGCCCGGCGTTCGCGGGATTCGCGAGCGCCTCTCGCGCCGCGTCGAGGTCCAGTTCGTCATCCAGCGCCTCGAGGAGTTCGAGGTCCTCTGTCGGAACGACCGCGGCGAGGTCGCGGCCGCGCCGGACCAGGCGGACGCGCTCGTGGCCGTAGGCCACCCGGTTGACGAGCTCAGCAAGATCATCGCGCGCCTCGCTGATGCTGATCGACTCGACCATTTCGCCCTCCAGTGGTACGAATGGTACGAACCGTACACCCTAGCACGCCTCGCGGTCAACCAGGTCCCGGTACGACGCGACGACGGGCTCCGCCCCCGGGACGACGACTACGTCGACGGCTTTGAGTCTGTCATGGCGCGATGATCTGGAGAGTCGGGAAGTAGGTGCGATATCGCGTCGTGTCCCGAGTCAGGAGTCGATAGCCGGCCACGGCCGCGTGCGCGCCGATATAGAAGTCAGGGAGCGGTGAGCGCCTGGATCCGCCATCGCGCCGATACCGAATGAAGCACTTGCCGGCCAGGAATGCGGCCTCGTACGGGAGATCCTCGCGGCGATAGAGATCGACCGGGAGGGCCGCTTCGAGTGCCTCGATGGTCGGGAATCCGACGGACACCTCGGCGTAGACGAGCGGGTTGATGATGAGCACGGCCTGGTCCGCGGTGCGTTCGAGGGTGTTGCTGGACCAATCGCTCCAGACCGGATCGGCCGTCGCGACATCGAGGAGCACGTTGCTATCGACGAGGACGGGCGTCACGCTTCCCCGCGTGTGAGCGCCAGGATCTGGTCCGTGGTCATGCGGACCCCACCGCCGTGCTCGCGAAGTCGTCGGACCGCCGTGGCCCCGCGCGTCGGACGGACGCCCACGGTCGCCTTCACGAGGCGCACGCTTCCATCCTCCACGAGGAATTCAACTTCAGTATTCGGCAGGAGGCCCGTTTGCTCGCGCACCGCCAGCGGGATCGTGACCTGGCCTTTTGTCGTGATTCGCATTGTCAGCCCCTGGTTATTCTGTTCTTACTTCGCACAGTAAGACTGACCATTGTCCGCGTCAAGTGACGCCGATCACGTCTTCGCGGCCCTTTTTGCCGAGGGCTGACGCCAGGTCGCGTCGGTACGTCGCCGGTACGCTGCTCG
>JANPDO010000151.1:0-2432 GCA_031431535.1 Chloroflexota bacterium
CCGACCGATCTGCCGGGCGACGCCCTGACCGCAAGCCGCGTGCCGTCCGCGGTGCCGGCCGACGCGTTCACCTTCCCCGACGAGGCGTAGCCCGATGCCCACCGCGGAATTCGACCTGCCCGCCGGCCATGCGACATTGCCCGCCGCGCTGCCGACCGAGTTCCCGGAGGCCGGTGAGGCGGAGGAGGCCGTCCTGGGACAGGTACGCGCCCGCCTGCAGGAGAATCGTTACGCGCGGGACCGCAACTTCGCGATCACCTACTCCGGCACGCCGCACCCGATCAGCCGGCGCATCGAGGAACTCACCCAGGGCACCTTCTTCGTCGAGTGGGCCGACGAGTCCGAGCCTGGGACGCTCTCCCTGGAGCGCGAGGCGGTCCGGATGATGGCATCGCTGCTGGGCGCCCCGGACGCCGTGGGCGTCATCACGACCGGCGGGACCGAGTCCAACCTGGCGGCGCTCCGGCTCATGCGCAACCGCGGGCACCGTGCCGTGCCAGAGGTCATCGCCCCGGTGACGATGCACTTCTCGTTCCGCCTTGGCGCGGAGCTGATGGGCATCCGGCTCGTGGAGATCGACGTCGGGCCGGACTACCTGCCGCGGATCGAAGACGTCGAGCGGGCGATCACGCCAAACACGGTCGGGCTGGTGGCGTCCGCGCCCGGCGGCAACTTCGGCCAGCTCGACCCGATCGAGGCATTCTCCGACCTCGCCGTTCGCAAGGGCCTGCCGCTCCACGTCGACGCGGCATTCGGCGGCTTCATCCTGCCGTTCATGCGCGATCTCGGGTACGCGATCCCGCCCTTCGAATTCAGCCTGCCGGGCGTGACGACGATGATGACGGACGGCCACAAGCTGGGCCTCCTGCCGATCTCGACTGGGTTCTTCCTGTCGCGCGATGCGGACCTATTCGAGACGATCCCGACCGAGCGCACGCTCATCCACACGACCTCATCGACCAAGCCTGGCAGTCGCGCCGCGACCGCGTGGGCGACGATGCGCCATCTGGGTCGCGCCGGCTACCGGGCGTCGACCGCGCACGTACTGGCCCTGCGCGACCGGATCGTGGCGGGCGTGACCGCCATCCCTGGCATGTCGCTCATCGCACCCCCGTTCATCTCGGTCGTCGGGTTCACCTCGGCGACCATTGACCTGCACGACGTGCACGAAACGATGGCCGACGAGGGTTGGGGCCAGGGCTACGGCGAGATCCGTGGTCGCCCGTTCATCCGGCTGTCGATCCATCCGTCGCGGTCGATGGACGCCGCGGACGGGTTCGTCGCGGCATTCGAGCGGGCGGCCGCTCGCTCACGCCGGCGCTGACCGCGGCAGAGAGCAGATGCTGCGCCTCCTTGGCTACAGCGACCGGCTGAGCGTTGCGCCGGGGGAAGCCATCCGGTTCATGGTCAGCTGCGACCATCCGGCGTATGAGTCGGGGCTGGTCCGGCTCATCCACGGCGACGAGAACCCGGCCGGGCCCGGATTCAAGCAGGTCGTCATTCCATCCGCGATTGATGGGCCGCGACCGGGTCGGCACCAGTCGATCAGGTCCGGCTCGTACGTCGAGATCCCGTTGCCGGCCGGCGCAGCAGGGCCGTCGCTGGCCTTCTCGGTCTACTTCTATCCGACGAACCCGGGTGCCGGTGAACAGGTCATCGCCAGCATCGGCGACCCGTTCGGGAGCGCGGCCGGGGACGCGGGCGACCACTCGGGCTGGGCGCTCGTCCTGTCCGACTCGGGCGTCGTCGAACTCGTCGCGGGCGCAATCCGCATCTCCACCGGCGCCGCCGTCGCTCGCTGGACCTGGTACCGCGTCGACTGCACGATCGAGGCCGGCCACGCGACGGTCCGTCAGACGCCGCTCCGCTCCTGGCCGGACGACCCAACCGCCGCCCAGGCGACCGGAAGCGTCGCCCTCCCGGCCCTCGATGGCCCGCTCATCCTCGGCGCCGTCCGCACCGCCGATGGCATGGCCCGCCACCTCGATGGCAAGCTCGATAGCCCCGTGCTCGAGGGCGTTGGCGCCTGGGATTTCGCCGCCGACATCCCGACCGACCGCGTCACCGACCGCTCCTCAAGTGGCCACCACGGCTGGACCGTCAACATGCCGACCCGCGCCGTGACCGGCCACAACTTCGACGGCAGCGTGACCGACTTCCACCGCGCGCCCGAGCAGTTCGGCGCGATTCACTTCCACCGCGACGACCTCGAGGACGCCGGCTGGATGATTGATTTCGAGCTGACGATCCCGGACGACCTGCCGAGCGGCGTCTACGCGGCCTTGCTGCGCGCCGGCGACGACGAGGACCACATCCCGTTCACCGTCCGTCCGCCACGAGGCGTCGCGTGCTCCCGGATCGCGGTCCTGATGTCCACCCTCACCTACACCGTGTACACGAACTTCACGGACCTGGGACCCGGCGCCTGGCGT
>JANPDO010000152.1:0-3145 GCA_031431535.1 Chloroflexota bacterium
CACCCGGCCACCCCGCCTTCCGGCATCAACCCGGCATCGGCCGCCTTTCGCACGATCGAGGCGATTCGGGCGTGGGCGTATTGCACGTAGTAGACCGGGTTCTCGTTCGACTGCTTCTTGGCGAGCTCGATATCGAAATCGATCCCGGTGCCGACCGACCGCGAGGCAAAGAACCAGCGCGCCGAATCCACGCCGATCTCGGCTAGCAGTTCATCGAGGGTGATGAAGTCGCCGGCTCGCTTGGACATGGCGACCTCGACCCCATCACGGACAAACCGAACCCACGAATACAGGAGCATCTGGACCGCGGAGACGTCGTAGCCCATCGCGCCCGCCGCATTGCGAACCCGCGCCACCGTCCCATGGTGATCGGCGCCCCAGACATAGATCAGGTGGTCGAAGCCGCGACTGAACTTCTCGGTGACGTAGCCGATGTCGGCGGCAAAGTAGGTCGTCTCGCCCGTGGACTTGAAGACGACCCGATCCTTGTCGTCGCCAAAGTCTGTCGATCGAAACCACGTTGCGCCGTCCAGCTCGTACACGTGGCCGCGCTCGCGCAGGCGATCGACCGCACGCCCGACCCAGCCCTCGGCGTGCAGGCTCGCCTCGGTCGTCCAGAGATCGAATCGGACGCCGAGCGCCGCCAGGCTCCGCTCGATCCCTTCGCGGACACGGCCGGCCGCCCATTGGCCCACGATGCCTGCGCTGTCGGCATCGGGCGCGCTGGCCGCTACCCAGACATCCGCGGGGAGCTCACGGGCGAGGTCGGCCGCGTAGTCGCCCTTGTAGCCGTCGTCGGGGACCGGCTCGCCGCGCCGGAGGGCGGCGACCGAGGCTCCCAGATTGCGGATCTGCCCGCCCGTGTCGTTGAAGTAGTACTCCCGCGTGACGCGCTGGCCGCCGGCCTCCAGCACCCGGCACAGCAGATCCCCGACAAAGGCACCGCGGGCATTGCCGATGTGCAGCGGCCCGGTCGGGTTGGCCGAGACGAACTCCACGTTGACCGAGCGCGGCCGGATCGGGGCGACACGGCCCCAGGCATCGGGTGCGGCCAGGACCCCCGCGATCGCCGTCTCGAGGGCGTGATCGGCCAGGCGCAGGTTGAGGAAGCCGGGTGGAGCGACCTCGGCGGTCGCGATCGGCGTCGAACTCGGGTCGGAGGCCGCCTCGCGGGCGATTTCGGCGGCAAGCGCCGCGGCGATCGCGACCGGCGCCATTCGATACGGCCGGGCGAGCTTCATGGCCAGCGTGCTGGCAAAGTCCCCATGAGCCGGGTCGGCGGGATGCTCGACCTCCACGGTCGGGCGACCCGGGCTCGTCGATCCGTCAGGCAACGCCGGCAGCACGCCCGCTTCAATCGCCCGCGCCCAGGCGCGTCCCACGGCCGCCCGCACACGGCTGCGCACCGGTGGCTCGGGCTCGTGTCGTTCGGCGGGCAGCGCCATCGAACCTCCTGGGCTTACTGGATCGGCCGCCATGGTACCGCCCGCGACGGGCTGGCCGGCGGATGCCCCGAAGGTCCTATGGGTCCGGTGCGTGGACGCATCGGAATCGGTCGATTCCTCGAATCCGGTTAGGGGTGGATTGGCGGAATTGGGGGTGGATATCGCCAGATATGCCTAGTACCATTCGCGGTCCGCGTCGACGTAGGATGCGGAAGCACTGATCTGCGCCCGGTACTTTTTTCGGGCGCAACAGGAGCCAGTTGGGTCAAGGCCGTCGATTTGGCGGCGGGACCCCGGTTCACCAACGGCGGAGGCTCGCCAGCTATCGTCGCTACTCTTCGAGGAAAGGAAGAACGTTCATGAAATCTTCGGGATATCCTCTTACGCTGACGGCGCGGACCAGGAAGGGGTTCACTCTCTTCTGGGCCGCGATCTTTGTCTTCTCTCTGCTGCTGCAGTACGCCTCGGCTGCGGCGCCGACCAACGTCCTCGCCCTGAGCATCGGCACGTACGACCAGTGCTCGAACGACGACGGTGACGGATACGCGCCGTCAGCGACCGATGGCTGTCGCTGGATCAACGGCAACCTCCAGGGGAACAACTCCACCTATGCCGAAGGCGATGCCACAGTTCAGCGCCTCTGGCTCACAGACTTCGTTCCGGGCTCGACCCATACCGTCACGTTGCAATACGGGACGACGAAGGCTGCCAATCACGCCTATGACTTCCTGACGACCTGGGACTGGTCCGAAGACTGGATCAACGTGGCGGACCGGTGCCAGGACATCACCGGATGCACGACCGCGGCCGAGGACCTTCTCGATATCCCGGAAGACCCGAACGTCCCGAACGCCTTTGAGCCGAGCGCCCCGGGCGACCGCCAGTTCGCGATGCGAGGCGGCGACATGACGGGCGCAACGACACCAGTGCTCGTCAGTGGTTCGTATGGCGGCGGCGATGGCGAAACCGAGACGACGATCTCGTTCACGGTTGGCAGCACGGGCGCCCTGTGCGGCACCACGTGCGATGTCGTCCTCTGGTTCGGCGCCCATGTCGCTCGCGGGATCGATTGGGTCCCCGAGGACGGCTTTGGTGGCGCAGGCGCTATCCCGGGTTCTCCGTACCATGTCGCGCTCGCCGCGGTCGACGGTGATGCCTCAGGCAAGCGCGATAACCAGATGGCGGCCAACGCCCTGGTCCTGGAGCCGGAGATCTCCGTCGTCAAGAGCACGACGACCCCGGCGATCAACGCCGGTGCGACCGCGAGCTACACGATCGTGGTGAGCGCCAGCGGGACCGGTGACTCGACCAACGTCGTCCTCACCGATACGCTCCCGACCGCGCTCACCTGGACCATCAACCCGGCGGTCACGGGCTGCTCGATCACCACGGGCGTCCTGACCTGCAACTTCGGGACGGTGGTGTCCGGGACGTCCAGGACGGTCACCCTGACCGCCCCGACGACGGCCGCCAACTGCGGTGTCCTCAACAACACCGCGACCGTCACTTCCGGCAACGACACGAACAGCCAGAACAACAGCTCCGGCCCGATCGCCATCACCGTGGCCTGCCAGCCGGAGATCTCCGTCGTCAAGAGCACGACGACCCCGGCGATCAACGCCGGTGCGACCGCGAGCTACACGATCGTGGTGAGCGCCAGCGGGACCGGTGACTCGACCAACGTCGTCCTCACCGATACG
>JANPDO010000153.1:0-6935 GCA_031431535.1 Chloroflexota bacterium
CGCGGCCTTGAGCGCAGCCGCGGCCTTGAGCGCAGCCGCGGCCTTGAGCTCAGCCGAGGCCTTGAGCTCAGCCGAGGCCTTGAGCTCAGCCGAGGCCTTGAGCTCAGCCGAGGCCTTGGGCTCGCGCCCGTGCCCCTCGCCCTGCGAGTCGTTCTGCGTGAAAGTACTAGTGGAGCACCACTCCTCTCGAGCAGCGCCGATTCCGCTCTTGTCCGGGTCCAGGGGGTATCGCCCTGGATGTCTTGTCGTGATCGAACCCCAAACGCGCCACGGCCAAGGATGATTTCCGGTCAGTCGGGTCAGAACTTGATCATCAGCGACGCCCGAATCAGGCGGTCCCGGCCGATTCGCCAACGTTGTCCCTCTGGGAAGAACACCATGCGCCGCGGGGTTGCGCCGTGGAGCTTTACGGCCTCTGATCCGGGTCCCGGCTGACCCTGCCTGCAGCGGAGCGAAGGATCAAGGCAACCAGTTGCGCCCCTGCGTCGACGTTGCCGGCCGCTCGTCCGGCCAGCCAGGCGGCTCGACCGACCTTTGGCTCCATGGTGCGGGTGTCCTCGACACCCGCCGCGGCGGCGGCCGCGGCGGCCAGGAGCGCGTCAACGATGCTGGCCCCCGTTGCAGCGCCGGCCTCCAGCGCTGTCACCGCCGGGCCGAGGGCATCGAGCATGGTCCGGTCGCCGAGGGACGCCCTGCCCCGTTCAGAGATCGAATCGAAGGCCACCGACGCAGCACGCGCCACGAACGCAGTCACCGTCTCGCCCGGCTCCCCCGAGACCCTGCCGGCAGCCATCAGTGCCGTGGCGATCAGTGTTCCTGAGGTGGACGGTGCCGCCCGCGCCAGTTCCCGACCGCATCGCCGCAACAGGGCTCCGGCCTCCTCGTCGGCCAGTTCCGGTAGCAACGCCAGGACCGCCGCGCTGCCGGCCGCGACGGTCACCCCCAGATCTCCGTCGCCGGCCACCCCGTCGAGTCGGTTCAGCTCGTCCCTGGCACCGGCCAGGTCCTCGGCCACTCCGGCGATGACCCCGGAAAGTGTCGTCACGATGCTCAGCGGACCCAGAAGGGGGACCGGGCCGGCGCGTCGAGCAGGCGTACGAGCTCGTCGTCAAGTCGGAGCAGCGTCAACGAGGCGCCGGCCATCTCGAGCGACGTGGCGAATTCACCCAGCCAGACCCGATCGACCGGGATGCTTCGCTCGCGAAGGAGCCGATGGACCTGCCGGTAGAGGATGTATAGCTCCTCTTTCGGCGTCGCCCCCAGGCCGTTGACGAGGGCCGCGACTCGATCGCCCGCGGCAAGATCCAGGTCCGCGAGGATCGCCTCGACCAGCTCATCCGCGATGGAATCGGCGGGGGCCAGTACCCCGCGGCGGACCCCGGGCTCGCCGTGGATCCCCATGCCGATCTCCATCTCGCCTTGGGGTAGTTCGAAGGTTGGCCGACCCGCCGCGGGCACGATGCAGGGCGACAGGGCCACGCCCATCGTTCGCAGATTGGCGGCAGCGCGCTCCGTGACCGCGACGACCTCGGCCAGGGACGCACCTGCGGCTGCCGCGGCGCCCGCGATCTTGTAGAGGAAGAAGATTCCCGCGATCCCACGTCGGCGCCTCTCCTGGCCCTTGGGCGCGGAGGCCACGTCGTCCGCCCCGCGGATCGTCGCGACTTCGATCCCGTCGTCCGCGGCCAGCTCGGCGGCCAGATCGAAGTTCATGATGTCGCCGCCGTAGTTGCCGTACAGGTACAGCACCCCGCGCCCGCCATCGATCGCCTTCGTGACTTCGAGCATGGTGTCCGCTGAAGGCGAGGCGAAGACGTTCCCGACCGCCACCCCGTCCACCAGTCCGGCGCCCACGTAGCCCAGGAAGAGCGGCAGATGCCCTGATCCGCCACCGGTTGCGATGGCCACCTTGCCGACGATAGGGGCATCGGCCCGCACGATCGCCCGGGGATCACCCGCCGCACGGAGCTCGTCCGGGTGGGCGATCATGATCCCGTCGAGCAGCTCGTCGACGAACCGATCCGGGTCATTGAGGATCTTCTGCATCGGGCGAGCTCCACCTGCGGGCTGTCGGGCCTGATGATAGGGAAGCGGGCGGAGCCCCGGAGTCATCCATGACCGAGGCCAGTCATGGCCTTCCTGGCGTGCCCGCGTGGGGCGCGGCGAGGAGGGGCGAAGTCCGTCAGCCGTCGCGGCGGCGGACACCGATCGTTGCGAGGCCCAGCGAGAGCGCGGTCCAGGCCCCGACAACCGCCATGAGTGCCGCAGCCGCGCCGTCGCGCCCGAGACGTTCGACCAGGTAGGCCCCGGTCGGTCCCAGGACCCCGGCGCCCGGGTCGAGCACCAGGAGGGCCGCCACGCGCGCGGCCGTGAGCGGGTCGGCCACGATCGCCCCGAGGACCGCGGCCTCGCCAAGGCGAAGGAAGGCCCCGAGGCCCACAACGACGAGATCGAAGCCGATCGCCAGCGCGAACCAGACCGCGATACCGCCGACCGCCGCATGGAGCCGAGTTGACGCGAGCGCACCGACGAGGACACCGACCGCCGCGGCCGCCCCGGACGCGGCAAACGACACGCCGCCCAGCGCGAGGAAGACAGGCAGATCGTCGAGCGGAACGTTGCCGGCGACGATCAGCGCGGCCAGGCCGAAACCGGCTGCGATCGATAGCCACGCGGAGAGCGAGACCGCCAGCCACGCGGTGAGCACAAGAGCCGGGGCACCCAGGCCGCGGGCGCGGAGCATCGCCCCGAAGCCGCTCTCACGGTCGGCGGTCATCGTCATCGCTCCAACGAGGACGGCCTGGGCCGTGGGCAAGAGCAAGGCGAGGTTGACGAGCGCCGCGGCCGCCGGACCCACAGAGCCGAGGCCAACCTGGCGGAACGAACCAAGACCAAGGAAGGCGACCAGCCCGGTGGCGACGCTGAAGACCAGTACGGCGGCAATCGTCGACGTGCCGCGGAGCAGGGACCTCGCCCGAAAGACCGCGAGCGCGGTCATCACTCGGCCGCTCCGCTTGCAGGCGGCGGCGAACCCGCCAACGTGGCGTCGCCCGGGCCGGCGATGCGCAACCGGTCGGGTGCGATCCCGCGCTCGGCGAGGATGCGCAGGACGGTCGTGGCGTCGCGCTCACGACACTCCAGGGACACCCAACGTCCGGCGACCCGCACTCGCTCCACGAGCTCGACGTCCGCGAGCGCCGCGGCGTCCGCGCCCGGATCGAGCGCGACCCAGATGGTGGTTGGCAGGCCGGCCATGAACGCGGACGCCGTGCCGTGGAAGACGACATTCCCGGCCTCCATCCGGACGACCAGGTCCGCGCTGGCGAGGAGATCGAAGGCGGCCGCCGGACTGGCGACCAGGACCATCGCCCCGGCGGCCCGATGGACGGCCAGCATCTCCCGGAGCGCATCGCGCGCGACGTCATCGAGGTTGGCGAACGGTTCATCGAGAACGAGCAGCTCCGGCGACCCGAGCAGCGCTCCGGCGATGGCGACGCGCTGCGCCTGGCCGCCCGACAACACCCCGATCCGTTGGTGGCCCGCAGGTACAAACCCATTGGGCGGCCCCGTACGGTCCGGAGCGGCGCCGGCCAACGCGCGAAAGAGCGCCATGACCTCGTCGACCGTTGCCCCACCGGGCAGCCGGATCCGCTGTGGGAGGTAGGCGATCCTGCCCGCCGCTGGCCGGAGCACAGAGCCACGCAGGCTGACCGATCCGCCGTGGCGGACGACGCCGGCCAGGCACCCGAACAGGGTCGACTTGCCGGATCCGTTTGAACCCACGACCGCAGTGAGCGTCGCCGCCGGGATCGTCAGGTTCAGGCCGTCCAGAACGCGGTGCCGCCCGTAGGCCTTGGTCAGGCCGCAGACAACGATGGACGGCGCTTCCGGGGCGACGCCGGTGTCGTCAATGGTGAGCGTGCGCAGGCCGGCCGCCGCGGACAGGCTCATCGGATCGGCCGAGGTCGGAGGGTTTGGCGCCATGGGGCCGCGAGGCCAATCAGGGCCGGGACCAGAAGCGCCAGGCCGCCGAGCCGCCAGAGCACACCCGCCAACTCCGGGGCCTGGTCTCCGGGCATCGGGTCGGCCCGTGGCACAGCCGCGGTGCCAACCTGCTGGGTCCGGGGTGAATCGTCGCGCACGACCGGTGGACGGTCGCCCGCCCAGATCGCCTGGCTCGTGGCGAGGACCGTCATGGCCGGGCTGGTCCGCAGCGCCCCGAGCGCCGGATCCGCCGTGACAAGGAGATCGTCGACGCCTCCGGACCGATACGCCACGTCGCCGATGCCGTCACCGGCGATGTCGTACCCCCCGTAGTCGCTCCACGTATTCCCGACTCCCTGGTACGTCCAGAAGTTGTGGCGCTCAACCCCGATCCCGAGTGACATCACCTGGGTCAGATTGGCGTCGAAGATGTTTCCGCCGAAGACGAGATCGGCGCTGGGCATCAGCGCCACGCCGACATCGTTGGCTTCGAAGCGGTTGCTGGTCACGACCGCCTCGGCGCTGAGCCGGTTGACCGTGCCTTCGGCCTGGAGCCCGACCCGGTTGCGGGCGAGGAGATTCTCGGCCAGGCGGATGGTGTTGACGTCCTTGACCACGATCCCGAAGCCGGTGCCGGGTGAACGGCCGTCCACGATGACGTTCCGGCCGGCGAGGACGGCGGACGTGTTCATGAATACCAGGCCGGACAGGTTGTCCCGCACCTCGTTGCCGAAGACCGTGATGGTGGACCCGAACATGGCGTGGACGGCGTAGCGGCTGCGCTCGATCCGGTTCCCGTCAAGCAGCACGTCGTCCGCGTAGTTGAGATAGACGCCGTCGCGCACGTCCCGGATCAGGTTCTCCCGGATCAGGGCACCGCTGACGTTCCAGAGCACGATCCCGTCACCCTGGCCGCCCGGACCGGCCCCCGTGCCGTGCCCGGCATGGGGGTCACCCGCAGGAGACGGCGCCGCCGGGTTCCCAGTCGGCCCCGCCACCGCGGAACCGATCGCGTGCCCGGCATCGCTGGCCACCTGCCCCGACCCGACCAGCTCATTGCCGATGATCCGGACGCCCGTGCCGCCGTTGATCGCGATGCCGGTGAACCAATCCTCGATCCGGTTCTCCTCGATGGTGGCCCGATCGGCATCGACCGTCTTGATCGCTGCCGCTTCCTCGACCTGGCCACCCGTGTGCGCCACGCGGAAACCGCGGACCGTCACGTCCGCCGCGGTGATGGTCAACACGGTGCCGCGGCCGCCGCCATCGAGCAGGACCTCGCCGCCGGCGACGAGGGTGATTGGCCGATCGATGACGAGGTGGACCCGATACGAGCCGGCCGGCACGACGATGGTCGCACCGGCCGGGGCCGCCTCGATCAGGCGGGCGAGATCCACGGCACCGGCCGGCGGGTCACGTAGGGCGGCTGCGGCGCTGGCGTCCGATGCGTCCGTGGACCGGACAGCGGGGACGACGACGAGGAGGGTTCCGGCAAGCGCGATTGCCAGGGCGGCGGCCGCGGTTGCGAGCGCGACCGACCCTGATGGTCGAGCGGCGCGGCGGCCGATCATGGCGAGGACGGCGACCCCCCAGAACAGCGCGAGGGCGGGACCCGGGTAGGCCCAGATCGTGAAGTTCCAGACCGTGGATGGTCCGACCACGAGCGGTACGAAGGGATCCAGCCGGAGCGCCGACTGAGGATCCAGCTGCGATCCGTAGATCATCAGCCAGCGCTGGATGTCGCCAAGAACCCCAACCGGAACGAGCCACAAGCCGATCAGGGCAAGGCGACCCAGCCACGACCGTACGAGCACCGCGATCACGAACAGGACGGCCGCCCCAATGACCGCCAGCGGCCACAGGCCAAGCTCGGGCACGGTAGCCAGGTCGATTGGGCGCATCCCGATGTAGTGGTTGAGGGCGTTGACCTCGTCGACGGGGCCTTCGCTGCGACCGCCGAGGAACCAGAGGTCAAGCCCCTTCGGATACTGCGGGGCCAGCAGGCGCATGCCCCAGACCGGAAGTGTCCCGGCAACCACGAGCAGCAGGGCCCCGACCACGACCAGCAGCGGCGCAAGGCGCCCGGCGCCAGCCCGGCGAACGGCCGTCGCGCGCTCGGGCTGCGCGACCAAATCGATCGTTGAGACGGACTGTCCGCTCACCGGGACGCTCACTTGACCGTCATTATCCCGACCATCCCGGCCTCCTTGTGGCCCGCGATGGAGCAATAGAAGTCGTACGTGCCCGCCGCGGCCGTCAACGTCCCAGTGAGGGTCTCGCCCGGGGTGGTGTGGACCATGAAGTTGAGGGCATCGACCTTGAAGTCATGTTCGATCGTGCCGCCATTCGTGAGCGTGATCGTGGTCGCGACGCCGGCCGGGATCGTGATCGCGGTGGGATCAAAAGCGAACTCCGTCGCCTCGAGCGTGACCACGACCGGCGTGGGTGCCGGGGTGGCCGCCGCGCCACCGCAGGCCGCGACGACACCGGCGAGCGTGAGCCCGAGCAGCCATTGAACTGGATGGCGCATGTGATTGTTCCTCCGGAGACTTCGGCGGCCGAAACCGTCGTGGTGGACGAGGGGATGGAGGGGGCCGCCACAGTGGGCGGCCCCCAACCTGGCTACGGCTCGACGAGGAGCCAGCCCTGCATTTCCAGGTGGAGCGCCGAGCAGAACTCGGTGCAGTAGAAGGCGAACGAGCCGGCCTTGACGGCATCGAACTCGAGGGTTACGACCTCACCGGGGTCAAGGCTCGACTGGAGGTTGTAGCCGGGGATCGCGAAGCCGTGCGTCGCGTCGGCCGTCTGTTCGATGTTTGTCACGTGGAGGACGACGTGGTCGTCCCGCTTGACTCGCAGAATGTCGGGTGTGAAGTGGCTACGCATGGCGGTCATGTACACGTGGACCGTGTCGCCGTCGCGCTCGACCCGCTCTTCGCCGGGCGCCGTGG
>JANPDO010000154.1:0-2977 GCA_031431535.1 Chloroflexota bacterium
GGCCGATAGAGGGCGAGGACCAGGCCGCCCTCGTGCGCGGCTGAAGGAGCCAGCAGCCCGCGGTATCCATCGCGGAAGTAGGCCTCGCCGACCGGTTGTGTGACTGGCCACTGCCGACGGGTCGGACGGAGCTCGGTGATCCCATGCCCCGCAAGGACCCCGACCGCCCTGAGATCGGCGATGTCGGAGACGGCGACGCTGATCCTCCAGGTGTCGCGCGGCAACCGACTGGCCGGCGGAACGCCAAGCTCGGAGGTGTGCCGATACCACTCAGACCAGACCGTGGCTTCCGTGTCGGCGAGGTAGAAACCACGCACGACAGCCCCTCGCTGCCAGCGACCGTCTGCTGCGTCATTGGTCCAGAGGAACGGGTCGCTGCCTCGCCGGTTGATCCGCCACCAGATCCCGTTGACGGAGATCCGGGCCGCGGGCAGTCCGGTCAGGAGAACGAGTCGTTTTCGAGCTCGGCGACGAGCTTCGAGACGTCCTTGTACCGCCCCTTGCCAAGGGCGACCAGGGGCCGCTCATCACCCAGGGCCGGCAGCGGCTTGTTCAGCCACAGAGGGACGTATCCCGCATCCATCGTTCGGGAGAGTCGATCCACGATGGCAATGAGTTCGAGCAGCCGCGTGCGAAACTGGGCCGACGGCTGGCGCGTTGCGCGCGCCCACGACGTGACCGTCCCCACCTCCGCGCCGGTAGCCCGGGCGATGTCGCCAGTCTCAACGCCAAGCGCCTTCACCCGCTTCACTTCATCCGCATAGGCTGTGGCGACGGTCATGCTGCAGCTCCTTCTGTCGCGTCAGCGTAGCTATTCTGTCGCCGTTGGTCAAATGGCTTGTCGGCGAGCGTGCTGGTCGTCGAGTGGCAGTGGCGGGAGCTAACCGGGAACCGCGTTGAAGGCACGTTGCTCTCTCGGCCCAGGGGTGCTCGATCCGGGCGTGGACTTCCTGGCCAAGCCGTTCGTGCGGACAAGCCGGTACCGAACTGACGGCGTTCAGCGGGCGCCATTGACCGGCTCGAATCCGGCGCGCTGGAACTTCCGGTTAGAGGAGATCCGCGATCAGTGTCGCAGCGCGCGTGGCGCCGTCGCGCTCCACCGTCCGATAGGGCGGCTGGCTCCCAATGTCCGTGGCGATCGCCTCCGCGATGGCCACCGGCGTCGCCGTCGCGTAGTCCATGCACCGGCCGGCGTCGTAGCGGTCGAGCCGATGACGAACGTGAAAGTTCTGCTCGAAGTGATGGCGAAGCGGGAAATAGAGGAACGGTCGGCGGTTCGCGGTGAGCTCCATCGTCGTCGTCAGGCCGCCCTGCACGACGGCGAGGTCACAGGCGGCGAAATGCCGGTAGAGCTCGTGCACGTACGCGCGGATCTCGACGCCCGCGAGCTGCGGAAGACTCGCCGGGTCGATGCGTGGACCGGCGACGACGATCATCCGCAGGGCAGGGACCCGCCGCTTCGCGTCGGGGAACGCCTCGATGACCCGCCGCAGCAGGTCGGCGCCCACACCGGAGCCGCCCACGGAGACGAGGCAGACCTGCTCGTCGGGCGCATAGCCGAGCTCTGCGCGCAGCGCGACACGGTCGGCGAGGCCGGTTGGATCGAAGCCGGTGACGTGACCCACGAAATCGTAGTGCGCCTCTGTCCACTCGCGAATCGCCGGGAGTCCCGGACCGAAGATGTCGGGCACGATGTCGTCGGGATTGCCGACGAAGATGGCCCGGTCGCGGACACGCGGATAGCGCGCGATCTGCTCGATCATCTCGGCGTTGTAGTCAGCGGTCAGCAAGGCCTCGCGCTCCCCGCCATCGAGCATTGGTAGCCAGCCCACGAAATCGGTCATCCAGACGTACGGGACCGTCTTCAACTCGGGATTCTCGTGGAGGTAGTAGTCGACCTCCCAGGCCTCGTCGCCGATCCACAGGTCGTACGACTCCTCCTTGACCACGTCGTGGAAGACCATGAAGTTCGAGATGAGGACCTCGTCCATCCGCCGCACGGCCTGGAAGCAATGGAGGTCGTGCTCGCCCGACTCGGACTCGATATGACCAGACTCGCTCGCCAGGCGCGCGCTGGCGGGATGGATCCGCTCCCCGTTTGCCTCGAGGACCCGGGTGACCGGATCCTGGGCGAGCCAGTCGATCTCGAGGTCCGGGTGCAGCCGGCGCAGCTCCCGGGCGATCGCGACGTCGCGCTGGGCGTGACCGAGTCCGATCGGGGATGAGATGTAGAGCGCCCGCTTTCGGCGGTTCCTCGCTCGAGTCCATCTCCGCGGGGACGCTTGCGGCGGGTCGAGAAACTCCCGAAGGAGCAGGTTCACCTTCACCGGGTCGCGCGCGTGGGGCGCATGGCCCGATCCCTCGAGCGAGACGAGCGCGCCGCCTGTCGCCGCCGCCAGCAGCTCACCTCGCCTGGGAGCGACGATCTGGTCGTCCGCACCATGGATGACGAGGACGGGGCAGGTCACGCGTGCGCAGAGATCCAGTGCCTGCTCCTCGCTGAACTCCGGGGCCTTCTCCCCTGTGACCAGGATCTCGCCGCTCGTCTCGAGGCCCCAGCCCACGCAGTCCTCGATCTGCTTGGTCGAGTGCGGCTCGCTGAACACCTGCGAGAAGAAGAAGTCGAGGAAGTCGGGGTAACCCGTAAGCCAGTAGTTCGCGTTGTACTTCGCCCACCCCTCGTGGCTGGCCTGCTCGACCCAGAATTGCTGAAATGCGGCGGCACGCTCCGGCCGCGGCGGCTCCAGCGGCAGCGAGGGGCCGATGAATACGACCCGCTCGATCCGGTCCGGATGGTTCGCGGCGAGGATGAGCGCCCGTCCAGCACCCATCGAGAACGCGACGATCGCGGCCGTCGGCGTTTCGGTCGCGTCCATGACCGCGAGTGCGTCGGCGGCGAACTCCTCCTCGGCGTACGCAAGCGGGTCCTAGGGCCGATCCGACCGGCCGTTCCCACGCCCATCGAAGGTCAGCACCC
>JANPDO010000155.1:0-4880 GCA_031431535.1 Chloroflexota bacterium
ACATCGCGGAGCTGAAGGCCTTCTTCGAACCGCATCGGGCCGTGTTGCCGGCGATCGAGCGAGCAAGGCTGGACAAGAACGCCCTGCGGTTGCTCGATTCGAAGGACCCGGCAATGGCGGCACTCAATGCCACGGCGCCGCGGATCACGGATCGCCTGTGTCCCGCGTGTGCGGAACATTTCAGCGCCGTCCGCGACCACCTGGACGCGCTCGGGGTCCCGTATCGCCTGGAACCGGGGCTCGTTCGAGGCCTCGACTATTACACTCGGACGACCTTCGAGTTCTACGTCGTCGGGCGCGAGGGACAACAGCAGGCACTCGGTGGCGGCGGGCGATACGATGGCCTGGTCGAGTTGCTGGGCGGACGTCCGACCCCGGGGATCGGGTTCGGGATCGGGTTGGATCGGCTGGTCCTGGCACTCACGGAGACCGGAGTCGCGCCACCGGAGGAGGCTGGCCCCACGGCCGTCGTCGTCGGTGCGGACCCGGACGACACGGTCGCCCGCCTCAGGATCGCTACGGACCTGCGCGCGGCGGGCATTGCCGCCCGCTCGGAACTCGGCAGACGCAAGCTCGGCAAACAGCTGGAGGCCGCGGCGCGGGACGGAGCACACTTCGCGGTCATCATCGGTGACGAGCTGGCCGGTGGCGAGGTCGGCCTGCGCGACCTCCCGGCAGGCACCCAGAAGGTCGTACCGCTTTCGGATCTGGCTCGCGAGATTGAACGAGCCCACAGCGCGCACCACCACGGCTGACCAACTGCCGTTCCGTCCGAATCCGGTACGGCCAGGACCCAAGGGCGCGCATGGGGCGCGGGGGGCGGGGTGGCCGCCGGCGGTCACAGCCGGCTTACGGGGAGCCGAGCACCCGCGCGAGATCGTCGAGTCCGGGTACGACCATCGCGGCACCGGCTCGCTGAAGTGCCGCCGTATCGACCGCCGATCCGGCCAGCACACCGATGGCGACCATTCCGGCGGCGACGGCCGCCAGCATGTCCCAGGTCGCGTCACCGACGTACCAACAGATGCCCGGTTCCACAGACAGCTGCCGCGCGGCCAACAGCAGCAGATCTGGCGCGGGCTTGGCGTGTTTGACGTGGCTCGCGTCCACGATCATCGGCTCGCGGGCTAGCTCGAGCGCCGCGACTGAAGGCGCGACCTGATCCTTTCGGCTCGATGTGGCAATGGCCCAGGGGGTCCGGCGACGATCCAGTTCTGAAACCAATCGTGCCACACCGGGAAGGGGCTGCGGGGAGTGGTTGAGGCGCGCGTAGACCTCGCCAGACGCGCGGTCGATCTCCTCAGACCGGGCCTCGTCAATCGGACGACCGGCGCCGGCGGCGACCTCGCGGGCAAGGCGCCGGCCATCCAGCCCGATCAGTGGCGCCAGGATGTCCCGGTTCGTGGGCAGGCCGGCATCCGCGAGGACCTGTTCCCATGCCGCGATCCGTACGTTCACCGTGTCGACGAGCGTGCCATCGAGGTCGAACAGGACCGCGCCGGGCAGGGGCACGTCGTCGGGCGCGGTCACCACGATGTCACTCTAGCTCGTATGCCCCGTCCCGGCCCCGCCCCCTCGGTGCCACTCTCGGGAACACTCCGGCTCCCGGAACGCCCGGCGCGCCGTCCGACCGGCGGTGTGACGATCCCGAACCTGGCAGCCCTACTCCCCAGTCGAGTGGACTGTCCGGCGTGCCAGCCGGCCGAGGAGCGCCCGAGACGGCCGGTTCGTCGGTCTGATGGTCCATCCCGCGTTCCGTGGGTCGGCCGCGTGTCGCCAACATCGCCACGACGGATCGGACCGGGACTATCGGCTCATGGTCCACGGCGCCCCAGTTCGTCACGCTGCTCCCGACCAGTGGCAATGCGCCTGCCCGGAGATCCGCCGTCCCAATGCCCGATTTCGCGAACCTTTCGCCACAGACGGCGCTCACGTACTCGATAGCGGCCATCGCCCTGTTGTGCGCCCTCCTCGGTGCCGCTGTCCTTGCCCTGACGGTCGGGCGCTGGCGGACACGCCGCACGGCCGATCTCCTGGACATCCTCGCCTCGGCAACTGACGCAGGCGGCCTGGCGCGCGGTCGCGGCATCGGAGACCGCCGCCTACGAACGAGCATCCACCGGTTGGCCGATCGGATGACCGAAGTCTGGACCCTCGCCACCGTAGATCAACTCACCGGTGTGCTGAACCGCCAGTCCATCCTGGTCGAACTCGAGAAGGAGATCGATCGCGCGGCGAGATACGGGCACCAGCTGTCAGTTGCGATGGTCGACCTCGATCACTTTAAGCGGATCAACGACACCTACGGGCACGCAGCGGGCGACACGATGTTGCGCCAGGTCGCCGAGATCCTGCGGACCAACCTGCGGGCGGTCGATGCCGTCGGGCGCTATGGTGGTGAGGAGTTCCTGATCATTCTGCCTGAGACCGATGTCGATGCCGCCGCGTCCCTGGCCGAGAAGCTACGTCGCCTGGTGGGCCGCCACGAGATCGTGTTCGCGGACGACGCCCGGGTAACGGCGACATTGTCGGCCGGGGTGGCCGGGGGATCCGGCAATCACCTCGGGCTCGCGGCTCTCGTGCGCGATGCCGATAACGCCATGTATAGCGCCAAGGCACTCGGGCGAGACCAGGTGTACGTCTTCCATGAGCTGGCCGACAACGGGCTGGTTCGGCGCGCGGCGATCGCCCCTGCGGCCCGCGACCAAGCGATAAAGGTTGGTCGGGCGGCGTTCGGAGCGGCCACGGACTCCCTGACGGCGGCCCTTGAAGCACGACCCGGGTGGGCTGGCAAGCCATCGTCCATGATCGCTGCCGCGGCTGTTGAGCTCGCCCTGGGTCTGGGGCTACCTCAGCGCGAAATCGAGCGCATCCGCGTCGCGAGTCTGCTCCACGACCTTGGCAAGCTGGCTATCCCCGAGGAAATTCTGACCAAACCGGGCGAACTCAACGACCCTGAGTGGCGGATCGTGTCGGAGCACCCCAAGATCGGCCAAGTGGTTCTGGAGCAGGCTGGCGCTCTGCGCGACGCGGCCACGATCGTGCTCCATCATCACGAGTGGTTTGACGGCCGCGGTTACCCGCATGGCCTCTCCGGGGAGGAGATCCCGGTGGGAGCGCGGATCGTGGCCATCGCCGACGCCTACGAGGCGATGGTCGCCGGTCGGCCGTACCGGGCCGCTATCACACATGAGGCCGCGTTGGAGGAACTGCGCCGCCACGCCGGCGTGCAGTTCGATCCCGACCTGGTCGAACATTTCGCCATCCTCTTCGCGGAAGGAATGCCGTTCGTGGTCGAGGATGTCCGCAATGGGCCCTCACATCTGCCTGGCGATCTGCTCGATGCCCGCAGCCATGCCGAGATCCACGACCAGATACATGATCGACGCAGGCGGGTGATGCCCCTGGACCAGGCGGTCGAGGGAGGGTTGACCCGCACCGGCGGGTAGCGACCGACGCGACTTCGACGTGGCGTCCAATGCCGCCAACCCGACGATCCATCCGTAGGCGTTCGACCGTTGAGCGGCTCCCGGTCGACTACCATACGGCGGCCATGACCCACGACAGCCCGAGTCTTGCCACGCCGTACCGGACCCACACCTGCGGCCAGTTGCGCCAGGCCGCGGCGGGCACCAACGCCAGGTTGTCGGGTTGGGTGCATCGCCGACGTGACTACGGTGGGCTGATCTTCATCGACCTGCGCGACCGGTACGGGATCACCCAGATCGTGATCGACGGTGAGGATGCGCCGGCTGCGGTGCTCGAGACGGCGAGTCGTGTGCGTCCTGAGTTCGTGATCACCGTGGCTGGCCAGGTCGCGCCGCGACTGCCGGGAACGGAGAACGCGAAGCTGCCGACTGGAGCGATCGAGCTTCGAGCGTCAGCCCTCACGATCGAATCGGAGGCGAAGACCCCGCCCTTCTATATCAATGACCCCGACGCCTCGGTTGAGGAGAGCGTCCGCCTGAAGTACCGCTACCTGGACATCCGGCGCGAGCCCATGCAACGGAATCTGCTCCTGCGTAGTCGGATGGTGCAGGCGATCCGCGAGGTCCACCACGCCCACGGCTTTATTGAGATCGAGACGCCGACGCTGATCAAGAGCACGCCGGAGGGAGCCCGTGACTTCATCGTGCCGAGCCGGCTCCAGCCCGGGAGCGTCTACGCCCTGCCGCAAAGCCCCCAGCAGCTCAAACAGCTGCTGATGGTCGGCGGGATCGATCGGTACTTCCAGATCGCCCGCTGCTATCGCGACGAGGACCTGCGCGGCGATCGCCAGCCCGAGTTCACCCAGCTCGACCTCGAGATGAGCTTTGTCGACGAGGCGACCGTCATGGGCTTCGTGGAGGCCATGACGGTGGAGGTTTCGCGGGTGACGGTTCCCGATCGGCCGGTCCAGCAGACGCCCTTCCCGGTGTTGACCTTTGCCGAGGCACTGGAGCGATTCGGGTCGGACAAGCCGGACATCCGCTTCGGGATGGAGCTGGTTGACCTGGCGCCTGCGCTCGTGGGGCCCGACGGGGCACCGAACTCGGGGTTCGGCGTGTTCGACGCGGCGCTGGCGGCGGGCGGGCGAGTCAAGGCGATCGTGGCGCCAGCGATGGCAGGGCTGACTCGGCGAGAGATCGATGAGCTGACCGACCGCGCGAAGCGGTTTGGTGCCAGGGGGCTGGCATACCTGGCGCTCGAACCGGACGGAAGCGTCAAGGGGCCGATCACCAAGTTCCTGTCCGATGGAACGAAACGTGCGCTGGTTGCGCAGGCGGGCGCCGCCGGGGGTGACCTGATCCTGATCGTCGCCGACAGCCCGGACATCACGGCGGACGTGCTTGGGCGACTCCGCGTGGAACTCGGCGCGCGCCTTGGCATGGCCGACCCGA
>JANPDO010000156.1:0-14059 GCA_031431535.1 Chloroflexota bacterium
CGGCGCTCGCCGTGGTCAGCCTGTTGACGGTCGGGGTGACCCCGTTGTACGTGTTGCTCGCGGCCATGGTCGGCGCTGTGCTGCCGAACACCGGGGCGTTCACACGAGCTCGTTGGGCGGCGCTCGACGACCGCGAAGCGCGACTCGCCTCGGCACAGGCCCTGGAATCGATCAACGACGAACTCTCGTTCCTGATCGGGCCGTCCGCGGTGGCGATCCTGGCCACGGCCTGGTTCGCGGGACTACCCATCGTCGTGGCCATGGGCCTGGGCCTGATCGGCGTTTGGGGGATCACCTCGCGCTGGAGCCTGCCGGCTCCGGCTCCGCACCCGCACGGCGATGGGATCACCGGCTGGCGGCCACGCTTCCCGGCTGGTCCGGGGGTCCTCGTGTCGGTCGGTTGTCTCGGTGGGGCCCTCGGGGCCGTCCAGGTCCTCCAGCTGGCGTACTCCGCGGCGATCGGGGTCCCGGAAGGGGCTGCGCTGGTCTTCTTCGTCAATTCGGGTGCGAGCCTCGTCGGCGCCATCCTCGTCGGGGCCCGGACGTGGCGGACCCCGGCCCGTCGACGATTCACGATCTCGATGGTCGTCTATGCCGCGGGCGTGCTGCCCATGGCGCTCGTTGGCGGCTACGTCCCGTTCGTCGTGGCGGCCGCGCTCGCCGGTGCCGCGATCGCCCCGACGTTCATCCAGTCGAATGCGTACGTTGCGGAAATCACCCCCGGCCACTCCCGGACATCGTCGTTTTCGCTGCTCGTGTCGGCCACGGCCCTTGGGATCGCGGCCGGCGCGGCGCTGGCCGGGTCGGCGGTGACAGTGTTCGGGGCCGACGCCGCGCGGCTGATCGTCATCCCGCTCGGCATGCTCGCAGCGGGCGCGGCGATCGTCACCGACCTTGGCGGGCGATGGCGGACCCGGGCGATACCGGCGTGAAGGCGCTAGTCCAACCCCGACCGCGGCCCCCGGGGGTACTCCGAGTACCGGATCCCACATGAGTCCGTCGTGGACTTGCCCGAAATCAGCAGGTTCCTGTTGAATCTGCCGATGAACCACGTTAGCTCGTGCAGAAATCGGTACTGGAGGTACCGGGGGGTACCAGGGGCCGACGGGGGGTACCGGGGGTACCGGGGGCCGACGGGGGGTACCGGGGGTACCGGGGGCCGACGGGGGGTACCGGGGGGACCGCCCCGCTCAGTTGGTCAGCGCGATCTCCAGCCGCTCATAGCCGCGGAACTGGAAGGTGGGCCGCCGCACGGCCGGTGGGAGGATGACCAGCTCCGCCTCCGTGCGCGCCAGCTCCGTGAGGGTCGCCTCGAGCTCCATTCGGGCCAGCGGCGCGCCGATGCAGAAATGGATGCCGCCACCGAGCGAGAGATGGCCCGCGTCTGCACGCCGAACGTCGAACCGGTCCGGGTCCGGCCAGCGCCGTGGATCGCGATTGGCTGCGGCCAGCACCAGGGCCACCCGCGAACCGACCGGGATCTCGACGCCGCCCACGCTGAAACCGGCGTCAAGCACCCAGCGCTCGAACCACTGGAGCGGCGGATCGAAGCGCAGGATCTCCTCGATCGCCGCGCGTGGCGAGACTTCACCCCGGCGGATCCGCTGCCACTCGTCCGGATGCGCCGCGAGCGCGGCAATCCCGTTGGTCGTGGCGTTGACCGTGGCCTCATGCCCGGCCATCAGCAGGACCATCGCGGTGGACACGATCTGATCGTCGCTCAGGCGCTCGCCCTCGACCGTCGCATCCAGGAGTGCGGTCAGCAGGTCCGCGGCCGGCGTCCGGCGTCGAAGAGCGACCACGTCCAGCAGATAGCGACGGAAATCACCGGCGGCGGCATTGGACGCAACCCTCTGGGCCTCGGACGGGGCAGGCTCGTACATCGCCACGGTGTCGTCGGACAGGCGCTTGATCGTCTCGCGATCCGCGGGCGCCACCCCGATCAGGTCGCAGATGATGCTCAGCGAGAACCGCTGTGCATAGTCGTTGACGAGGTCGATCGATCCAGCCTGGCGTCCGGGCTCCAGCAACGCGCGAGCCCGCCCGAAGATATCGGGGCGCAGCCCCTCGATGCTCCGTGGCGTGAACGCTTCGGTGACGAGGCGACGCAGCCGGGTGTGCACCGGGGGCTCGAGGTTCAGCAGCTCCCAGCGCTCGAAGGCGGCGAAGTCCTGCCAGCGCGGATCGCGCCAGACCGGGATCCCCGGCGCGAGGCCAAGCTCTTCTGGGGTGTAACGGTGCAGGAAATTCGTGCCGAGTCGACGGTCGCGGAAGGCGGCATGGACGTCCATGTGGCGCGTCAGGTACCAGAGATGATCGCCCTCGGGATGCCAGACAGCGACGGACTCGCGAACGCGCTCATAGGCCGGATAGGGATTGGCGATGAACCGCGGGTCCACTGGGTTGAACGGGATCTCCGCGTCTTGATCCACGGTCAGGCCCGCGTCACGCCCGTGCTCCGACCATCCGCCCAAGCCGCCCCATCACGCCCGGCCACGCGTCCGACCGCCCCGTCACGCTCGATCAGCACCCGCAGCCCCTGGACCGCAGTCGCAATGACCTCGTCGAGATCGAAGCCCGCCATCGATGCGGAGACCTCCGCCTCCGTCATCGCTGGGTTGCCGGCACAGGCCATGATCCCGCCGGCGCGCGCACGATGGATCGAGGCGATGATGAAGATCGCGGCCGCCTCCATCTCCGAGCAGATGGCACCTCCGGCAATGAACGCGGCCCAGCGCTCCTCGAGTCGTTCGCGCAGCGGCATCCGCCCAGGCTCGATCTCGCCGTAGAACGAATCCTTCGACTGGCTGACGCCTTCGCGCACGCGGGCTCCCGTGCGGCGAGCCGCCTCACGCAGGGCGAGGACGACGTCAAGATCCGCAATCGCCGGAAAGGCCATGGGCAGGTAGTGGCTCGTGGTGCCCTCGTCGCGGATCGCCGCCGTCACGTTCGCCAGTTCGCCGGTCGCCATCCCCGGCTGCATCCCACCGGCGGTCCCGACCCGGATGAAGGTGTCCGCGCCGCACTGGAGCAGCTCCTCCACCGCGATGGCGGTCGACGGGCAGCCGATCCCGGTGGAGGTGACCGAAACGCGGACGCCGTCCAGGGAGCCCGTCCACGTCTCGTACTCTCGATTGCTGGCGACCAGGCGCGCGTCGTCGAAGTGGCGCGCAATCCGTTCGCAACGTCCGGGGTCCCCGGGCAGCAGCACGTACCGGCCCACGTCGCCGGGACGGAGAGCGATGTGGTGCATCACGTCGTCGGTCATCCCGCCCCCCGCCCGCTCAGGGCGTCCCGGCCGCTGTGGGCGTCCCGGCCGCTACGGGCGTCCCGGGCCCCCGCGAGCACTCGATCCCGCGCGACGTCCTCGGCGATGAGGATCCGCAGTCCGGCGATCGAGGCCTCGATGACCCGCTCGATATCGCCCGCGACCCGCTCCTCGGGCGTCATCTGGCGACCGCCCAGGTTGCCGAAGATCAGCATCACCCCACCGGCGCGAACCCGCAGGGTCGCGGCCACGATGTACAGGGCTGCGGCCTCCATTTCCGAGCAGATCGCGCCGCCCGCGGTCCAGGCCGCCCAACGCCGGCGCAATTCCGGCCCTATCGGCATCCGATCGGGTGCGTGCTGGCCGAAGAACGAATCCTTGGACTGCGCGATCCCGAGCCGGAACGGGTGGCCACTCGCGAGTGCGCCCGCCCGGAGCGCCGCCGTCACGTCAATGTCGGCGACCGCCGGATACTCCGGTGGGAGATACTGATGACTGGTCCCCTCGTCGCGGATCGCCCCGGTGATGACCCCCAGCTCACCCGTGACGATGTCGGGCTGGATCGCGCCCGAGGTACCGACCCGGATGAAGGTGTCGGCGCCGATCGCCACGAGCTCCTCGACCGCGATCGCGGTCGACGGGCAGCCGATCCCCGTAGAAGTACAGGCAACGGGAACGCCGTCCAGGGTCCCGGTCCAGGTCACGAACTCACGATTGGCGGCCACGAAGACCGGGTCATCGAAGTGCCGGGCAATGACCTCCACACGACCGGGATCGCCGGGCAGCAGGACGTACCGCCCAACATCGCCCCGGCGCAGGGCGATGTGATGCTGGGGCACGGTCGGGCTCGGGTCCATCGCGGCCACGGCGGGACGGCTCAGGACCGGGCGATGGCCAGGATCGCCGCCGCGAGCACGCCGATGAACAGGACCGCCGAGAGGAGGAAGATTCCCAGCGTGGCTGCGACCGGCAGAACCACGGAAGGTGTCAGGTCAGCACTCCACAACGTCAGGCCGACGTAGACGCCGACGGCCCCAACCGCCAGCCCGAGGATGGCGATCGCAGCATCCACCGGGCCAAATCGGACCTGGCGATACGAGGTCTTGAGACCGGCCGAGCCAAAGGCGCGCGACTCCAGGCTGATCGAGAGCTGTTGCACACGCTCGAAGGCGCCGGCGAAGACGGGAACGAATGATGGAACGATGGAACCGAACCCCCGGCTCTTCATCCCGCGCGATTTCTGCGCCGAGAGCACAACCGAGACCTCGCGCTGGAGGACCGGAATGAGCTGGAGCGTCATCGAGACCATGAAGTTGAGGATGTACGGAACCCTGAGCTTGGCAAAGGAGGCGAACAGGTCCGACGGATGGGTCGTCATCAGCACGCCCAGCGCGACGATCTCCATGGACAGGACGCGGGAAACCAGCGAGAGGCTGTGCGACATCCCCTCCTGGTAGAGCGTGAACGGACCCAGCTGGACCACCGCCGTGCAGGCATCGCCGCAGACGGCCGGGGCGATCGTCTGGATCACGATCATCGACGCCGTCAGGGGCGCAAAGACCACGAGGATCCGCATCAGCGGCTTGAGAATCCCGGCCGTGGTGCCCAGGACCAGCCCGGCGATGGCGATCAGGAAGAGCGGGATCGGGTTGTACGAGGCAAAGGCAAACAGCGTGACCGCCAGCAGCCAGGCCAGCTTGGAGATGGGGTTGAGCCGGTGGAGCCAGGAGGTCCCGCGAACGTGCGTGACCGACACATTGACGCCCTGCATCAGCGCGACTCCGCGACCAGTTCGGCGACCGATAAGGCGGCGGGACGGCCAGCCCGTCCGGGCATTCGCATCGACAGCCGGGTGACCTGCGGTGGCGTGAGATGGGTTCGATCCATCACGGCCTTGTCCGCGAAGACCTCGCGCGGGGTGCCGTCCGCGATCAGCTCTCCGTTCCACATCACCAACGCCCGCTGCGCCACGTGGGCGATGAGCGGCATGTCATGGGAGACGCAGACGACGGTGTCCCCGCGCTCCGCCAGGCGCACGATCAGCCGGTCGATCACGCTGGTGGTTCGATGGTCCTGGCCGGTCGTCGGCTCATCGAGAATGAACACCTTCGGCCGCATCGTGAAGATCGAGGCGATCCCGACCAGCTTGCGCAGCGGGAAGCTGATTCGATACGGGTGGAGCGCGAGGATCTCGTGGAGCCCGAAGAATTCGACCGCCTCCGCCACGCGATCCTCGACGTCGGCGGGCGGGCAGCCGATGTTGCGCGGTCCAAAGGCCAGCTCTTCAGCCACGGTGGTCGCGAACAGCTGGTGATTCGGGTTCTGGAAGACATAGCCGATGTGCGCCGCCATCGCCTGCACCGTGTGCTGGGCCGTATCCCGCCCGTCGACGATCACCCGGCCCGAGGTCGGCTTCAGGAGCCCGTTCAGGAGTTTCGAGAGCGTCGTCTTGCCCGAGCCGTTCTGGCCCATCACCCCGACGAGCTCGCCCGCGGCAATCTCGACCGACAGTCCCTCCAGCGCGACGACGTTGCCGCGCTTGTAGACGTAACGCGCCTCCTGGACGCTGATGATGGACGCGCCGCTGGTCATGCCCGGGCCTCCAGCCAGCGCAGCGTGCCATCCATCGTGACCGGGAGGTCCGCGGACGCGCCTGACAGGGCATGGGCGAACTCCGTCACCTGGGGCGACCGCAAACCCAGCGCATCGAGCTCCGCCACGCGGCTCAGCACCTCCGCCGGCGTCCCCTGCATCGCAATCCGACCCTCGTGGAGGACGACGATCCGGTCGGCGTACTCGGCCAGGACCTCCACTTCGTGCTCGGCGACGATCACGGTCATCCCCTCCTCTCGGTTGAGATGCCGGGCGATCTCGAAGATCTCATCCTTGCCCAGCGGATCCAGGTTCGACGTCGGCTCGTCCATGAACAGGATGGACGGACGCATGACCAGGACGGCGGCGATCGCCAACCGCTGCTGCTGCCCGCCCGACAGCCCCATCGGAGCGCGCTCCTCGAAGCCGTCGAGGCCCACCAGTCGAAGCGCCCCGGCGATGCGCTCGGGCATCTCCTCCGCCGGAACGCCAAGATTCTCGAGCCCGAGCGCCACTTCCTCAGCGGCGGTGATCTGGCTCATCTGGAACTCCGGATTGTCAAAGACGATCCCGACGGTCCGGGCCATCTCACGCACCACCACGGTGCCCGGGTCCTTGCCATCGACGCGGACCTGGCCGGTCTGCTCACCCATCAGCATGTGCGGAATGATCCCGTTCAGGCAGAGACCGAGCGTGGTCTTGCCGGCGCCGTTGAGGCCCATGACGGCCACGTACTCGCCGCGGGCGATCTCCAGGTTGATCCCCGAGAGGGCCGGTCGGGCGCCCTGGGCATAGGTAAAGCCCATGTCTGAGATGGAGATGATGGGGTCGTCGGACACCGTGCAGCCTCGATCACGTTCCTGGGTTGTATGCGAACCCCCGCCCCGGCAACCGTGGCCGCCGGGGCGGGGGTCGATCGCGAAGCGCCGACGCTGCGGCGCCGTTCGTCAGTCCTTGACGACGAAGGTCATCACTCCCGCGATGATCACGAAGATGCCGATCAACACGCTCATGCCGTACAGCACGGCCGCCGCACTGCCGCCGTTGGCGACCGATGGGAGCTGGTCGACCACCCCTGGGAGGGCGATCGACAGGATCCCCAGCGCGACGATCCCGGCACCGAGGCCCTCGCGCGGGCCGACAGTCCGTTCGTTGTTCGAGTCTTGTGCACTCATGTCGTTCTCCTAGGTTCAGGTCTGGTCGGCGGGTCAGGCGGCGGGTGCCGGCGCGAGGATGAACACGTACACGAGCACGAGCACCACGCCGATGAGGACGCCGCCGAGCGCGAGCATGACGCCGCGCATCCCGGTGGCCGCGGGCAGGGTCAACCCGGATGTCAGGTTCGCCGGAAGCGCTGCGATGATCGAGAGACCGACGAAGCCTGCGATGATCTTGTCCGCGAGCGACACGATCACGTTCGAGGCGAACACCGACGTGATCAGGTCGTTGCCGGCCTGGGCGAACGCCGCCGTGATGGCATCCGATGAGTGTCCGGTCGACCCACCGAACACGAAGATGACGATCGGCGCGGCGACGGCCGAGACGACCAGCGCCACGATGATGTTGAGCAGGAAGAACTTGGGTAGCGACGAACCCATCCGGAATGAGCGAACGCCATACCCCCAGACAAGCGCTCCGGCGACGTTCGCCAGGGCGAAGGGGATGCCGATCGGCCCGTTTATGAACGAACCGCCGACGTTGGTGATGACACCGACAAGCGCGCCCCACCACGGCCCGAGGACGATCGCCGCGACCGCCGTCCCGATCATGTCCAGGAAGGTCGGCAGCTTGAGCGCCGTGTTGATGGTTCCGCCGACGATGTTGAGTGCCGCCGCCACCGGGACGAGCGTCACCACATACGTCAGCGGGATCCGCATCGACGCGGATCGCGAGACAGAGGCCACAGACATGGTTCCCTCAACCCTCCAACTGCCGGGGCGTCCCGTCACCCTCGGACGCGATCGCCCCTACGCTCCCGTGCACCCAGGGTGATCGCGACCCTCCTCAGGATTACGGCTGTGAGTTGGGCTCACTCACCGCAGGCCCGGATGCACCAGCGTGGTGACTTGGGTCGCCACGCGTCGCGCTACGGTAGCGTGTTCGCTTTCCGAATACCAGTGGATTCTGCAAACGTTGCCGGGTCCAACGTCAGCCGACATTTCGGGCGCAACGGAAGCCCGGACCGCCCGCCTGCGGCCAGCCGGTGAAGTCCGGGCGGGCGGGTTTTCGATAGGCGCAGCGAGCATGTTCCTGGGTGAAGAACCACGAGCCGCCGCGCAGGACGTGGAAGCCACCACCCGCTGACGGTGCCTCATGGCGGCTTCCCGCATATGGCCGGAACTCGTCCCGTACCCATTCCTCGACGTTGCCGGCCATCTGTTCAACTCCGTACGGACTGGCGCCGCCGGGATGGCTGTCAACCGCGACGGTGGTGACGTCGAGGGTCAGGGCATGGTCCCAGACGTCGCAACGCGCCTCATCGAATCGGTTCCCCCACGGCCAACGCCGGGCGTCCGTGCCGCGCGACGCCTTCTCCCATTCCGCCTCGGTGGGCAGGCGTTTGCCGGCCCACCCAGCGTACGCCGCGGCATCGAACCACGAGACCCGGTCTACCGGATGGTCGAGCCGATCGCCCGGCGGGCCCGACCGCCACTCCTCGGGGGCGGGATGGCCGGTCGCATCGACGAACTCTGCGTAGGCCGCGACCGTCACCGGGAATTGATCGATCTGGAACACGGCCACCTCGACGATGTGCGGGGGCGCCTCCATGTCGAATTCGTCGCTGCCCATGGTGAACGGGCCGGCCGGGATCAGGATCAGCGGGACGGTGGCGGCTCGCCGCCAGGGGCTGGTCATCTCGCCTCGATCGCACATCGAAAGGTCGGGGCGCCCAGGACCTCCATCTCGGCCGGTGGCCGGTCTGGCAACTCGAAGCAGCGATAGGCGCACCGCGCGTGGGTCTGGGTGAACAGCCAGGCACCGCCGCGGAGCACGCGAACCCGCTCGCCGTAGGTGAGGCTCCGGTAGCGACTTCCCGGGTAGGCGTCGTACCAATCGCTCGTCCACTCCTCCAGCATCCCGACCATCTGCTCGCAACCGTACGGGCTGGCGCCAGCGGGGCGAGCCGCGACGGGCTCGGTCCGATGACCGGTCGCCGCGGACGTCTCCCAGGTCAGGGCCCGTGTGCCGTCCCATGTATTACCCCATGGATACCGGCGGCCGTCCGTCCCACGCGAGGCCTTCTCCCATTCGGCCTCCGTCGGGAGTCTCACCCCGGCCCATGCCGCGTAGGCGGCCGCGTCGGTCCAGGTTACCTGCACCGGATGATCAAGCCGGTCGGCCGGCGCCGGACCATCGCGCCAGTCCACCGGACTTCGATGTGCGGTCTCGCGGACGAAGGTGTCATAGTCGGCGTTGGTGACCGGGAAGCGGTCCATCCAGAAGGCCGGCAGATCCACGACGTGCGGCGGCCCCTCGCGCTCGAACTCGTCGCTGCCCATCAGGAAGGGGCCGGCGGGCACCAGGACCATCTCCCTTGGCCCGCGTGGCGATTGGCCGATCGCGGGCCCGGCGGCTCTCACCACCGACGTGTCCGGACCGTACAGCCGGCGACGAGGGATCCCGGTCGCGGCGCTGACCTGTCGGGCAGCTTTGCCGCGCGGTGTCCCATCCGCCACCAGGTGGTCCACCTGGGCCAGGGCCTCGATCACGGCAACCCCTGGATCTGGCCCGCCGCCGGTCAGGCGTACCGCGCTCAATACGTCGGCGCCGGCCATACCAACCACCAGCACGAACTCCCCGCGGGCCGGGATCTCGCCATCGGCGGCGGCGCTGGCCAGGCCGCCCAGTGACCCGCGGACGACCGACTCGTGGAGCTTGGTCAGCTCGCGACAGACGGCGGCCTGACGTTCCGGTCCACAGGCGGCCACGAGGTCTCGGAGCGTGGCGGCAACCCGGCCGGGTGCCTCGTACACGACCGCGCCCCGCGGATCGGCCGCGATGGCCGCCAGGCGCGCTCTCCGGTCGCGGCCGGATCGAGGCAGGAATCCTTCAAAGACCCAGCGCGGACCGGCCACGCCGCTCGCCGCGACCGCCGCCAGCACCGCCGAAGCCCCGGGGATCGGCACGACCAGGCCGCCCTCCCCCGCCCACGCCGCTACCAGATCCGCGCCGGGGTCGCTCACGCCAGGCGTGCCCGCGTCCGTCACGAGGGCGAGGTCCGCCCCAGCGCGCAGGTGCGCCAGCAGGGTCTCCATGCGGCCGGGCGCGCTCCGGGCGTGGAAACTGGTCATCCGCCCCTCGATCGAGTGGCGGTCCAGCAGACGTCGGGTCATCCGGGTGTCCTCCGCGGCGATCAGCGGGACAGCCCGTAGGACCTCAATGGCGCGCAACGTGATGTCGCCGAGGTTGCCGATCGGCGTAGACACGACGAACAGCGTGCCGGCCGAACCCGCTGGCCGCTTGGCTGTCGCCCCGACCCTGCCTCCGGTCACCCGCGCGCGGACCCCGGTCGACGGCGCGGATACAGGTAATCGACCCCGGTCGTCCGCGGGCCGAGCTTGGCGATCGGCGGCACCTGGCGCTTGAACTCGGCGCCCGCCACCAGCCGGTCCACCCGCTCAACCGTCGCCCGGTCGAATCCCATCGCCACCATCTCGTCGACGGACCGGCGCTTGTCGATCCGCCAGAACAGGAGCCGATCGAGCGCCGGGTAGCTGAACCCGCCTTCGCCCTCGTCGGTCTGGCCGGGCCACAGGTCCGCGCTCGGAGCCTTGCGGACGATCGCGTCCGGGACGCCGACCGCCACCGCCAGTTGGCGGACCTGGCTTTTGTACAGGTCCCCGATCGGGTTGAAGGCGCACGCCGAATCGCCAAAGAGGGTCGTGTAGCCGATGAGGGCCTCGGTCTTGTTGCCGGTCCCAACCACGAGGCCGCCAAAGGTCACGGAGCGGTCGTACAGCACCGCCATGCGCATGCGGGCCGCGAAATTGCCGCGACGCAGGCTGGCCGCGCCAAGGCCCTCGGGTCCGGCGGCGCCCGGAGTCGACGCGGCCCCGTAGTAGCTGTCCACCATGGCGCTGATCTCAACGACCTCACTCGAGCACCCGAGCGCGGCGACCACCGTCTCGGCGTCCGCGCGCGAGGCCGGCGATGAGGTCCGATACGGCATCAACACCGCGTGCAGTCGCTCGGCGCCGATTGACTCGGCCACGAGATACGCCACCAGGGCCGAATCGATTCCCCCCGACAGACCGAGCACGGTCCGCTCAAAACCTGCCTGGCGGAGCTGCCCGCGGATGAACTCGTTGATCACCCGCCGGGCGATGTCGGTGTCGATCGCCAGTTCGGTCGGCAGCTCGAAGGGCTCGGTCGTAGCGGTCATGGCTCGGTCATTGCGGTCCCGGCGGTCCCGGCGGTCAGGGCGGTCGCACCATCGGTCGAATCCGGCGCCATGCCGGCGCGCTCCGCGACGATCCGGCCCAGCTCGCGCGCCTGGAGCTCCGGTCGCTCGTCGCGCAGCAACGGCAGGGCGATCCGCTCGCGCCGGATGTCCGCGAGCGCGATGTCGACCGTGAACAGGCCTTCGTCATAGAGCGGCGCGCTGAAGAGCACCTCGCCGGTCGGGCCGATCACCTCGGAGCCGCCCCAGAACGAGATGGATTCCTCCACCCCGACACGGTTGCAGAAGATGACAAACGAGGTCGTCAGCTGGGCATAGGTCCGCATCAGTGTCCGCCACGACGTCGCCGTCCCGAGACCCACCTCGTTCGTGGCCGCCAGGTCGCGCCCGGGAGACGACGAGACGTTGATCAGGATTTGCGCCCCGTCCAACGCGAGCAGCTGGGGAACGGCCAGGTGCCAGAAGTCCTCGCAGACCGCGAGCCCGATCCCGGCTCCCAGCCGCGACGGGGCAGCCCGCAGCGTGTCCCCGGCAGCAAAGAAGCGACGCTCGTCGAACAGACCGTACGTCGGGAGGAACAGTTTGCGATGCACATGGCGTAGCAGACCGTCCTCGAACAGGCCCGCCGAGATGAACAGCCGATGATCGGTCGACTCCTCGACGAACGAGATGACCGCCGACAGCCCGTTCGTGGCGGCAGCCAGGTCGGCCAGGCGTTTGTCGTTCAGGCGCATCGCCACCTCGCCGGCGAGGTCCTGGAGCAGGTAGCCGGTCAGCCCCAGCTCCGGGAACACGACCAGGTCCGCCCGCCGCTCGCGGGCGTCGGCGAGGATCTCGAGATGACGTGCGACATTCGCGTCAAGCTGGCCGAGCGCCGGCGCGATCTGCGCGAGCGCAACGCGAACGACATCCATCGCCGGAGGATACGCGAGACAGGGGGTGACGGCGGTTCCGGCCGGTGCTAGTGTTCCGGGCACTCGCGCGGACCGAGGAGGGTGGCGCGATCATCAATGCCCCGCGTTGCTGGACGCGCGAACCATTTCAGTCCGGGACGGGGCGCAAGTGGAGGAGACGCACGGCATGACCCGATCACGCATCTGGTCGCCCAGGCTCGCGGCGCTGGCCGCAACCGTGGCGATCATCTTCACGGCCTGCAGCGGCGGCGCACCATCCGTTGCGCCCAGCGCCGAACCACCCGCCACCGCGGTGCCCGCCACCGCGGCCCCGGCGACCGCGGCGCCCGCCCCCGCGGCACCGTTCGTCGGAGCGACCTATCCGGAGTCCGGCGAGGCCCCGTGCGGCACGGATCCATACACGGGCAATTTCAAGCGGATCAGCGCGCCGGACGCCAGTACCGTCGTGTTTGAGCTGTGCAACCCGGACGTCGCCTTCCTGTCCAAGATCGCGTTCACCTCGTTTGCGATCAACGACACGGCTTGGCTGGAATCGAAGGTTGACCCGGCCAAGGCGGACAACCAGGCAATCGTGTCCGAAGTCAATGGCACCGGGCCATGGAAGCTGGAGGCCTGGAACCGCGGCTCGGACATCACCCTCGTTCGGAACGACAACTACTGGGGTCCCGACGCCAAGACCGAGAAGCTGATCGTCCGCTGGGGCGCGGAGGCCGCGCAGCGGCTCGTCGAGCTCCAGGCCGGCAGCGTCGACGCGATCGACAACGTCGGGCCGACCGACTTCGCCATGGTCAGTGACAACCCAGAGCTCCAGCTCAAGCCCCGCGAGGGCCTCAACGTCATGTACATCGGCATGAACAACACGTACGCACCGTTCACGGATGTCCGGGTCCGCCAGGCCATCGCCATGGCCATCGACCGCTCCCGGATCGTCAACACCTTCTACCCATCCGGGTCCGAGGTCGCCAGCCACTTCACGCCGTGCTCCATCCCGAACGGATGTGCCGGTGATGCGTGGTACGACTTCGACGTCGCGGCCGCCAAGGATCTCCTGACCGCCGCCGGCTTCCCCGACGGTTTCTCGACCAAGCTCTACTACCGCAACGTGGTCCGCACCTACCTGCCTGACCCGGTCGTCGTCGGTACGGACATCCAGGCTCAGCTCAAGAACAACCTCAACATCGACGTCGAGATCGTCGAGCAGGAATCCGGGACCTTCCTGGACAACGCGGACGCCGGCGCGCTCGACGGCCTGCACCTGCTCGGCTGGGGCGCCGACTATCCGGATGTGACCAACTTCCTCGACTTCCACTTTGGGGCCGGCTCGTCCAAGCAGTTCGGCGACAAGTTCACCGATATCACGGGTGCGCTCGCCGAGGGTGGCGCCGGTCTCACGGATGCGCTGCGCGAGCCGTCATACGTGGCCGCCAACAACGCGATCAGGGCCAACGTGCCGATGATCCCGGTGGTCCACGGCGGATCCGCGGTTGCCTATCGGGCCGACGTTTCGAACGCCCATGCGTCCCCGCTGGGCAACGAGGAATTCGCACCGATGATCCCGGGCGATCGCACCCAGTTCGTCTGGATGCAGAACGCCGAACCGCCAGGACTGTATTGCGCCGACGAGTCGGACGGCGAGGCCCTGCGTGTCTGCGAGCAGATCATGGAGCCGTTGTATGCGTACGAGACCGGCGGGACGGCCGCTATCCCGTCCCTGGCCGAGAAGTGCGAGCCGAACCCGGAACTGACCGTCTGGACATGCGCGCTGCGCCAAAACGTCTCGTTCCACGACGGATCGACCCTCGACGCGAACGACGTCGTCCTCAGCTACGCCGTGCAGTGGGATGCCGCGCACCCGTTGCACAAGGGCCGCGACAATTCGTTCAC
>JANPDO010000157.1:0-2231 GCA_031431535.1 Chloroflexota bacterium
GTGCCCGCGTTGCGCGAGGCGAAGGGCGACGGTCAGGCCCAGCGCTCCAGCGCCGATTACTCCGTAGCGCACCCGTCCTCCCGGTCCGTCGAGCCTTCCCGATTCAGGTACCGACAGTACTCCAGCGCGCCAGCAGCCTGGCGATCACCCAGAAGGACCAGCGGCCGCAGACGATCGACCGTCGAGGGTCCCGGCCGGCGTTCTGCTCGCAAGGCGAGTCCGTCCCACGTGCGCCCGGCCCGCGAGGAGTTCCCTCGCCGCTCGAGTCGGTGCAGGTCCGCCATGCCTCGCGGATCCAACCCGCTCCTGGCCTCGCCGATCAGGAGGAGCGCCGGGTTCGCGACCACTTCGTCGTCGGAGCGGGCCTCGAGCGCGACCACATCGATCTCCACGGAATCACCCGGAATCGGTCGCGCCGGGAGATCGTCCCGCGCGGCCACGGCCACCAAGGGGTGGGCCATTTGTACCAGTCGGCTCAGAAGCGCTCGATGCTACGCTGCGGCGGTCTTGCGTACCCCACTGCTGCTGTACGGGCTCGCGTTCGCGGTCCGGGCGTTCTTCATGGTCCAGTACCCCGACCCCGGCTACCCGGATTCCTTCTATTACGTGGACGTTGCGCGGGCGCTGGCGGCGGGTCACGGTCTCAGCGTCGACTTCGTCTGGATCTTCGCCGAGGTCGGCAGCAAGCTCCCGGACCCGGCTGTCCTGCCGATCCCGTCGAACGCTCACTGGCTGCCGCTCGCATCGTTCATCCAGGTACCGTTCATCGCGCTGCTAGGACCGTCCGCCGTGGCATCCGTCCTGCCGATGGTCATCATCGGGTCCCTGGCGGCGCCGCTGACCTGGCTGATCGCCCGGGATGTCGGGGCCTCGCGGACGGTTCAGCTGGGCGCCGGCGTCCTTGGGGCGATCCCGGCGGCCGGGACCGTGTTTATGGCCCAGCCGGAGAACTTCGCCATCTTCCAACCCCTGGTCGCGGCCACCCTCTGGCTGGCCGCCCGTGGCCTTCGCGGTGATCGACGAGCCTACGTCCTGTCCGGCCTGCTGGTCGGTATCGCCTCGATTGCCCGAAACGATGCGTTCCTCCTTGGGGGTGCGATCGGCCTCGTCTTCGTCATCGACCGGCTGCGGGCTTGGCGGGGGCGCAGACCGCCCGCCCTCCCGCTCTGGGCCGCCACCGGCTGCTTCGCCCTGTACCTCCTCGTCGTCGGCCCGTGGTGGATGCGCCAATTGAGTGAATTCGGCTCCATCTCGCCGACCGCCTCGAGCGGGTCCGCCCTGTGGCTGACCTCGTATCGGCAATGGAACAGCCTGACCGCCGACACCTCACTCGCCGCGTTCCTGGCCCAGGGGCCGGGTGCGATCCTCAGCAGTCGGGTCTTCGGGTTCGTGGCGGCCGTGGCGAATTTCGCGGTCATCATCGCGTCCGTCGTGCTGGTGCCGTTCATGGCCTGGGGCGCGTGGCGCCGCCGGGGCTCGAGTGACTTCGTGCCCTGGTTTCTGTATGTCGGGATCATGTTCGCCGGGGCGACATTGATCTTCCCGCTGCACGTTCCAGGTGGCGCGTTCATCCACTCCGCGGTGGGAATGGCCCCTCACGCCTACATCCTGGCGCTGGAGGGCGTCGCCGCGCTGGTCATCGCCATCGCCCGGCGTCGGCCCGCATGGCAACCCGACGTAGCGATCCCGCTCTTCAGCTGGGCCGTCGTGGCATTCGTGGTGGCTACGGCCTTCCTCTATGCGCCAACAGCGCAGAACACGTGGGCTGGCGATCGCGCCGCCCGACTCACCCTGGCCGCCGAACTCGAGCGCCTGGGCGTTCCGCCGACGGACCGGCTGATGACGATCGACGCCGCCGGGTTCAAGTACTTCACCGGCCATCCCGGCGTGGTGTCACCCGACGACCCGATCGAGACGATCCGGTCGGTGGCCGAGGCCTACGGCATCCGCTGGCTTGTCCTGGAGCGTTCCGGGATCGTGGAGGCACTCGAACCCGTTCTCATCGCCGATGTTCGGCCCGGCTGGATCGGACCGGCTGCGCTGACCATCCCGGCAGCCGAAGGCGGTCCACCGACCCTCGCCCTCTATCCAGTGTGCTTCTCTTCAACCGATGTTCGATGCGCGGCGACCGCTAACTGATGTTCCCTGGCGCACATGAGACACGGCTCGTGGTCCAGGATGAGATCACTCGCCCGGCCCAGGCCGCGAGCCATCGGGGAGTCGGCCTACCC
>JANPDO010000158.1:0-5204 GCA_031431535.1 Chloroflexota bacterium
TGCTACACCTGATCGACTCTTCGATGCGCGGCGCGTGTCCGCGGCGGGGTCGAAGGGGCAGCCGAGGAGGGTACCCAGACTGCGCAGGCTCATCACCGTACTCACGTTGACCGGACTGCTACTCGCCGTGACGGCGGGCTCGGCGTTTGCCACCATCCACCCCCTCGTGTGCTCAGAGCACTCGGCGGCTGCCGCCAACGGTACGCCTGCTGACACGCAAGATCCTCCAGGGATCACCCCGGGCGGGCCTGACCGCAGCTCAGCCGCAGTAGCACAGCCGATCGTCGCTGTGATCAGCGCAGCCGCCGCGAGCGGGGGGAACTCACTGCACGCCCTCAAACCACCAGGCTGCTAGGCCGCCACTACCAGAGGCTCTGGAGCAATTAGGCCCAGAGCCTCTTTCGTTTTCGCGACATTCCGGCTCGGAACACACGGAGGGCGACGCCCGCTAGAGTCCCACATTACCCGGTGATTCAGCGAACCGACCCGAGGAAATGACCTCACCCGCACCCAGCTTGGACGGGGCCGACGGGTGCCGTTGCACAAACTGAGACTTTGAACGTCGTGACGTTCTTGCCGCTGGCTAGACCGCGCATTTCCGGGTCGCGTGTGAGGCGCCCCGTGAGCAGGACCTTGTTCATGGTCCGATCTCCTTCCCGGTCGGTCGGCTGCGCCGATCTCGACCCTGCGTCTCCGGCGGGATGACGAGATCAAGGTAACGACGACCCCTGCACTGGCACATATCGATGGCTTACCCGGCGCTCAACTGAAGCGAGGCGGCCAGATGCGATTTCCCGCGGGCGCGTCGACCCGGTGGTGTGTGGCCTTACCGGCCGTGTGGCCTACCGCACACCGGCGAGGATCTCCATGAAGTCGGGGACGTCCAGTCCGCCCACGCTGATGCTGTACAAGTGGCACGGTTCATACGCCGAGGCTTCCTGCCAGATGACGGCAAGTTCGTTGAGCGATGCTTCGCGGAAGATCTCCGCGTCGTGGCCTCGGACGACGACACGTTGGCCCGTTGGCACGCCGCCGATCGGGCTTGGACTTCCCGACACGAACGCGAGGAACCGGCCGTCCGGATGCCTGTAGATGACAGTGTCCGCAAGAAAGTCCGCGCCCGCCTCGACCGAGGAGCGTTCGGTGATCTCGAAGCCGGATGGGATGACTGTGGGGTTGAGCCGCGGGCAGATTCGGGGTGACATTGGCGGCCCCGGCGAGGTGCTCGCCGGGGCCGCGCAGCCTGCTAGTACCAGCGCCAGCAGGCCGCCAATGAGGCGTGAACGAGCCGTCACTCCTGATACGGCGCCGGATCGGCGAGCGGCTCCTCAAGCGGGCCGCTACCGTCGGGATGGCTTTCCTGACCGAGCCCGACGAAACCGCCACCAAGCTTGTGTACGCGAAGCACGGCGAGATCGGCGACGCCCGCCGCTCTGGCAAAGTCGATGAACTCCTCGGCGCCGAGCTTGGTTCGAAACGCCGTCAGGGTCAGGAAACGACCGGGCCTGAGGCTGAACGCCGGCGTCAGTCGCCCTGCGAGGTTCGCTCGTGCGCATGGACGGAACCCAGGCGTCCCGCACCCGACTTCTTCTCTGGCCGCAAGAAATGGTCTGATGTCCGCCCTGCTGACGTGCCTGAGGTTGACAGTCTGATACGCCTTCACCTCGGAGAGCCCGCGAGGACACTCCATCCTGGTTTCGCGCCGCCATTCTGGACACGGGATCACGCGCAGGTCGGCTGATGTCTGTTCGTAGATGCCCAGGACTTCGTAGTTGTCGGACTCATCGATGTAGAAGCCCTGCAGGTGGCCGAATGAACGCTGGGCAGCAGCGGTCGCGGCCTCGGCCTCCGCGCGCGAGCCGTAGTCGCCGCCGATGACGATCACCAACGTCTCACCGATCCCCGAGATCGGGACGACCGTGCCACGATCGATCGGAGGCGCGTGCTGCTCCGGATTGCCACCCAGGGCGATCCCCGTCGTCGAGCCGGCAACGGCGATGGCTACCATCGGAAGGAAGAGCCGAAGTCCTCGTGGAAGGCGTCGCATCGTGGCCACCTCAATATCCCGTTGCGTACTGGAAGTGCATCGCGTCTCCAAACGTGATGCCCCACTTCCAGCCGTGTTGTTGAAAGATCTCGGCCACACGTGGGTCGATCGAGTGGTTGTGTTTATGCGTCCCGCCGATGTGTTCGTATGCCGAGTTGATGTCGATCGCGATGCCCCACGAATGGGTGCTTCGGGTCTGCGTCCCGTCGATGTATTTGCAGATGTACCCCCAGATCCCGTGTTTCACGGGCCTGTGCTCGTTGGTCACGTGACCCACGACATCCCACCAGAGGTTGGTCGAGAGTCCACCGTTCCCGACGTACCAGCCGGGCACCGCCTTGCCGCCAAGCTTCTTGTGGAAGTTGACGTTGTATGCCACTCCGTCGTCCCAGGCCACCCATTGGAACCGGTTGAAGTTCTTGTCCGAACCGAGGCACGGCTCGCCGAATGTCGCCTTGATAGCGGCGATCCCGTTGGGGACCGTGGGGTACCCGTCGTGACGGTGGGTCCAGCCGGCGTTTGCTGAGTGTCCGGCGAACGCTGAGCCGACGAAGACGAACAACGCAATCGTCGCGATCGCCACGGAGCGGAGCGTCAGGCGCCTCATCTGACGTTCGTCCGCTGTGGTGTGGTGCGCGTCCCGGCGCTTGGCGCGGGGCGCTCGCTGAACAGGACCGTGTGCATTGGTCCGATCTCCTTCCCGTCGGTCGGCTGTGCCGATCTCGACCTTGCGTTTCCGGCGGGATGAGGACGTCAGACTAGCGAGAGCCTCTGCACTGGCACGTATCGACGGCTTATCGGGTCGTCAACCGCCTCGCGCCCGACGATCACGCGCAACGGCCGGCTGATCGGCGCTGCTATACTCCGGCTCTCCTCAGAACGCGCGGGCAAGCCCGTCAACCAGGAGGTCAGCGATCGCGCTTGCAGGGCGCATCGGCCGTCCCGTGAGGCGCCCGAGCGACCGGTCGACAGCGATCCGCCGAACGCTCGGTGGGTCCACGAGGGAGAGGTCTACCCGGTTCCCGGGCCCCCAGGTGAGGGGCCTTTTTTCATGGTGCCGCACGCGGCGCGCCATTCGCCCGGGAGACGCAGCCTGATGCCGGCCACGGTGATCGTCGGGCTCCAATGGGGCGACGAGGGCAAGGGCAAGATGACGGACTTCCTGGCCGAGGGGGTGGCCATGGTCGTCCGCTACCAGGGTGGCGACAACGCCGGCCACACCGTGGTCAAAGGTGACGAGGTCTTCAAACTTCGCCTGACGCCGTCTGGCGTGCTCTACCCGCACATCACCTCGGTGATCGGCAACGGCGTGGTGGTCAATCCGGTCACCTTGATCGACGAGCTGGACATGCTTGCCTCGCGCGGCATCGATGTCGCCCGTGTCCGGGTGAGTCGCAGCTCGCACGTGATCATGCCGTACCACGTGGCCCTGGACGTCGGCAACGAGTCCCGGCTGGGCGACGCAAAGGTTGGCACGACCGGGCGCGGCATTGGACCGACGTACGGCGATCGGGCCTGGCGGATTGGCCTCCGCATGGAAGACCTCCTCGACCCGGCGATCCTGTGCGAACGGATCGGCCGTGCGCTGCCCGACAAGAACCTCCTGCTCGAGGGGATGGGTTGTCCGACCTTCGAAGTCGACCCGCTGGTCGAGATGGCGGCGGCGTGGGGCGAACGCCTCCGCCCCCATCTCGATGACACCACGTGGCTGGTCCAGCGCGCCCTCGCCCGCGGCGAGCACGTCCTGCTCGAGGGCGCCCAGGGGACGCTCCTGGATCTCGATCACGGCAGTTACCCCTTCGTCACCTCATCGAACCCGGTCGCCGGTGGCGCCTGCACCGGCGGGGGGATCGGGCCGCTCCAGGTGGACGAGGTGATCGGCGTCATCAAGGCCTACTCGACCCGGGTCGGCTCGGGGCCGTATCCGACCGAGCTGCACGACGAGATCGGCGCCGGGATCGCCTCGCGCGGCCACGAATTCGGGACGGTCACGGGTCGACCGCGGCGGGTCGGCTGGCTGGACGTCGTGCCGCTGCGCTATGCCGTCGCCGTCAACAGCGTCAGCTCGATCACCCTCAACAAGCTCGACATCCTCTCGGGCGTCGAGACCATTCGCGTTTGCGTCGCTTATCACCTTGACGGTCAGCGGGTCGAAACCTGGCCATCGAGCGGCGCCTCGCTCGCCCGGGCGACCCCGATCTACGAGGACTTCGCAGGCTGGCACGAGCCGATCCACGATGTCCGGTCGCTGGCCGACCTGCCCGAGAACGCCAGGCGCTACGTCACCGCCATCGAGACCCACGCGGGCGTCCCGATCATCTTCGTGTCCGTCGGGCCGGAGCGAACCCAGACGATCGAGCGGGCCTGGCGGCCGATGCGGGGGCGGTCCGGGCTCGCCGGCGGGCTGGCCGGCGCACAGGCCAGCGGGCTGGCCGGCGGGCAGGGCGCCGGGATGGCCGGGTGGTCCGGGGGGGCCGGATGAGCCTGATCGCCCCGACCCGAACCCTCATCGTGGGGAGTGGCGGCCGGGAACACGCGCTGGCCTGGAAGCTGGCGTCGGAACCGGGTGGCAACGAAGTGATCGTCGCGCCAGGCAGCGACGCGATCGCGGCCGAGCCTCGGGTTCGATGCCTCCGGGGCGTGAACCCGCTGGATCCCGGGGCGGTCGTTGCTGCTGCGCGGCGAGAATCCGTGGAGCTCGTGGTCATCGGACCGGAAGCGCCACTCGCCGCCGGGGTCGCCGACGCTCTCCGCGCGGCTGGAATCGCGGTGTTCGGGCCATCGGTGGCGGCGGCGCGGATCGAATCGAGCAAGGCGTTCTGCCACGAGATCGCGGCGACCGCCGGGGTCTCGATGGCCAGGGCGAGAGCGTTCCGCGATCCCGACGCGGCCCGGGTCTTCGCCGCCGACCTGGCATCCGGGGGCCGCGGCGTCGTGGTCAAGGCGGACGGCCTGGCGGCCGGCAAGGGCGTCACGGTGTGCGATTCGCTCGATGAGGCCGAACGCGCGATCGATGAGCTCTACACGCTGGCCAGGGGAGTTGGCGCCCGGACCGACTCGGCGAGGACAGGACCGGCTGGCGCCGAGTCGATCGTCGTGATCGAGGAGCGCCTGGCCGGTCCGGAGGCAAGCCTGATCGCGCTGACCGACGGCCAGG
>JANPDO010000159.1:0-1591 GCA_031431535.1 Chloroflexota bacterium
CCAGGCCTGTCCAGTTGGCGTGGCGACTCGACACGAGGTAGATCTCAGCGAGTGGTGCGCCGCGCTACAGGGTGCGGCCGAGACGCTGGGCGCCGACCAGGTGGGCGCGATGGTGGGTGGCCGCGGATGTGTCGAAGACATTGGCGGCGGCGAATATCTCGTGACCATTGCGTGGCAGGGACAGGCGCCAATTTCTGCACCGCCCGCGGGCGTCACCTGCGGCGCGGGGGCGTATGACGGGTCGGCTGGCACGCCTTGCCAGAATGACCTGTGCCGGCGTGTCGTGACAACCGTCGTTCGCATTGCGACGCTCACATGAATTGCCTGAGATGCCTCAGGCCGGTCGCCCGACCCGGATCGCAGGCAAGCGCAAGACAATCGGGCCTCAGTTTGATCGAGTTGATGGTTTCGCTCGCCATCAGCCTGGTGATCCTGGCGGCTCTCGTCGGGCTCTTTGTCAACACGAGCCGGACCAGCCGCGAATTTGCACGCGCCAACGGCATGATCGAAAGCGGCCGCCTGGCGATCCAGGTGCTCGAGAACGACATCGCTCACGCTGGCTTCTGGGGCACCTATGTGCCGCATTTCGATGACCAGACGGCGTCCGCCGCCCCCGATGACGTTCCGACCGTGGTGCCGGATCCGTGCCTGGCCTACAACCCGGCCAACTGGACAGAGGACTACGTCGACGACCTGATCGGCATGCCAGTCCAGGCCTATGACGATGCCACGGTCTGCGCCGGCATTGTCACGGACCGGCTGGCCAATTCCGACGTGCTGATCGTCCGGCATACCGAGCCCTGCGTGGCGGGCGGGCCCTCGCCGAACTGCGATGCGGTGATCGCCGGCCGCCTGTATTTCCAGTCCACCCTATGCCTGACGGACGTCACCGAACGCGTGCTCGACACGGCGGGCTTCACGCTGCTGCGCCGCGACTGCGCGACACCGGCTGAATTGCGTCGATTCATGTCCAGCATCTATTACGTCCGTGACTATTCCGTCACGCCGGGGGATGGAATCCCGACATTGATGCGTTCCCAGTTCGACCTGGCGGGCGGCGTGCTCGAGCACCAGCCGGCCGTGCCGTTGATTGAAGGCATCGAGGGCTTTCGCGTGGAACTCGGCGTCGACGACTTGAGCGAGACCGGAGCCACAGTCGATTACAGCGGTGCCATCGTTTGGGCGGATCCGGAAACACGGACGACTCCGACCAACCGCGGCGACGGCGTGCCGGACGACGAATTTGTCCGCTGCACGACCGCCGTGCCGTGCACCGCGGACGAGCTGGTAAACCTGACGGCGGTCAAGATTTACGTCCTCGCGCGGACCCGCGAGCCTTCGCAAGGACTCACGGACACGAAAACCTATTCATTGGGCGTCGGTACAACGCTCGGGCCTTTCACCGATGCGTTCCAGCGTCATGTCTTCGTCACAACGGTGCGGCTGCCAAACACTTCCGGCCGGAGGATTACGCCGTGAAGACGCGCGTGCAACTGCATCAGCGCGGCGCCGTCCTGGTTATCGGCATGATCATGCTGGTGCTGATCACGCTGATGCTGGTCACGGCGCTTAATCTCGGCACAACGAACTT
>JANPDO010000160.1:0-3010 GCA_031431535.1 Chloroflexota bacterium
GTCCGATCCGACCGGGAATGGCGCGGGCTCGTCGCAGGGCAACGGCGGGGGCAACAACGGGAGCAACGGCCAGGGCAACTGACCCGGGCAATCGACCCGCAGGGTGGTCGCCACGCGACGGACTTGGCATCGCGCCGGGTACGCTGTCCGAGTGACCACAGACCACGAAAATGACGGCCTCCAGCTCGACATCGTCGGCGCCGGGCCCGCCTTTACCGACCGACCTGGGTCGACCGGCGCCGCCTATCTGGTCCGTCATGGGTCGACTGCAATCCTGCTCGACCTCGGACAGGGTTCATTCCCGCGTCTGGCCGGCCTCCTCGACCCCGCGAGCCTCGATGCCGTCCTGATCAGCCACCTGAACCCCGACCACTTCATCGATCTCGTGGCGCTTCGCCACTACCTGCGCTGGGGGCCTGGACAGGGTCGACGCGTTCGGGTGCTCGGGCCCGGTCAGCTGGGAGAGCGTATGGATGCGCTGCATGCCGAACCCGGCTTCAGCTCCGCGACGCTTGACATCGAGCCGATCGGCGTAGGTGCCAGGGACATTGGTTCGCTCCAGGTGCGATCCGCCCGCGTGACCCATACCGAGGACAGCTACGGGTTTCGCGTGGCAGCCGGCAACGGTCCCGGACTCGTCTCAGCGGCGATTGCGGCCGAGCCGAAGATCTGGCCGCCCTCATCGAACGGGGCGACGTCTTGCTCTCCGAGGTCTCCTTCGGGCCGGGCCCAGTCTCCGCAGACGCGGCCCACCTGGACGGTCCAGCCGTCGGCGCACTGGCCGCCCGTACCGGCGTGCGCCGAGTCGTGTTGACCCACCTCCAGATGGGCTTTGATGAAGCCCAGACCATCGCCTCGGTGCGGCGCGAGTTCCACGGAGCCGTCACGCTCGTTCACCCGGGCGACCGATTCACGATCGGACGGTGACAGACGCCGAGTCCGCCTTGACGACGCCGTAGTTCGCCTGCTATAACTCTGGTTGCTGTAACTTCTCCTATAGCACATGAGGGGCCATCGATGCCCGGCCGGACAGGCGATCGCCCATCGCGCCTGTTCGACCGCGACGTCGAGTGGGCTGATCTCGTGGACTTCGCTGAGGGTCCCACCGCACAGCCGTGGATAGGTTTGGTCTACGGCCGGCGACGGCAGGGCAAGAGCTACATGCTGAGCGAACTCGCAGCTTCGTCCGGCGGTTTCTATCACCAGGCAATCGAGGAACAGCGCGCTCCCGCTCTCAACCGCCTCTCGGCGGCCATTGCAACGTTTGCCGGACTTCCAGCGTGGGCGGGTGGCCAATTCAATGACTGGACCTCGGCGCTTCGCGCACTTGCGGATCAGGCCAGTGGCCGCCTGGTCGTGTTCGATGAGTTTCCGTACCTTCTGCGCGAGTCACCCGAGCTGTCGTCGGTCATCCAGGCAGCGTTTGACTCGGCCAAATCCGAACGACATCCCGCTTTCAAGCTGATCCTGTGTGGCTCTGCGCTGTCCGTCATGACGAGCCTCCTGACGGGGCAGCAGGCGTTGCGTGGGCGGGCCGTGCTGGATATGCCGGTGCACGGCTTTGACTTCCGCGTATCCCGGGCGTTCTGGGGAATCGACGACCCGAACGTAGCCTTTCTTGTTGACGCAGTCCTGGGTGGGGCGCCCGGCTATCGGGACCTTCTTGGCGGGATGGCTCCGGAACGCGCGGTCGATTTCGCGGACTGGCTGGCAGACGGAGTCCTCAACCCGTCACACGCGTTGTTTCGTGAGGCTGAGTACCTCCTTAGCGAAGATCCGGCGCTCGTGGATCGCGCGCTCTACAGGTCGATCATCGCCACGATCGGCGGCGGGCAGGCGACGCGGCGCGGCGTCGGGAACGCTCTCGGACGACCAGATACGGCACTGAACCATCCACTCGGTCAACTCGAACGGGCTCGGTTCATCATTCGCGACAGCGATCTGCTCCGCCCGAATCGACCGCTCCTGCGACTCGCGGATCCGCTCCTGCGCTTCTACTTTGCCATCCTTCGACCGGACATCGCACGCTTCGACGCCCGACGCACCCGCGAGGCGTGGGCGGACGCTTCACCCCGGTTTCGGGCACAGGTCCTTGGACCTCACTTCGAGTCGATCGCCCGCACGTGGACCGAGCGCTACGCGTCCGAGGCAACCCTCGGGGGACGCCCTCGACGCGTCGGATTCGTCCAGGTCAACGACCCGATCGCCAGGCAGCAGTTTGAGGTCGACGTCGTCGCCGAGGCACCAGGCACGAAAGTGGACGGGATTCCTCGACTCCTCGTGATCGGTGAGGCAAAGGCGAGTGAAACGGCGCGGACCATGGCCAATCTGACCCACCTCGAGCGCAGCCGCGGACTCCTGGCCGGGCGCGCCGACGTCGGCCGGACGAAGCTGGTCCTGTTCGGTCGGGCCGGCTTCGAGGCCGAACTCCTGGCCACCGCGGCCAAGCGCGATGACGTCGAGCTGGTCGACCTCGCGCGACTCTACGAAGGCGACTGAACGTAGTCGGTCAGACGCCAAAGGACCGGGCCCCCAGGGGGCCCGGTCCTTCGTGCAGTCGTCTCAGGTGGGCGCCCTGGGCGCCTTCGGGACATTCCCGCATCTAGATCTGGCGGTCGCGCCGCCGAGCCGGCGACATGACCTGGGAGAGTAGGACCGTGGTGGCCAGGATCGCGGCCATCGCCAGGAGGATCAGCCGCCAGCTCTCGCCAGCCGGTGCGGTTGTACCAGCGGACAGGGTGTCCGTGGGCGGCAGGGTGAGCTCCGGCGCGGCGGTCTCCGCGAGGACCGCACCAGCCAGGTCGGGAACCGCTGCCGGCGCCGGGTCGTTGCTCGGCACGGAGGTCGGGACGGGGCTCGGCTCGAGAACCACCACGAGAGTCGGGCTGGGCGGCGTGCTCGGCTCGGTGCTGGGCGGCGTGCTCGGCTCGGTGAGTTGCGGCGTGCTCAGCTCGGATCTCCGCTCCGTGCAGGGCAGGGGGGTGGGCGGCGTGCTCGGCTCGGGGCTGGG
>JANPDO010000161.1:0-15687 GCA_031431535.1 Chloroflexota bacterium
GGCGGGACGATCTACCTCGCCACGGCTGATGCGCATGGCAATGCCGTCAGCCTGATCGAATCCAACTACATGGGCTTCGGCTCCGGCGTCGTTGATCCCGACACCGGCGTCCACTACCAGAACCGCGGCAGCTATTTCAGCCTGGATCCGGCGCATCCGAACCGCCTGGAGCCCGGCAAGCGGACGCTCCACACGCTGTTGCCGGGAATGCTCTTCCGGCCGGGGCGCGCCGAACCCTGGGTGGTGGCCGGGTCGATGGGTGGCGATGCCCAGCCACAGATCCATGCCCAGTTCGTGTCCGCGCTGGTGGACGGGGGCGTGGACATCCGGACGGCGGTGTCGGCCCCGCGTTGGTACGTTGAGCCGGCCGGGCACTTCGCGCCCCCGGTGGAGGTCCGGCTCGAATCCCGCCACCGCGACGGGATCGCCGAGGCGCTCGCGGAGCTGGGGCATCCGGTGACGCGTTCTGCACCGTTCGATTCGAACCTGGGGCACGAGCACGCCATCGAGTTCGTCAACGGCGGCCCGGGAGAGGCGGACGGCTCCCTCGCGGCGGCGACCGATCCGCGCAGCGCGGGGCTGCCGGCGGTCCTGTGAGGCCGCACGGCGGCGGCGCCTCTCGGAGCCGCACGATGCCATGCGATACTCGGCGACCAACCGCGAGCAGGGAGAGCCCGTGACCTCCAACGTCGGCCAGAGCTATCCGTATACCTCCGAGACCGAGACCGATCGCGCCAGCCGGATCGCCGCGCTCGTTGCCGGCAAGGCCGATCTCGCGGGCAAGCTGGCGGCGGAGACGACGCCGCTCGATGCCAACGAACGGTGGTGGGTCTGGAAGTGCCCGACCCGGAGCTGCCCGGGGCTGCTCCACGTGGCTGGCTATGCGATCGACACACATGCGGTCTACGTCGTCTGCGACGGCTCGTGCGGCAAGACCTTCCTGCGCTGACCCCACGAATCTGAGCCTCGCCAGAGCAGCCCGCGACGTCGTCATTCGGGGCGGGCCGCATTCGTGACCGACGACACCACGCTCGGCGCGAGTCGGCGGCGTCTCGCGGTCGAATCGCTCGGGATCGCGAGCTCCGCTATCGGCTTCGGGTTTGTCTACGGGCTGGCTGCCCGTGGCGCCGGTTTCTCCCCGGTCGAAGCGGCGCATAGATCGCACAAACGTTCGGTTCTCGGCCCAGTCATCAGCTTCGCTGGGCGTCGGCCTCGATCTCGACCAGAAGGCTGGGGTCCATCAGGGCGCTGACCTCTACCAGGGTGGCGGCCGGGCGGATCGACCCGAAGACCTCGCCGTGGACCGCCAGCACGTCGGTCGAGCGCGAGATATCCGTGACGTACATCCGGGTCCGGACGACATCGTCGAGGCTGAAGCCGGCGGCGGCCAGGGCCGTCTCGATGATCGACAGGACCGCCCGGGTCTGTGCGGCGAGATCGTCGGGGTGGAGTGACCGGCCGCCCGGACCAGCATCGGTCGTGCCGGCGACCCAGCACGAATCACCGATCGAGATGGCCCGGCTGTAGCCGGCGCTTGCCTCCCACGGGCCACCGGAGGAGATCAACTGGCGAGCACTCATCGGCCGCGACCCGGGCGACCACCACCGAGTTCCGGGTCGGCGACGATGGCCAGTAGCAGGCCGGCCAGCATCGTCGCTCGTGGCACGATCGAGTCGATCTCCAGGTATTCCGCTGGCGAATGGTCGTTGCCACCGATCGGTCCGAGTCCGTCGAGGCTGGCGATGCCCATCCCCGCCGTCGTGTTGGCATCGGACGCCCCTCCGGTGGCCGCGTCGTTGATCTCGAAGCCGAGCGCATGGGCCACCGCCCTGGCATGATCGACCAGCCGACCGCTGGCGGCCAGCTTCTCCATCGGCCACCAGCGGGCCATCGCCTCGAACTCGACGGTCGTATCCGGCACCCCGGTGGCTGCGGCGATTCGGCGAACCTCGGCCTCGGCGGTTTCGAGCGCATCGCGAGCGACGGCCCGCACGTCGACTGCGAGCGTGCACTGGTCTGGCACGACGTTGGGCCGGGTGCCACCGTCGATGACCCCGACGTTGACCGTGACGCCGGGCCAGCGGCCGTTGAGCTCGTGGAGCTCGGTCACAATCCGGGCGGCCTCGAGAATGGCGTTGCGGCCCTTCTCGGGCTCGACCCCCGCGTGCGCCGCCCGACCGTTAACGCGCAGCCGAATGTCCAGGATCCCCTTGCGCGAGGAGACGATGTCGCCGTTGGCGCGGGCGCACTCGAGCACGAGGGCGGCGTTCATGCCCGCGGCGATCTCGCGGATATGGGGCGTCGACGTCGGCGAGCCGATCTCCTCATCGGGGTTGGCCACGAAGACGAGGCGCTCGAACGGAAGACCGCCGCGCTCCCCGATGATCGCCTTTAGTGCATACAGGCCGAGGAGCAGGCCGGATTTCATGTCGGTGACACCGGGGCCGTAGGCGATCCCGACGTCGATCCGGAAGGGCCTGGCCGCGGCGGTGCCGGGGTCGAACACGGTATCGAGATGCCCGATCAGGAGGACACGCGGACCGCCGGCCTGCCCTGCGAAGGTGGCGACGACGGTATCCCCCAGGCGCCCGTCCGCATCGGGTCGGTACTCCACGCTGGCCCCGAGGTCGGCGAGGAATTCGCCGGTCCAGCGACCCACCTCATTGACGCCGGCGGGCGTGTAGCTGCCGCAGTCAGTATTCACGAGGCGCTCGAGATGGGTTAGATAGGCCGGCAGGTCTGCCGCTATCGCGGCGCGAAGGCTTTCGAGCTCGGGGATCGAGGGCGTGAGCGGCGAGATCGAGGGCGTGCCGGGCGGGCTCGATGGTGCGGCCATGGCGGCAGTCTAGCTGTGATGCCCGGACGCGTTGTTGACGGTCCCCGGCAAGGTCCACGCGAGGTCCACGCGAGGTCCACGCAAGGCGCATGACCGCACCCACGGACTGGTACGGAGACGGCGGGGCCGATCGGGCGGGTCAGCAGCCCAGGTTCACGCTCAGGTTCGTCCCGATTCTGGCCTGGCTCACCCAATTCCGGACCCAGCGCCCCGGTCTTCGCTCCGTATCAGTCTCCCGGCGCGGTTATGCGGAAAGGGTCCGCCCGTGCTGGGGAGAGTCAACAACTTGTACATGAATGACAGCTAGCGGCGCAAGCCGTCCAGCGGCGTGGCCCCTTGCTATCCTGCGCGGACCGTGCGACTGGTCGAAACTCGACTCCTCGAAGGCCCCAACGTCTACCGGCTGGAGCCGGTGGTCAAGCTCGAGTTCGCCGTCGGGAAGCGCCGGACCTTCTACGGCCAACGTGATCCGGGAACGCACGCGCTGGTGCGGCTCGGGGCGCAGGTGCCCGCCGTGGACTGGCCGGGCGGCGTCGCCGCGGTGGCCGCCTGGATCCGCCGGCTGCGGATCGATCACGGCGAAGGACGGGGCGGCCTGGCGGTGCATCGGTCGTCCGATCCGGGCCACTGGATCGTGACCGTCCCGTGGATGGGCGCTGAGCGGGCGCTGACGATCGCGGAGGCCGCCGTCGACCTGGCCGCTCGAGAGGCCCCACCAGCGAGGACGGCACGCCTGACCGGCGCTCAGAGTCGGCAGTTGGGGCGCTGGACGGCCCGCCTGAACGAGGCCCGGGCGACTCCGCCGACCTGGATTTGTGACGCCGACCGGCTGATCCCGATTATCTCCATCTCCGGGACCAACGGCAAAAGCACGGTGACGCGCCTGATCACCCACATCCTTATGCGCGCCGGACGGCACGTTGGGACCACAACGTCCGACGGGGTGCTGCTGAACGAGCGGATGGTGGATCCGGGCGACTGGACGGGCCCCGGCGGCGCGCATCAGATCCTCGGCCGACGCGACGTGGACGTCGCCGTGCTCGAAACAGCGCGCGGCGGGATCGTGCTTCGCGGGATCGGTTACGAGTCGAACGAGGTGAGCGTCCTCACCAACGTGTCGTCGGACCATCTCGACCTCCAGGGCATCCACACGCTGCCCGAACTGGCCGAAGTCAAGTCCACGATCTGCCGGATTACCCGCCCCGATGGCTGGGTCGTGCTCAACGCCGACGATCCACTCGTGGCCGCGGTCGCGCGACGGGTCCGTGGGCAGATTGCCTGGTTCAGCCTTGAAGATGGCGGCCGGCCTGCCACTGGCGGCGGTTGGTCCGGAGCTCCGGCGCTCGTGGGCCGACACCTGGCCCGCGGTGGACGCGCCTACCTGGTGCGTCGCGGCGTCATGATCGAGTCGAACGGCGGCATCGAGACCGAGATCGTCGAAGTGGCGCAGATCCCGATCACGATCGGGGGGCTGGCGCGCTACAACGTGGCGAACGCGCTGGCCGCCGCCGGTGGGGCACGGGGGGTGGGTGCCTCCATCGCCGATGTCCGCGAGGGACTGACCGGTTTCGCGCCCAGTGTCGCCCTCTCGCCGGGTCGACTCAACCTGTTCCGCCTGGGGGCCCGGGTCGTCATCGTCGATTTCGCCCACAACGAGGCCGGAATCGCGGCGGTGCTCGACGTGGCGCAGGGGATCGCCGCCGGAGCCGCTGCGCGCACGGCACCGATCACCGCGATCATCGGGACCGCCGGCGATCGGCCGGACGACACACTCCGTGGGATCGGCCGGATCGCGGCTTCCCAGGCGCAGCGGGTCGTGATCAAGGAGACCCTCAAGTACCTGCGCGGTCGGACGGCCGAGTCGGTCGTGGGCGAGTTGCTGGCGGGTGTCGAGTCCGCCGGGCGCGAGCCAGGCGACGTTCCCGTCTATTCGTCCGAAACCGTGGCGCTCCAGGCGGAACTGAACGGCGCGGCGGGGGCAGCCGCTGATGGGGGCCGTCCGGATGCCGCGCGGGTCATCGTGCTGATGTGCCACGAAGAACGCGAAGCCGTGTTCGAGTTGCTCGCGCGCATGGGTGCCCGACCAATCGATGTCGGCGCGGACCTTGCGTCGCTCGTCCCGCGCGTCCAGGGCGGCACCCAGCGGGGCGGGTGATGACCTGGGTGGCGGCCGGGGCCGGCGGGCGCGTGATGACCGGGGCTGGCGGCGGAATCCACGTGTCGTCGTCGGCGGCGCGGTGCAGAATGACGCGCAGACGAGTCGGATGACCTGATCCGGCCGCCGAGGAGGATGGATCCGATGGAAATGGCTGCGGGACTCGCCCTGATCGTGATCGCTGGGCTGCTAATCGTCGGGATCGTCATGACTGTTCAGGCGAACATGCGGCGAAGTTGATGTTTCCGCGGTCGCGCAGGCTCGAGAGTCAAACCTCAGCCCTGCGGGACCTCGAGCTCGCCGGGGTGCGTGAACGCGGTTCCGCCGCGGCCGTTGCCTGAGGCGGACATCGCTTCCCGGTAGACCGCAATCGCGTCGTCGACACAGCACACCACGAGATCCCCCGGCACCGCCCGGCGGAGCGCCGTCCGGACCGCGGCCATCTCATCGAGCACCCTGTCGGCCCGAGTGACCCTGGCCGCGCCAGCAGCCTTCGCGGCCCGGACCCCTTCAAGAACATTGGCGGCGGACTCGCCCGGGGCTCGCCCGCGGAGGTTCTTATCCTCGCGGACGATGATCTCGTCGAAGGCCCCCGCCGCGAGCGCCCCGTATTCGTGCTGGTCCTCATTGCGGCGGTCACCCGGGATCCCCAGGATGCCGATGGCCCGACCCGTCCGGGTGCCACGCCCGGCAGCACCGATCCGCCCGGCCTTGGTTTGCGGTTCAACCATCATCCGACCGACGAAATCGGCCAGCTGGCGCATGCCGTCGACGTTGTGGCAGTAGTCGATCACGACCCGCACGCCAGCCACGTCGAGCAGGTTGAGTCGGCCTGGCGCCTGGAAGAAGGACGTGGAGAAGGTGCGCAGGCCCTGCCGGATGTCGTGGAGGTGCGCACCGCCGGCCCACGCCGCGGCGGCGGCCGCGAGCGCGTTGGCCACGTTCATCCGCGCCCGGCCACCAAATGTCGCCGGGATGAGGTGCGTGTAGAGCACGGGCATGGTCCGCGAGCCAAGGCGGAGCACGATCAGCTCGCCTTCCGTCGAGGACTCCAGGCAGAAGGCCGCTCCGCCGCGCCCCGTGTGCCCGTCGACTCGATCGAAGCCGTCTTCGCCCTTCTGGGTGGCCATGCTGAACAGGACAACTCGGCCCGCGCAATGTCGACCCATGCGATGGACCAGGTGGTCGTCCGCGTTGAGGACCGCGGTCCCCGAGCGCGGCACCGCTTCGACGATGACCCCCTTGACGTTGGCCAGCTGGCCGATTGAATCGATCCCACCGAGGCCCAGGTGATCGCCCGTGACGTTGGTGACCACCGCCACGTCGTTCCGGTCGTACCCCAGGCCCTCGCGCAGGATCCCGCCCCGCGCCACCTCGAAGACGGCGGTGTCCACGGTCGGGTTCTGGAGGACCATCTGGGCGGACCGGGGCCCGCTCATGTCGCCCTTTCGGATCAGCCGGCCGTCGATGACGATGCCGTCCGTCGACGTCATGCCGACCCGGCGGCCCATCAGCTTGAGGATGTGGGCGATCATCCGGACCGTCGTCGTCTTGCCGTTGGTGCCAGTGACGGAGATGATCGGGATCCGCGCCGACGAGCCCGCGGGGAAGAGCGAATCGATGACTGGACGCGCGACGTACTGCGGCTCGCCCTCGGTCGGATGCGTGTGCATCCGAAATCCCGGTGCGGCGTTGACCTCGACGATCGCGCCACCCGTTTCTCGGACCGGCGAGGCGATGTCCGGACAGATGAAGTCGATCCCGGCGACATCGAGTCCGACGATCTGCGCGGCGGTCTCGGCGATCTCGACGTTGTCCGGATGGGCCTCCATGGTCCGATCGATCGAGGTCCCGCCGGTGGACATGTTGCCGGTCAGGGCCAGCTTGACCCAGGTCCCGGCTGGAGCAACCCCATCGAGTTCGAAACCCTGGGCGCGGACGAGTCGCTCGGCAGCATCGTCCAGCTTGATCCGGGTGAGCACCTTCTCGTGGCCGATCCCGCGGCGCGGGTCTGCGTTGGCCCGCTCCACCAGTTCCCGCACGGTGTGTTCACCGTCGCCGGTGACCGAGGCCGGCACCCGTTCGGCGATTGCGGCGACCTTCCCGCCGATCACCAGACAGCGGTAGTCCTTCCCGGCGACATACGTTTCGACGATCACGTCACCCGACCGACTCTCGCCCAGTGCCCCGGGAAAGGCGTCACGGACGGCCTCCGGGGTGCGCAGGTCAAGGTGGACGCCGCGGCCGTGATTGCCGTCGAGCGGCTTCACCACGCAGGGGAAACCGAGTCGACCGGCGGCGCTGACCGCCTCGTCATCGGTCGTCACCACCTCCGCCCGCGGCACGGGCAGGCCGGCCGAATCGAGGAGCTGGTTGGTCAGGCTCTTGTCCGATGCGATGTCGACGCCGATGGCTGAGGTCCGCGACGTCATCGTCGCCCGGATCCGCTGCTGATGAACGCCGTGGCCGAACTGGACCAGTGAGTGGCGGTCGAGCCGGATGAACGGGATGTCGCGACTGACCGCTTCATCGATCAGCGCCCGGGTGGACGGCCCAAAGGCCTGGCGCTCGGCGATCCGGATGAGCCGCTCGATCTCCGAGCCGAAGTCGATGGCGACCTCAGGGTCGTCCGGCGCGACCAGATAATTGACCAGGCGAACCGCCATCCGGCCGGCCTCGAGGCCAACCTGCTCCTCGCGGTATTCGTAGATGCAGTTGTACTGGCCGACGGGGCCCGCCGCGCGCGTCTTGCCGTGACGGACGTCCGTACCCGCCAGGATCTGGAGCTCGAGCGCGATGTGCTCGGCTACGTGCCCGGCCCACGTGCCGTCCCGCAGGCGGGTGATGAATCCACCTCGCCGACCGAGCGAGCAGGCGTGCTCCTCGAGGCTGGGCAGCAAGCCGATCAGCGCATCGTTGAAGCCCGGGATCTTGTCCGAAGGGTGCTCTTCGAGGACGCCGAGATCGACGAGCATCCGGACGACCGGCTCCCGCGCCCAGTAGTTGGGGCCGCGCAGCACGCGCGTCTCGAGAATGCGCAGCGTTGGGGCGGGCGGAGAAGTCGGCGCCGAGGTGGGCGCGGAGGCGGCGCCCGCGCGTGCTTCGGTGCGACGCGTGGCCCGTCGCGGGGGGTTGCCACTCTGGGGGGCTGGCGCGGTCTGGGCCACGATGACTCCTCCTGGTGCGGGCCCGGCCCGCGGGCTCGTCAGCTTGAGGCTGCCTCCGCGCCCGGCAGGGCGTGGAGGGATGGGGTGGCGACTCGTTCCCGCCGGCGGAGATCGAATCGATATCCTGCGGGCAGCGAATGGAGCATCACGCCGCTGATCATCAAGGGCCGGTGACCACGGATCTCCCAGGCGTCGGTGTCCGACAAGGCACCGTCCACGACCGTGATCGAACCCCGCCCGATCACCTCCATGATGTGATCCGGCCCGACGATGCCGGCGGTGTCCTCATCAACGCCGAGACCCAGCAGGCTCGGGTTCTGGGCGATCAGGCTCAGCAGCCGACCCAGCCGGTTCCGCTGCTGGAAGTGCTGATCGACGATCACCCCGGGAAGCACGCCTAGACCGGCCGCAATCTGCGCCATGCGATGCTTGGGCGTCGCTCCCGACGCCCCGAACGCGATCATGTGGCTGGACATCGCCGAGGCGCCGGCGGAGGTTCCCGCGACCACCGCCCCGTGCTGGAAACGATCGAGGACCGCGTCCGCCAGCCGAGTCCCGCCGATGGTCGAAGACAGCCGGAGCTGGTTGCCGCCGGTCAGGAAGATGCCGGTAGCATCGTGGACGGCGAGAGTCGCCATCTCGTCGTTGGCCTGCGGCCGGGTGACGGCGTGGAGCAGGCGCACCGCCCGGACGCCCAGCTCACCGAAGATTGCGCGGTATCGCTCCCCGGCTTCGAGACCCAGCGAGGACGCGGTGCTGATCACCGCGACCGTGGCGTCCCGCCCACCGGCAAGGGTGACGAAGCGGCTCAGGATGACACGGTCGCGAACCTTGTCCTCCGCACCGCCGATGATGATGACGTGTCCATCGGCCATAACCGGGCCGAGTATAGCGGCGCCGCTTGCCGCAACCGATCAGGTTGCGAGAGGGCCGCTTCAGGACAGGCCGTGGGACGCGGGCACGGCCTCCTCCGAGACTGACGCATTCGCGAGCGCCGCCGGTCAGATCGGATCGGTCATTGTCCCGGGCTCCAGGTATGCCTCGCTGGAGGGACGTCCGGCGGCGTCGAGCGTGACCGTGGAGCGCATCTTGACCAGGCGCCGATCGACCGCGCCGGGTGCGGCGAACCGGAAGAGGGAGCGATCGAGGGAGTAGATCCCGGTGGAGGCGAGGCCGATCCGCCCCAGCCGGAATGAGAAGACCGGGTTCTCACGGTTGCCCGCATAGTGGTGCGCGGTGCCGTCGGCGGCGAGCACGGCCAGGTTCGCCTGACCACCGAATCGATCGTGCAGTGCGGCCAGCAGGTGCGGCACCGGCTCGCCTGCCTGCCAGGAATCTTCGAGCCAGCGCGCCCCCACCTCCGAGTCGGCTCGCCCGTGGATGCGACCCTGTGTCCGAAGCGATGCTCTCAGGCTCTTGTAGTCGCGCAGGTCGCCGTTGTGGCTGAAGGCGAACCGGCCGGCCGGATCGTCGAAGGGCTGGGTGTCGGGGAGCGTCAGCGTCGAGAGTCGGGAAGGCCGACGCAGATGGACGAGGGCGGCGGTCGTCTCCCTGGCACCCACGGCGTCGCGGGCCGGATCGTCACGAAACGCGCGCATGTCGCGGTGGTTGGCCAGCCGCCCGTTGGCGCCGAGCCAGGAGGCACCCCAGCCGAAACCGGCGATCCCGAACCGCTCGAGTTTCTCGGTGAACGGCCATAGCTCGTCGAGCCTGAACGGCTCCGCGGCCCGGGCGATGTAGTGCTCACACACGATCCGTGGATGCTAGCCGGTCGCGTCGGGTGAGGCGCACGCGGTCACTCAGATGGAGATCAGGAGGACGGCGAGCCCGGCGGCCGCCGCCGCGACTCGGAGGCGTCCGTCCCAGGCGATGAGCACCACGCCTTCGCGTGCCAATGCAAGCGCCGAGGACAGCTGAATCGCGTCGCCGGCGAACAGCCCGTATGTGTCGGACAAGTCACCAGCCCGACGCGCCACCGCCTCGTCGACTTCGATGACGTCGTACTCGGCCCAGGTCAACTCAAGCGCCGCGACAGCCTGATCGTGGGCGGCCGGCGCTAACCGTCCGGAGCGGCGCGCGGCCCCGAGACCCGAACGAACTTCAACGTAGGCGAGCCTGGACAGCGCGGATCGCGGGCCGATCGCCATCGCCGCACGCACCGCTTCACGGCCAGGCTCATCCCGAAGAAAGAGCTTCAGCAAGGCGGAGCTATCAACAAATGCAATCACCGACCGCGAATCTCGTCCATCAGGTCCTGGGTCGAACCGTCATACGGAAAGCTTGGGATCTCATCGAATGGCGTCCGGGGCGCTGTCGCAAGAGTGACCCGGCCCTGTTTCGCGAGCTCGAGCAGAAGTGGCGACGGCCCCTGGCTGACAAGTGTTGCGATTGGTCGACCATGCTCGGTGATGGTGACGACCTCGCCTGCCTTGACACGTTCGAGATATGCGGACAGGTGGTCACGCAGCTCCCGAACCCCCACCGTGGTGGCGCTCATTGGTGCAGTTGTGGCGCTTTTCAGGCGCTTGAAGCTCGCCATGTAGCGAGAATAGCAGAAGTCCCTTATCTGACAATCGCCGGACGATCGGCACGGAGCGTGAGACCTCGGTAGCCGGCGACGAAGCCGGCCCCGATGAGAACGGGCCGGAATGGGGACGCGGCCACGTCCTCGCCGTCGACCTTGCGGATGACCAGTTCGCGGGAGCGGCCCGTCGTGACGAGTGTGCCGAGGGCACGGATGGCAGCCGCGGCTACGGTCGAATCATCGGCGGCGGGCAGCATCTGCAACGACGATCCGCCGCGCTCCAGGTAGATGGTCGCGGCGCCGTCGACGAGGACGACGTAGGCCCTGGCTACCCGCGGGTACGGCCGGCGATCGGCGTCGTCCCGACGTGGCCAGGCGAGGGCGGCCCCGTACGGGTTCGCCGGATCCGCGGCGGCGAGCAGATGGACAGCACCACTGGCCGGCGGATCGGCACGCTCGCGCACCGCGCGCAACCGGTCCAGAGCACCCGCCAGGGCGAACTGGGCCGCACCGAGTCCGTCGACGAAGTAGCCGCGACGGATACGCCCAGCGTCTTCCATCGCCCGCAGCACTGGGTAGAGGGCACTGAACCCGCCGTCGATCCCCTCCGCCGCGACAGCTTCGCGGGTCACGATCCCGTGGCGCTCCAGAAGCGCGAGGCTGATCGCGTGGAGACGCTCGGTCTGCTTCGGGGCGGTAGGTGGCCCTGCCGCGACGAGGGACCAGCGCCCCGCGGCCTCAGGCGGCCCAAGGGCGGTGAGCCGCCCCGGCCTGACCGGGCGTCGCGCACCGCTCCCTCCAGATCGCTTCCAGCGCAGCGCACGAAGCGGCGCGAACGTGTCGTTGGTCACCTCGCCGGCCCAGACGAGGTCCCATAGCGCATCCAGCACCTCGCGATCCGTTCCGCCGCCGGTCGCCGAGTAGATCTCGCGATAGAAGCATGCCCCCCGACGAGCCAGGTGCGCCCGGATCGCGTCGTGTCGCGCAGAAGCGGGCCGCTCGGCGCCGTCGATCGGACCGGTCGGCCGCAGCACCTCTCGTCCGGGGCGAACCAGGGCCACCCGGCCATCGTCCCGACCCAGGCTCCCCCGCCCCATCCAGGCGACCTCCCCCAGCGCCCCGAGCTCATCGAGAAGGCGCGGCTGGTACCCGGGAATGCGCGCCGGGAGCACGTCACGCTCCAGGACTGACGCCGGGATGGGCTGACCGGCCAGCTGGTCAACCACCTCGGCCAGGCGCTCGAGGGCGGTCACAGCACGGAAGGGCGGCGGGCTTGCCCCGACGGCGATGACGCCGTGCCACTCGGGCAGGAACCGAGCCAGGGCCACCGAGTCGACCGGCTCGACCTCCCGGCGAAGGCGAGCCAGGGAGCGGCGTCGCAGCAGCCGGAGCACCTCCGGATCGCACCACTCACGTTCCGCGCCACTGGGTCGGAACTCGCCATACAGCAGCGTGCCCGCGGCCGCGAGCCGTGCCAGGGCATCGCCGATGACCCCGACCGGCAACCCCCAGCGGCGTGCGGGTTCGAACGTGAGAAACGGTCCATGCGTCCGTGCGAACCGAGAGAGCAAGCCGTCAAGCGCGGCCACCGTTGGCCCAACGAACGCCGCCGGGATCCCAACCGGCGGTGCGATCCCGACCCCGTCTCGAAAGCGGGCGACGTCCTCGATGGCAAGCCAGCGCTCGTCCCCGGCGATCCGGGTGCGAACAGCGCGCCGACCGGCAACCAGCTCCGCCAGCCATGGGTCGGCGACCGCAGCCCCACCCTCGGTCCGGGCTGCCAACTCGTCAGAGCTCAGGTCGCCCAGCCGACGCAGGAGGTCGTGGACGCCGTCGATCGTGATGGCTCGCCGGTCCTCGGTGAGTGCCTGCAGGCTCAGCTCCAGGTCCGCCAGGGCCGCCGGATCCAGCAGCTCGCGCAGCTCCTCCTGGCCGAGCAGCTCCCGCAGCAGTTCGCGATCCAGCGTGAGCGCGCCGGCGCGCCGTTCGGCCAGCGGCGTGTCGCCGTCGTACATGTAGGCCGCCACGTAGTCGAACAGGAGGCTGCTCGCAAAGGGCGACGCGGCGGCCGTCTCGACCGAGTGGACCGTGATATCGCGTCGCGCTACCGCTGCCAGGATCTCGCGCAACGCCGGCAGATCGAACGAGTCCGACAGGCACTCGCGATAGGTTTCGACCAGGATCGGGAAGCTGCCGTAGCGCGACGCAACGGCCAGCAGGTCCGCCGCTCGCTGGCGCTGCTGCCAAAGCGGCGTCCGGGTACCGGGGCGGCGGCGAGGCAGCAGGAGCGCCCGGGCCGCGTTCTCGCGGAAGCGGCTGGCAAAGAGGGCGGATGTCGCGAGTTGCCCGACGACCAGCTCCTCGAGCTCGTCCGGGTCGGGGAAGAGGAGTGCTTCGATCCCGTCGAGCGGCGAGTCGCCCTCGGGCAACCGGATCGCGATCCCGTCATCCGACCAGATGGTCTGGACTGCCAACCCGAGGCGCTCCCCGATCCGCGCCTCGATGGCCAGCGACCACGGCGCATGGACCCGGCCCCCAAACGGGGTCAGCAGGCAGAGCCGCCAGTCCCCCAGTTCGTCCCGGAACCGCTCCACGACGACGCGCCGGTCGGTGGGCAGGACGCCCGTTGCCTCGCGCTCGTCATCGAGGTACGCAAGGAGGTTGGCGGCGGCTCGGTCGTCCAGGTCATGGTGGTCCCGGAGCCGGGTTGTCGCCGCCGTCCGCCCCTTCGGGCCCCGGGCCAGGTCGCCTTCGAGTTCGCCGACGAAGGCCCCCAGCGCGCGCCCGAGCTCGATCGGTCGGCCAACCGCGTCCCCATGCCAGAACGGCAGCTTGCCTGGGACGCCGGGGGCCGGACTGACCGTGACCCGGTCATGACCGATCTCCTCGACCCGCCAGGAGCTGGCGCCCAGTACCACGACGTCGCCGTGCATGCCGGCCCGCAATTCGTAGACCATCTCCTCATCGAGTTCGCCGACGCGCCGACCCGCCGTGCCGGCCTCGCCCACCATGTACACCGGGTAGAGCCCGCGATCGGGAATGGTGCCGCCGCTGGTGATCGCCACGACCCGGGCATCCCGGCGACCCTGGACGAGGTCCGTCACGCGGTCCCACACGACCCGGGGCTTGAGTTCAGCGAATTCGTCCGATGGATAGGCGCCCGCGAGCATACCCAGCACGCCTTCGAGGACTTCGCGGGTCAGCGTTTCGTAGGGGGCGGCCCGCGTCACGGTGGTGAGGAGATCGTCCACGGTCCAGGCGTCCATCACCGTCATCGCCACCACCTGCTGGGCGAGCACATCGAGCGGGTTGCGCGGGATCTGGGTGGTTTCGATGGCGCCCTCATGCATCCGCCTGGTGACCACGGCACATTCGAGCAGGTCGCCGCGGTACTTGGGGAAGATCACGCCTTTGCTGGGGGCGCCCACCTGGTGGCCCGCCCGACCGACCCGCTGCAGCCCGCGCGCCACGCTCGTCGGGCTCTCGACCTGGATGACGAGATCGACCGCGCCCATATCGATCCCGAGTTCGAGCGAGCTGGTGGCGACCAACGCGGGGAGCCGCCCGGATTTCAGCTCCTCTTCGATCGCGGTGCGTTGCTCGCGGGCGATGCTGCCGTGGTGGGCGCGCACGAGTTCCTCTCCGGCCAGCTCATTGAGCCGCTGGGCGAGACGCTCGGCGAGGCGACGGCTGTTGACGAAGACGATCGTGCTGCGGTGCTCGCGGATCAGCTTGAGGATTTCCGGATGGATGGCCGGCCAGATGCTCGTGCGTGTCTCGCGACCGGCCGCCGGGCCGCCGTCGTGCTTATCGGTCGGAAGCGCCTGCCCCAGCGCCGCCATGTCGTCGACCGGCACGATGACCTGGAGCTCCAGGGGCTTTCGGGCGCCGGCGTCCACGATCCGGACACCGCGCCCGAAGCCGACCCCGGCCATGAACCGACCGATGGCGTCGAGGGGGCGCTGGGTCGCGCTGAGACCGATCCGCTGGGGCGGCGTGGCGTCGGCACCCGGCGCTCGAAGGCACTCGAGTCGTTCCAGGCTGAGGGCCAGGTGGGCGCCCCGCTTGGTGCCGGCGATCGCGTGGACCTCGTCGATGATCACGTGCTCAACGTGGCGGAGCACCTCGCGCGCGCCGCTGGTCAGCATCAGGTAGAGGGATTCCGGCGTGGTGATCAGGATGTCCGGGGGATGGCGCGCGATCTGGCGTCGATCTTCGGCGGAGGTGTCGCCGGTTCGGGTGGCAACCGTGATCCGCAGGGGAGGGTCGCCCAGGCGCTGCGCGGCCAGACCGATCCCGGTGAGTGGCGCCTTGAGGTTGCGCTCGATGTCGTAGGTCAATGCCTTGAGCGGCGAGATGTACAGGACGCGAACCTGGCCAAGCGTCCCACGCACGGGCGGCGGGCTTGGGTTGCGCGCCAGCCGATCGAGGCACCACAGGAAGGCGGCCAGGGTCTTGCCGCTCCCCGTCGGGGCATGGATCAGGGTGTGGTGGCCCTCGCTGATCGCAGCCCAGCCCTCGGACTGGGCCTGGGTCGGGGCTTCGAAGCTGGAGGCGAACCAGTCGCGGACGGCCGGCGAGAAGCGACTGAGCGGGCTCGGGTCGTCCGTGGCGCCGAGGCCGTCATCTCGCCCGAAGTCCAGCGCATCGTCGCGCTCCGCAGGATTCGCGCAGGAGCGCAAGTTCCTTGGGGTTCGAATCGAGGCTGCCACAGCGCCGCCAGTATAGGTGGCTCCCCGTCAATAGACCAGATGTTCTGTCTACGGAGGTCCTTGCGACTGCGCCGACGACCGCTCACCGCCGCGATCCCCTGGCCGTTGACCCGGGGGCAACGAAACTGGCCGCAGCAGCGTCCACGACAGCCGCGATCCCCTGGCCGTTGACCCGGGGGCAACGAAACTGGCCGCAGCAGCGTCCACGCCCGCCGCAATCCCCTGGCCGTTGACCCGGGGGCAACGAAGATCGCGCTCCACCGCTCGATTGTGAACCTGAGAATGCGTGTCGT
>JANPDO010000162.1:0-2513 GCA_031431535.1 Chloroflexota bacterium
GAAGGGCGGCACCAAGCCGCTCGATGCGCAGGTGTACACGACGCTGCTCGACCAGCTGCCGAAGCTCAACAGCGAGGCATCCGCGTTGATGAAGAGCGGGATCGTGGCATCCGAGGAGGCCGTCGGGGCAATCAAGGGCATTGCCAAGTACGGCAAGCGCTTCCGCGACCTGATGTCCAAGCTCGACGTCAAGGTCGCCGACGAAGTGGCCTGGGACAACCTCGCGGAGCGGCTCAACAAGCTCCTGAAACAGGCCAAGGGCGAGTCCGACGTCACCTTGCTGAGCCGTCTCGAGACGGAGGCGAAGACAGTCGAGTCGGAGGTGGCCGCGCTGATGGGCGAGTTCCGCGGCGCCTCCCAGCAGGTGCTGCTGACCCTGAGTCGCCAGGCGGCCCTGGGTGGCGCCAAGGTGGACCTCGGCGCGATCCAGTTCCTCGTGATGGCCACTGCAAAGCTGACCCGGGCGTCAACCGCGGTGCGGGAATCGCTGCGGGCCATCACCGCGCAGATGGCCGAGGCCGCGCTCGCGGCCGCGAAGAATGGCCCGGCCTCGACGCCGGATCCCGGATCGACTGGCAGCCCTGCGCCCACTACGACGGCGCCCGGAAATGCACCGGGTCCGCCCTAGATGACACCGGACGGATCGCAGGCATGCCCGCTCGGAGAGGCGCGAGTTGGCTGAGGCAGCGAACCAGACCAGGACCGCCGAGCCGACGGTCACGCGGGGCCGCGAAGCGGCCATGTCCGACACCGGCTTCGCCATGCCCGCGACCGGAATGTTCGACGCCGGCATGGGCCTCGCGGCGCTGGGGTTGGCCAACCAGGACGCGGGTGCCCGAATTCGCTTTCTCGCATCCGTGCAGCGCACCGCCGGCAACGCTGCCGTGCAGCGCATGCTCACACATTCCGTGCGGCGCTCCCCGGTCGCGCAGCGCCAAGGTGCCCAGCAGGTCACGCCGACTTTCACGCTCCCGATCGAGCCGGGGTCCACGAAGATCGACTTCGGCGGGAAGGCGTCGTACGTCAAGGGATCCCTGGCCCTGAAGGGCGAGGTGAAGGGCGAAATCGTCCAGAAGGGCACGGAGAGCGCCTCCGTCGGTGCCGGCGGCACCTCGAACGTCGGTGGCCAGGCCGAGATCACGCTCGCCGAGCAAAAGGGCTTCGCCATCTTCGACGCCATCGACATCGAGAAGGTCAAGGAGACGATGGGCTTCGAACTGTCGATGAAGAAGCTCGACGTCAACTTCGCCGCCGAGGCCTCGATCAAGACCCGCTACCCGTGGCTCAAGGGCATCGCCGGCCTCAAGTTCGTCGTTGCCGGCGTCGAGTGGGACAAGATCAGTGACGCGGTGGCACTCGGCGTGGAGGTCTCCGGCGGCCTGAGCGGTGAGGGCACGATCAACCTCAACAGCGGCTACGACGTCAAGCTCTCGGTCAAGGTGACGGTCGTCGGCGAGGTGCACCCGAACTGGCCGCGGATCGCCGCGGAGGTCGGCAAGCGCGTAGCGACCGAAGGTGGCAAGGCGGCCGTCGAGGCGACAACCACAGGGGCGGGGACCTCGGTGATCGCGATCGACCTCGCCGCGGTCGGCGCCGCTGCGGCGGCGATCCTTGTCCCGCTCGCGGCGGCCGTCGCGATGGGCTACGGCGCATTCCAGGGCATGAAGAACGCGCGGGCCGCCCGGGAGGCCGCAGGTTACGGCGTCGTGATGAAGGCCAAGGCCGAGGAGTGCGCCAAGGGCTTCGCCCAGACCCTCACCGGGCGCTCCCCGGGGAGCGACGAAGGCTCGGTGGAGGCGCAGGCCCAGATCCACGGTGTGATGGCCTCCACCGGAGCCAGCCGCGAGATCGTGGTGGCCGCCGCCACCCAGGAGCAGGGGGGCTACGGGGCGATCTACGAGAAGAACCTGACGCGGATCAAGGAGAAGCTCTACGCCGAGGGCTGCGCCAGGTACGACGAGCAGAGCAAGGCGGACTGGGGCTACATCGAGGATATCGGGCCGGAATGGGGCATGCGGGGCGTCTACCGCAAATACTTCCGGATGGTCCTCTTCGGCCCGTAGGGTCAGGTCGGGTTGGGACCGACGTTCTCCACGGCGTCGCCCTTGAACGCGACGATCCCCGACGGGACTGTCCGGAATGGGCGTGGGCCGCCGCGTCCTGGCTATGACTCCCGAAAACGTTCTTGACGATGGCGAGCGAGGACGCCCGGTTCGTCGGGGTTCAGCGGCCTGGGGATCAGTGTTCCTCGATCATCCCGAAATATTCGCCGAACTCGCCCTCGTGGGTCAGCCGACCGAGCTTGAGGTACTCACGCTCGGTGCCCCGAATGAGGTCAGTCATCTCGACCGGTCGGTCCTCGGCTGCAGCGAAGAACGCCGCAGCCAGGCAGACGTTGCGGATGTTCCCGCCAGATAGCTTGAATGCCCGGGCGAGAAAGCCCAGGTCCAGGTCCGCGGCGCGTGGCAGCGAGGGTGGCAGGTGGCGTTCCCACAGCCCATAGCGGTCATCCT
>JANPDO010000163.1:0-2284 GCA_031431535.1 Chloroflexota bacterium
GTGAGATCCTCCCGCCGCATCGTCGGCAGGATCCGCGACAGCCGTCGCTCGGCCAGCCCGTTACCGTATTGCGGGGCCGTGTCGAAAAGTCGAACGCCAAGTTCGAACGACCGCGTGATGAGTGCCTGCGCCTCACCGTCATCGATGGCCTGGTAGAGGCCGCCCAGAGGCACCGTGCCCAACCCCATCCTCGTCACGCTGACCCGGCTGGAGCCGAGCGTCGTACGTGCCGAAACCTCCATTGGATCCCTCCCGCAATCTCCTCCGCCTGTTGGAGCGAGGACAACCCACCATTCTGGATGTCGCCCGCGCCGCGCGGTCCCCGAAGCCCGGCCGGCATGCGAGGGTACTACACGCCTTGGCCGAAGCGCGATCGTGCTGGTGCGTTCGGGTTGTCCGGGCGCACCACGAAGGTGCAGCGTTCAGAGACGCCGGCGACGGCGACGGATGAGGACGACGGCCGCCAGGATCAGCGCGAGCGCGGTCATCCCGATGGATCCGGCGACGAGCACGACCGTTCGCAGCCTGGGTGGCTCGCCCTCCGCGTGTGGAACCGGCAGCGCCTGGACACCGGCGCCCGCCAGGACAGCCTCGGCCTCATCGGCTGACAGGTAGATTCCACCGCTGCCGCCGGGGGTTCGGGCGAAGTCTGCGAGGAGGTCCCTGCAGCCGGACCACTCGAACCGGCATGGCGTGGGCTCGGCAGCGTCGTGCCAGAACCGGTTGCCGGAACCGGTGTTGTCCGAACCTGGCGCGTACATCTCGCCCGGCCAATCCTGGAGCCACGCCAGGAGGTAGCCCCCGGCCAGGTCGGAAATGACTGTGTTGTCGTGCACGGAGGTATCGCGCACCGCATCGCCGCCGGCCCGGTTTCGGACCTGGCTGACGACCGAGATCCCATCGGCGTTCCAGGCCAGAACGTTGTTGCGGACGATCGCGCCGGTCGACGAACTGATCAGGATCCCGGCTCCCCACCCCCATGTCGGGTGCCCCCAGCCGTTTTCCCAGACCACGTTGTCCTCGACGATCGCGCCGTCGCTGATTTCGAACATGACCCCCGGCCCGGTATTGCCGTGGACCCGGTTGCCGGAGGCCGTAAAGTCGCGACAGTCGATGTCACACCAGATCCCGGGGCCACGGTTGTCGGCGACGTCGTTGTTGGCGACCCGAAGGTCGGTCGCCAGGGCGGCCTTCAGGCCGCCGGCCTCCCAGGCGGAGTCGAAACCTTCGGTGTTGTTGGCTGCGATCCGGTTGCCCTCGATCGTCAGGCCGTTCGTCCCGTTGCCGCCCGCATGAACCCCGATTTGCCCACCCCGGGTGAGGTCGCTCGAGACCAGGCTGGCTCCTGTCACGCCCTGGAAGCTGATGAGTGCCCCGTGCGCATCGGTTAGCTGGACGCCGCTGACGATCAGTCGGTCGGCTCCCGGCTGTGCCTGGAGCGCGCCCTGCTGGGCTGGAGAAGCGGCATGGCGCATCACCAAGCCCTCGACCATCACGTCGGCTGCCTCCACGGTCAGCCAATGCTCGCGGACCGTGACCTCAACCTGGCGGCCGGTGGGATCGTCGGCGAGCAGGATCCGCCGATCCGGGTCGATCGAGAACTGGCCCGGAGCCGGATCCAGCGCGACTTGCTCCAGGGGCTTGTCGTCGAGGAAGACCTGCTCCGGCCAGGCACAGCGCGGCTCGCTGCAAACGCCTCCGCCCCTGAAGTGCGGGACCGAGGCTCCGCTCCGCCAGCCCTGTTGTTCAGGACGCCACGCGGTCCAGACGTCTGAACCACGTATCTCTGCGCCCTCGCCACGCAGGGTCATCGGCCGGTCCACCACGACGGCTTCGCGGTACACGCCCGCAGGGATGACGACCACGGCGCTGGGCGCCGCCCCATCGATCAGCCGTTGGAGGGCACCAGGGGTCCGCTCAGGGCCAGCCGGCCCGGACGTGGCGACCGATGGCGTCGGTGACGCAGCAAACGCGTCGGCAGCCGGCCAACCGAGCAGCGCGACTGCCGCCAGCAGGACGGCTGGGATGGCAGCACCGTCGCACTGCCGCGATCGGGCCATGACCGGGATGATCCTCCGTCCGCGTCGTTGGCCAGCGATGCTAACAGGGTCGCTGAACTCCCGACGTCCGGCAAATGGGCGCCCGCCCTCCCATCGAGGTCAGTGGGGCAGCTGGTTCAGCGGCACCCCTGCCGCGGACAACAAGGCGTCGCGTTGCGCGAGGGTCAGGTAGGTACCACCCTCGTCGCCCGGTGTCGCATTGAAGTCGGTGAGGCGTGACTTCG
>JANPDO010000164.1:0-1608 GCA_031431535.1 Chloroflexota bacterium
CCGGCATCTTGACCTGCGCGGGCTCCTCGATTGTGAACCGCGACGGCGACGGCCAGTTGTCCTTCTCCGCCCACTCGGTCTCGCCGCCGAGCGCGTCGGATTCGAGCTGCGAATGGAACACCGGCATGATCGTGTCCATCCCGAACACGTCGTGCGCGGTCGCGGCCAGGCGGGCCATCAACTCCGCGTCAAGATGCGCCTCGGGGAATGGTGCGTTGACCAGGTCCATCATTTCGACGGTCACCACGGAGCTCAGCGTGCAGGCCGGGATCTTGTCGACGTGGCCGCGATAAATGGCGGACAGGACGCGGCGGCGTGGCGTCATCCACTCACCGCGCAGTGGGTGTGTGACCTCGGCGATCATGGGCGATGCTCCAATGTCTTGACCCGTTCGGCGGCGCCGCTGGCGCTACTTCGATAGGCAGCTTCGAGGATCTCGACGGTGCGGGCGCCCAGTTCGGCCGGGGAGTTGTTGTCGAACGGACGCCCGGCACCGGCGGCGACCAGCGCGTCGATTGGCCCGGAGCAGTCATACAGACCGGCATCAGCGTCGAGGGGCACGCGCACATCGTCACCCGAACCGCGGTAGCGCCACAGGGTGTTCTCGCGCAGGTCGAGGTGGAACATCCCCTTCGAGCCCACGACGCGGACCTCCACGGCGTGGCGATTGTTCGCGCCACCGAGATGGCTCGACGCGCCGCTCATCGTCCCGATCGCGCCGTTCGTGTAGCGGATGGAGACCGCGTCGTGGAGCTCCACCTTCGCGTCCAGCGGCGCAGACATGAACGCGAACACATCCTGGCCGCGCAGGTCCGTGAGCCAGAGCGAAACGCCGAGCAGGTGGGTCAGCTGCGCCTGGCCGTAGCCGCCCCCCGACGTTTCCGGACGTGACCAGGTGTCCGGCTGCGGGATCGACTCGGGCGAGGCGCCCGGGTAGTCGCCGGTCTCGCTGAGGAGCTCGCGTGTCACGGAGTCCATGTGCAGGGCGACGTGCTCGATCTCGCCGATGCCGCCGTCTTCGTGCATCATCCGATTAGCCTGGATCACCATCGGCCGGTAATTCCAGCCGTACGAGAGGATCAGGTTGTTGCCGGTTCGACGCGCGGTCTCGTGCAGGTCCCAGGCATGGGCCGGGTCGATCGTGAAGGGCTTCTCGCACATGACCTGGGCACCGGCCTCCAGGGCGGCCTTTGTCTGTTCCCAGTGGTAACCGGGGGGACTGCCGATCACGACGATGTCCGGCTTCTCGGCGATGACGTCGTGCCAGTCGGTTGACGCCTTGGCGAATCCCCAGGCTTCCTTGATCTTGTCGAGCAGATCCGGGTTGCGCCGATTGACGATGACGAACTCGACCTCGTCCGCGTGCCTGGCGAGGTTGGGCAGGTGCGATCCGAGCGTCCACGAACCGGCTCCGATGACGCCGAGGCGAAGCTTCGCCATGGGATCTCGACTCCTTTCGTCCGGGCCCTGCCGGGCTCGATTCGGTTGACGGGGTGGAACGGCGACGACTACGATGGGCCGCCGGGTGGAAACGAGTCTGGAAATGATATCAGACGCGATTCGCGAGGCGATCGTGAGGGCAATGGCAACCCCTCCCAACGGCCGGAT
>JANPDO010000165.1:0-8981 GCA_031431535.1 Chloroflexota bacterium
GCAGGCCCAATTGCTCGATCACGTCAGCGGCGATCTTCGGAAGCGTCGCCAGCTGCGCGTATGTCTGCGACAGCCTTTGGGAGATCAGGAGTTGGTTGTAATCCGCTGAGGTACCCGGGTTGGACGCCTGCCCGACGAGCATCGTGACCTGCGACTGAAAGGTCGGAGGCAGGATGGAACTGACCCCAAATGCTGAGACCGCGCCGAGGATGGTGCCGGCGATGATCAGCGGCAGCGTCGAACGAAGGAATGCGAGCTGGTGACGAAGGTCCACGAAGTCAGTTGAGCAGTAGCGACGTTTGCACGGGATCTCCTTGGTCGGAGGCGCAGCGACCACTCAGCCGCATGACTCGTCCGTAGGGCAAGCCCGACTATACGAGAGCGCTACCGACCCGTCCATCGACGAGGAGTGGCCCGCCTACTCTCCGTTGCCAGACCGCACCGTTGCCTGACGGCGCCCCCCGCCGGCGGGTCTCCAGTTGTGGCGCCTTACTCGCCCTTCCCGCGGCCGCTCTCCGCGAGGCGCTCCTCGTAGCGGCGGTCGCGCCAGGCCAGCGCCGCCTTGAGCCCATCGCGACGGACGATCGAGTCCCACTCGCGTTGCTCGGGCGTGTCGGCTGCGTTCACGATCGCGCCGAGGTCCAGGCCGGCCTCCACAGCCAGCCGGAAGCCGGCCGCATCCATCGCCCGGTTGAGCATCACTTTCGTTGGCCCCATCACCTCCGGCGGCGTGCGAGCCAGGCGGTCGGCCAGGGCGTCCACGGCGGCCGCCAGGGCGTCCGCCGGGACCACCCGGTTGATCAGCCCGATCCGTTCCGCCTCGACGGCATCGATGAGATCGCCGGTCAGCAACAGCTCGCGCGTCTTCTTCTGGCCGATCAGGTAGGGCATGAGCAGCGTCACCGGCGCGGAGCCATAGCGAATCTCCGGCTCGCCCAGTTTGGTCCCCTCCGCGGCGATCACCAGGTCGCACGCCATCGCGAGCTCCAGCCCACCAGCTAGCGCATAGCCGTGGATCTGCGCGATGACCGGCTTGGGGCAATCCAGGATCCGCAGCGTCGCCGCGACGTCCACCGCCAGCGCCGCGCGCCAGGCGACCGGTCCACCGGTTCCGCCCTCGGCCTCCTCGGTCAGGTCATAGCCGGACGAGAAGGCGCGGCCGGCCCCCTCGATCACGATCACGCGGACGTCTGGGTCTGCGCCGGCCGCGACGATCGCCGCGTCCAACGCTTCCACCAGCTCCCCCGATAGCGCGTTCAACTTGGCCGGCCGGTTCAGGATGAGGCGAACGCCCCATGGCGTCGACGTCGAGAGTAGGACCGGTTCATCAGTGGCCATCGATCGTGTCCTCCAGCACCACAAGGGCGTCGACGGCGAGCGCTCCCGCCTCTGTCGCGATGACGGGGTTCATATCCACCTCGAGCACATCGGGACGCTCGATCGCGAGCCGGCCGAGCGCCACCAGCATGGACGCCACGGCCGAGCGATCGATGGGCGGACGGCCACGAATGCCCCGAAGGACACGCGCTCCGCGCAGGTCGTCGAGCATCGCCTCGGCGGCCGACGGGCCCAGCGGGGCGAGCCGGATGGTCACGTCGTCGAGCACTTCGGTCAGGATGCCACCGAACCCGACGACGACCACCGGCCCGAACTGTGGGTCGCGCCGCATCCCCAGGATCAGCTCGACACCGGATCTCGCCATCGGTTCCACGAGTAGCCCCCGGACGGCGAGACCGTGCCGGCGACCGAGCTCGAGCAGGGTGGTCGCGGCCTCGAGCACCGCCGCAGGGTCGTTGAGCCCCAGGGCGACACCGCCGAGATCGCTCTTGTGGGCCAAATCGACGGCATCGAGTTTGAGCGCCACCGGACCGCCGATCCGCGCCGCCGCGTCGACGGCGGCAGCGCCATCGGGGACGCGCACGGCGCCGATCACCGGAAGGCCCGCAGCCCGGAGAAGCGCGAGGCTGTCGTACTCGGTTAGCGGCCGCGACCCGACCCGGGTCTGGGCCGTCGCCTGGGCCGTCGCGACCCTCGCCTGGCCGCTCACGCTTGCCTGGCCGCTCACGCTGGCTTCGCCGCTCACGCTCGCCTGGCCGCTCACGCTGGCTTCGCCGCTCACGCTTGTTTCGCCGCTCCCGGCCCGCTCCGGGGCTTCGGCGCCAGCTTCGGCGCCATACGAGATCCGATCCGCCGAGAGCGCCGACCACGCCGGGCGCCACGGCCCATCCGCCAGCCGCCGAGCTCGCCAGCGCTCCCAGCGCGCCACACTGGCGACCGCCCGAAACGCCTCCATCGCCCCGCGCAACAGCGGGGCGCCACCGCCTTCCCCATCCAGTACCGCCTTGGTCTCCGGCGGGGGCTCGCCCGAAGTCAGCGACACATAGACAGGCAGAATCTCCGGCCGCTCCCGTGTCGCCGCCAGGAGCTGCAGGGTCACGTCATTGGCCGTCGCGACTTCGGCGGGCGCGGACCGGTACGGGAAGTCGTGGACGAGCACCAGCACGTCGAAGGCCCCTGAGCCGGCCATCGCCTCGAATGCGATCCCGTAGGCCGTTTGGGGGTCGGCGGCGCCCCACGGATCGAGCGGGTTCCCGACGTACCCCATCGTTGGCAAGATGGCCATGATCTGCTCACGGGCGGTCGGCGGGATGGGCGGCAGGTGCACCCCGGTCAGGGGAGCCAGATCGGCGATCAGTGAGCCTTCGCCAGTGGAGACCGTGACCACGCCGGTCCGACCGCGACCCACCCGCCGACCGGTGCGGCGGACGCCCTCGACCAGCTCGGCGGTCTCCAGAAGCTCATCGAGATCGACACAGCGGATGACTCCGGCGGCATCGAGCGCGGCATCGGTGACCCTGGCCTCGCCGGCGAGCGACCCGGAATGGGCGATCGCGGCAGTCTGTGCCTGCTGGCTTCGCCCGACCTTGACGGCCATGATCGGCTTGCCCAGCTCGAGCGCCCGATCCGCCAGCGCCAGAAAGCGCTCGGGCCGCTTGAACCCCTCGACGAACAGGATCACCGAGGTCGTCTCCGGGTCGTCCAGGCAATAGGCGAGGTAGTCACACACGTCGAGGACGACCTCTGACCCACAGCTGATGATCCGCGAGAACCCGACCCGCGACCCGGACTGGACGAACGCATCCGTCACCGACCCGGATTGAGCGATCCCCGCCACGCCACCACGCGGGAGCCAGGGCGAGACGTCCCCGATGTACGTGGCCGCATTGGCAGTCAGGTCGATCACGCCCATGCAGTTCGGCCCGACGAGGGCGAGGCCGTGTTCGCGGGCGATCGCGGCAACCTCGGCCTGCATTGCGGCGGCCGCCTCGCCACCTTCCACGACACCACCGCCCGGAATGATCACCGCGGGGATGCCGGCGGCGGCGGCGTCCCGGGTGACCATCGCGGCACGCAATGGGTTGAGTGCGACGATCGCCACGTCCGGTCGTTCCGGGAGTGCGTCGAGCGAGGGATAGCACGGCTGGCCATGCAATTCCCCGTAATTGGGGTTGACGAAGTGGCAACGCGTGGCGCTGTTCATCACGCGCAGGTTGTCGCGCACGGTCTCGGCGATCCAGCTGCGCGGCGACGCGCCGATCACGGCGATGCTGCGCGGAGCGAAGAGCGGCCGCAGGTCGATCACCCCAGTCTGTCGCCGCACGGCCGAATCGCCGCCCGCGATCACCCGACGACCCGGCCGACGCCGCGCTTCTCCAGGGCCCGGGCGATGATCAGTCGCTGGATCTCCGAGGTCCCCTCCCAGAGTCGATCCACCCGCAGCTCGCGCAGGAAGCGCTCCGGTGCGAATTCGCGCATGTAGCCGCGCCCGCCAAAGACCTGGACAACACGGTCCGCGCAGCGCCAGGCCGCCTCCGACGCGAACAGCTTGGCCAGCGAGGCCTTGGCGTGGACGAGCTTGGGATCGGCACCGTTGTCCGCGAGCCAGGCGCATTCACGGGTGAGCAGTCGCGCGGCCGAGGCGTCGGCCGCGGAATCGGCCAGCGGGAAGCTGACCCCCTGGAAGTCGAAGATCCGCTCGCCAAACTGGACGCGCTCGGTGGCCCATTCGACCGCCAGGGTGAGCAGCCGCTCCATCGCCCCGCTGCAGCGCGCCCCGATGTGGATGCGCTCCTCGACAAACCACTCGTTGGTCAGCTCGTTTGCGCGCCCGACCCCGCCGAGCACCGCGGACGGCGGGACGCGGACATCGGTGAGCATGAACTGCGGGTGCCGGTCGGCAAACGTGTGGGTGTAATCGGGGTCGTGTTGCATGACCAGGCCGGGTGCGTCGTAGTCGACGAGGAAGAGCGTTGGAAGCCTGGCGTCGCCATCGGTGACCAGGCAATGGAAGATCATGAAGTCCGTGTCATCCGGGCCCGTGACAAACCACTTCTCCCCGTTGAGCAGGTACTCCCCGGTGGCCGTGTCACGGACCGCGGTGGCCTGCAGCGCACGGGCGTCGGAGCCCGCACCGTCCTCGGTGATCGCATAGCTGCCCGATCGTTCGCCGCGCAGTGATGGGTCCAGGTATCGCCGGCGCTGGTCGTCATCGGCGTGCATCAGGACGTTGTAGGCACCCGGAATGTACGACCAGAGGCCGCCGGTCGACCCGCCGAGCTGCTCATGGACCAGCACCTGCTCCACCACCGACCAGCCCTGTCCGCCGACCTCGCGCGGAAGCGAGCCGCCGTTGAGCCGCGCCTCGATCGCCGCGCGCCGGATCGGCATCCCCCAGTCTCGCGAAACCCGCCCGTTCGCCCGTTCGAACTCGGCCTCCCGCGGCTGCAGAACGTCGCGCACGAAGGTCCGGGCGCGCGCCTGGAGCTCGAGCTGCCCAGCGTTGAGGGTGAAATCCATCGCGCCAAGGATGCCCGATGGGACCGGTCGCTCGTCGGTCGCGTCGCGGGCCTCGGGACGGCCAAGTCAGCCGGGCGCCGTCCCACGGCAGGCACAGCTCGTTGTTCTTCGTGGAAGGACAGAACCGTCGAGAACGCGCTCAGCTGGTCCGCGGACGGTTCCGGGCAGGCTGCATCCCCAGATACGGGACGTTTGGGGGCCCCGAGCGGCTCGGGTTGAGGTCAAAATTGGGCGTTGGCACCTGACGTGGCTCCCGTACGGCCCGATTGACACCCGATCCGTGGGATTTGTACTTCCGGGAAGAACGGCATGCGACGGGCAGAGGTCTGCGGGCTTGGCGGCTCGGCCAAATCCACGGGCCAGAGTTTGGCGGGCCTCCCAGCGTGAACGACGCGAATGATGTGCCACTCGATCACGTGTCCCGGGTCGAGCAGGACGCGGGGACGCTGTCACCCCAAGGCTGGTCGCCGCGGGGACTCCCCACCCAACTCGGCGCGAAGTCGATCGATCTCGTCCAGCAGCCTCGGGACATCCTCTCTGGCATGCGCGATGAAGGTGGCATTCTCGTCCCAACGCCCATCCGCGATCGACGCGTAGCGCTGGGGACCTTGCACGAGCGTGGCGGCCACAACCTGCGCCGAGTCCTCCGGCCAATCCCCGCGAAGTTCACCGGTCGTAACAGCCACGAAATTCATCGCGTACGTGTCGTCGACAAACTCGACGCGCCACGGGCCGGGGGTCGCCGCGTCCGCGCGACGCCGAATGTCGTCGAACTCATCATTGAGCATGACACTACCTCGTGCCTCGAAGTACCGGGCGCGGCACGAACCCCGTCGAAATCACGGCCGCAGGATGAAGTCTATGAATACGGGCGTTCCATCGGGCATCAGCCTGAACGAGACCAGTAGTCCGCTTTCGTCATAGGCCAACAGATCGACAATCGCGCCATCCGACCTGGGGCGCCGACGATGCGTGCCCACTGGGTCGCTCATGATGCCCTCCTCGACAAGGTCGAGTTCGAGCTTCATCTCGCTGCTGAGCTGCTCACGCTTCTCCGCGTACTCCGGCCTGTGTCGTCGTTCAATTGCCGTTGCCGTCCGACTCATCGCGGGCAAGGGTCGTGACGGTCTTGAGTCCAGAAGATCGTATGAATTGGTCAAACGAAACATCGTCCATGCACATGAGCTCGGCCGCTGTAGGTCGGCGGACGGGCCGCCCTCTGACCATCCCGATCAGACGGCCGATGCCGATCAGGCCACCCAGCATGGACAAGCTCTTTCGTCGAGATCCGAGGTTGGCCATCAGTCGTGTCTCAAATCGGACCAGCTCGCTTCCGGCTGGGTGGCGGATCACGCTACCACCATGCCCTTATCCGCGCGTTACCAGATCAACCCGGCTGCGCGATCACCATGATCCGGATCTCGGTCATGTCCTCCATCGCCCAGCGGAGCCCCTCGCGCCCCAACCCCGAATCCTTGACTCCGCCGTAGGGCATGTGATCGATCCGATAGGTCGGCACATCGTTCACGATCACTCCGCCGACCTCTAGCTCCGCGAACGCCTTCCAGGTGCCGGCCAGGTCGTTGGTGAAGATGCCGGTCTGCAACCCGAACATGGAGTCGTTGACCAGCGCGATTGCATCGTCGAGCTGGCGGAACGGGAAGGCGACGACGAGCGGCGCGAACGCCTCATTCGAGCAGACCTGCGCGGTCAGGGGAACATCGGTCAGGATGGTCGGCGGGAAGAACGTCCCGTTCGCTCGCCCGCCGAGAAGGAGCTTCCCGCCCATGGCGACCGCTTCGTCGACCCAGCGCTGCGTCCGTGAGGCGGCCGTCGCATCCACCATCGGCCCCAAATCCGTCGTCGGATCGAGCGGGTCGCCGAGCTTGAGCGCCGCCGCGCCGGCCGTGAACTTCGTCATGAAGGCGTCCCAGACTTCCTCGTGGACGATCATTCGCTGGACGCTGATACAGGTCTGGCCGGCATAGGCGAACGCACCCACCAGGCTCCGCTTGACCGCCCAGTCGAGATTGGCGGTCTTGTCGATGATGACCCCGGCATTGCCGCCGAGCTCGAGCACGACCTTCTTCTTGCCGGCCCGCTCCTTCATCCGCCAGCCGACGGACGGCGAGCCCGTGAAGGTGAGCAGCTTGAAGCGCTCATCGGCCACCATCCGATCGCCCAGCTCGCGGGTCATCGGCAGGATCGAAACCGAGCCGGCCGGCGCCCCGGCGGCTTCGATGATCTCGGCCACGGCCAGCATGGTCAGCGGGTCCTTGGACGGCGGCTTGAGCACGATCGGGTTGCCCGAGGCGATCGCGGGCGCGATCTTGTGGGCGGCAAGGTTGAGCGGGAAGTTGAATGGGCTGATCCCGGCGATCGGCCCGATCGGGAAGCGGCGGGTGATCCCGATCCGGTCCTTCGACGCCGGCAGCAGGTCGAGCGGGATCAGCTCGCCGGTCATCCGCTCCGCCTCCTCCGCTCCGAGCCGGAACGTCAGCGTGGCGCGGTCCACTTCAACTAGCGCGTCGCGGATGGGCTTCCCGGCTTCGAGGGCGATCAATCGCCCAAGCTCCTCGCGCCGCGCCTTGATCCCGGCGCTGATCTCGCGCAGGATCCGGCCGCGCTCGTAAGCGGGCAGCCGGCGGGTCACGTCGAAGGCCGCGACGGCCGCGGTAACGGCTTCCTCGTACTGGGCCTCCGTCGCGGTGTATGTGGCCCCGGCGGGCTCCGCGGCATTCGCAGGGTTGGCGATCACGAGGACGTCAGGCGATTCGACCCAGCGACCCGCGAGAAAGATGGGGTGTGGCTTGGTGCCGACGATGGTCATGTGGACAGGCTCCTGGCTGCTGCTCGGTTTCCGCCCGCGAAGTGTCGCATGATCCTGGCGGAGGCCCCAAGGCAGCCGGCGTCGTGCGACCATAGGTCGATGATCGATCTCGGGAACGCAACGCGCATCAAGCCGGGCTCCCAGGTCCGGCTCGGTCGGCTGGATCCGAGCGCGACCCACGGCTTCGACAAGGACGCTGCTGAGCCGGAGCTTGACAAGCAGCTGGTCCGGCTCGCGGACCTCCAGGACCGATTCTGGGCGGAGGCGAAACGCTCCGTTCTCGTCGTCCTCCAGGGGATCGATGCTGCGGGTAAGGACGGCACGATCAACAAGGTCATGGAGGCGTTCAACCCGCAGGGTTGCCCGGTCACCTCGTTCAAGGTTCCGAGCTCCGAGGAGCTCGCCCACGACTACCTGTGGCGGGTCCACAGGGCCGTCCCACGCAGGGGCGAGATCGGCATCTTCACCCGGTCGCACTACGAGGACGTGCTGGTGGTCCGAGTCCACGAGCTCGTCCCGAAGGCGGTCTGGTCGAAGCGCTACGCCCAGATCAACGACTTCGAACGCCACCTCAGCGAGAACGGCACGACGATCGTGAAGTTCTTCCTGTCGATCGACCGCGACGAGCAACGGGCGAGGTTCCAGGCCCGCTATGACGACCCGACCAAGCGCTGGAAGTTCGCGATGGGCGACCTTGCGGAGCGGGCGCGCTGGGACGACTACGAGGCCGCATTCGACGAGGCGCTCTCGAAGACCTCGACCGATCCGGCGCCGTGGTACGTGATCCCCGCCAACCGAAAGTGGTTCCGGAACCTGGCCGTGGCAACGATCCTGGCGGACACGATCGAGAGACTCCATCCCGAGTATCCGCCCGTCGCCCACGATGTTCCGTCTGACCTCGTGATCACCTGACCAAATCGGGTAGTCATTCGCCCCTGCAGTGGCGTGTCCTGCGCGACCTGCGGCGCTGAGCGGCGATCGCCCGGGGCCGGTCGAGGAGGAGGGATCTCGTGACAGCTGCCGCCCCGGGGCATCGTTGCCAAACGACCTTGTCGACGTCACGACCACGGACGCGATCGAGGAAAAGAAGAAGCTCCAGCGCCATTTCGGTCGACTGGACATCTTCTTCTTCCTGATCTGCACCCTGGTCGGGCTGGACACCATCGCGACGGTCGCCGCAGAGGGGGCGCAGGGCTTCACCTGGCTGATCTTCCTGGGTCTCGCGTTCTTCATCCCGTACGCCCTGCTGACCGCCGAACTCGGCTCGTTGAAGGTCACCGTTCAGCTCGACGCC
>JANPDO010000166.1:0-11186 GCA_031431535.1 Chloroflexota bacterium
GACCCTGGACGGCCGGTTTGGCGCCGACGGCTGGCGCCTCTCCCACGTCGTGCGGGGCGCGATCGTAGCGCGATCCGAGGCCATCAAGGAGTACGAGGCTGCCTACCGGTACTACCTGCGCGGACGACCCGCGCTGGTGGAATTCCTGACCACCGTGTGTGGCAACGTCTACGACGACAACCCGACCAACGTCCACGACGACGTGTACGAGCAGCCCCACACGGCCATGGACCACTACCAGGACATCTCCGTCCGCCGGGTCATCGCGGAGCTGGTCGACGATGGATGGTGACGACCGCCGGATTGAGGCAGAACCCGGGCGACAGCGGATCCCGGATCTGGAGCAGGTATCGGCCACGGAAGCCGCGGGCCCGGGGCAGACGGTAGGATGTGCCGCTGCCGAGGTCAATGAGGTCCGTTGCGGCCGGGTCGGTCTCAACGACGCCGGGCCACGCGGGATTGGGTTCCGCCACTACACCGTCGAGCGATTCGCCGACACGATGGCTGCTATTGATGTCGCCTTCATTGGCTGGCCCGGCGACCGCGACGACCTCACCCGCGCCAGCCTCCGCGACGTCGTCCACGATCTTGGCCGCCTGCTGGTCGTCACGCTCGGATCACGCGGCGTCCAGGTCTTCGACGGTCGGTCAGGTGGCTCGGACCGCTGGTTCGATGTCAACCCGGTGCCCGTCGAAGGAACCACGGTCGGGTGTGGCGACGCCTTCATCGCCTGGTTCCTGGCCGAGTTCTGGCGCACCCGCGACCTCGCGGCTGCCGTGGAACGCGGCAAGATTGGTGGGGCGATGGCGACCCACTGGCGGCACCCGCTCCCGGACGAGGCATATGGGTCCGATGGCGAACGGTGACCAACCGAGACCGACTGAGACCACAGCCGAGGCCCGCCCGAAATCGCCGCGCCGTCCTGCCCGCGAGCCGCCTGCTCTAGGTGAACTTGCCCGGCACGGGTGGGATTTTCCGCATAACCGCACCGCGAGACTGATGCGGAGCAAAGGCAGGGTTGGTGTGCCCGGAATCGGTTGACCGAGGCCGGAATTGGGACGCCTTGAGCGTGGACCTGGGCTGATAACTCGCCCGACCAGCCTGGCCCTCTCCGTAGCATTCCGTGGGAGCGGTTATGCGCCTTGGGTAGATCCGCCGGACCCGCCGCACCCCCCGGCCCGCAAGCCACACGGATCTAGCGGATCAGGAAGCCGAGGAACACGAGCACGAACCCGGCGATCGCGATCAGCCCCGCATTGCGAGCCTGCCGGCGCAGCAGTTCCATGGCGACTGAGGCCCCGGTCCGGCCGTCGTCGCGAACTCCGCCTCGCCATGATTGATAGCGGGCCACGTTCTGATCCTCGTCCTTGAGTGCCTGGAGTCGGCGCCACGGGCCCACGGCTCGCCGATAGCCGACCGCCATCAAGGCGATGCCGGCCACCCACAGCGCAAGGTTCAGTGGTCCCATCCGTCAGGCACCCGGCGTGGCGTCGAGGCGGGCGCGGACGGCGGCCTGCACGAGCGCGGCGTTGGCCTGTCCGCGGGAGGCCTTCATAACCTGGCCGACGAGGAACCCGACGGCCTGGGCCTTCCCGGCGCGGTAGTCGGCAAGCGCCGCCGGGTTGGCGGCAAGGACTTCGGCGATCAACGCGTCGAGCGCTCCGGCATCGGAGATCTGGACAAAGCCACGCGCCGCGATGATCGAGGCGGCAGCCTGTCCGGTGGCCACGTGGGCTTCCAGGACCTCGCGCCCGTTTGCGCGCGAGATCGAGCCATCTGACACGGCCCCCACGATTGCCGCGAGCTCGCCAGGCTCCACCGCGACGGGCCCGGTCGAGGCGTTTCGGATCTTCAGATACTCACCAGTCACCCAGTTCGCGGCGACCTTGGCTCCGATCGTGCCGTCGGCGGTGAGCACGCCCTCGAACAACGCGGTCGCATCCGGATCGCTCACCAGGACAGCGGCGTCGTAGTCGCTCAGCCCGAGGCCGTCGCGGTACCGGGCGCGCCTCGCTCCCGGCAGTTCGGGCACGGTCGCGCGGATCTCGGCGAGCCAGGCCCGATCGAGGTGGAGCGGCGGCAGGTCGGGCTCGGGGAAGTAGCGGTAGTCGTCCGAGCTCTCCTTGGCGCGCATTCGATAGGTCTCGTTTCGTTCGTCCGACCAGCCACGGGTCTCCATGGTCAGCGTGCCGCCGGAGTCCAGGATCGCGGCCTGCCGCTCGATCTCGTAGGTGATTGCCCGCTCGACCGACCGGAACGAGTTCATGTTCTTGATCTCCACCCGGGTCCCGAACGGCTCCGTGCCCCGCGCGCGCAGCGAGACATTGGCCTCCACGCGCATCTGACCCCGTTCCATGTCGGCATCGGAGGCGCCGATGGACCGCAGGAGGAGCTGGAGCTCCTCCGCATAGCGGCGGGCCTGTTCGGCGGTCCGGATGACCGGCTCGGTGACGATCTCCATCAGCGGCGCGCCCGATCGGTTGAAGTCGACCAGGCTGACCTTCCCGCCGGTCGCGTCGGTGCCGTGGACCAGCTTGGCGGTGTCCTCCTCGAGATGCGCACGGGTGATCGTCACCGTGAATGGCCCACTCGAAGTGTCAACGGTCAAGCGACCCCGCGAGGCCAGCGGCAGGTCGTACTGGCTGATCTGGTAGCCCTTCGGCAGATCCGGGTAGAAGTAGTTCTTGCGGTCCCAGCGGGTGGCCGGCGGGGCCGTCGCCTCGATCGCGGCGCCCGTCGCGAGGACATACTCCACGGCTCGCCGATTGATGGTCGGCAAGGCGCCCGGCAGGCCCAGGCACACCGGGCAAACGTGCGTGTTCGGGGCGGCGCCGTCGTAGGCCGTCGAGCAGCCGCAGAACATCTTCGAAGCGGTCCGCAGCTGGCAGTGGACCTCGATGCCGATGACGGCCTCGTAGCGATCGACGGTGGCGATGACGGCGGGCGGGGGCATCGTTGCAGTGTCGCACAGGGCCCGGCCGGCCCGCAGGAAGCGCCGGGTCGACGATCAAATGGCCGTGGCGAGCGCGACAGCCTCCAGGAGCGAGGTCGTCCGTCCGGCTGCCCACGCAACATCGACCGTGGCGGTATCGGCTGTCGCGCGGAGCCGCTCGAGCCACTCGGCATGCTCGACCTGTTCCGCTTCGATCATCGGGCTGTGCGCCGCGTCCCGCATCGCCGATGCCGCGCCCAACAAGCGTGCCGCCCGTTCGGTTGAGCCGCCGGCGATCAGGCCGAAGGCGATGCTCTCGAGCTGATGAGCGACCGCACCCCGGTTGCCGGAGCGGACCCAGACCTGGATCAGCTCGCGATACATGGCCATCGCCTCGTCGACCTGTCCTGCCCGCCGGAGCGCGTGCGCGAGCTCACTGCGGCACATGGCCCCGAACCGCTCGTCGCCGATCTCGGCAAACCGGGCAATCGCATCCTCGAGGCACGTCCGCCCCTCGGCAATCCGTCCGCGCTGAGTGAGGATCAGCCCTTGCCCCATCGAGGTCGTCGCGATGACGAGCGGGTTGCCGGAAGCGTGTGCCGCGGCGGCGCCGATCGACAGGAGCTGCTCGGCACCCGCCGGATCCCTCAACGACAGCACCGAGGCCACGCCGCCGGCAACCATCGCGATCGTCCAGTTGTCACCCGTCTCGGCCGCCAGCGCGAGGAACTCGTCGATCCCGCCGCCGATGTCAAAGCGCGCACCCGTGAAGATCTTGGTAAGCGCCTCGGCAGTGATCGCCGTGATGAGCGTGGGCTTGTCGTCCAGGGCCCTGGCGAGCACCATGGCCTCGCCCGCCCATCCGACTGCCACATCTGCCTGGCCGGTAGTTGACCACAAGAACGCGGCCAGGCCAAGCAACCGGGCAGCAGCCACTCGTTGAGCCACGGTCGAATCCGGCGGTCCCGCGACGATCCGTCGGGCGGCCTCGACGGCGGCGATGACCCGATCCTTGTTGTCCGGCGACGGAGAGCGGCTGCGCCAGTACTCGAGCATCGCCGAACACATGCGGACGGCGGTGTCAGGATCGGATTCGAGGCTCCATTCGAGGGCCGTGCCGAGATTCTCGATCTCGCTGTCAAGGCGGTCCAGCCAGTCCACCATCGTCGGACCGTGGAGCTCCGCTGCGGCCGCCTCTGCGAGCGCCGCAAAATACTCCATGTGGCGACCGGCGATCTCCTCCGCCTCGCCGCTTTCAATGAGCCGCTCCCGGGCATACTGGCGGATCGTCTCGAGCATCCGGTAGCGGGTGGTCGGGCCTCGGTCGACGTTGACCAGCGATCGATCCACGAGGCGGGCCAACCGATCAATGGTTTCCATGACAGCGCGATCAGACGCACTCGCAGACGAGCCGCGGGTGCCGCCGGGATCCCCGCCCTCGCCGACGATCCGAGCTGCCGCCCCAGCAGTCCAGCCACCGGCGAAGATGGCTACGCGGCTGAGCAGCCGCCTGTCATTCTCGGTGAGGAGGTCCCAGCTCCAGTCGATCAGGGCGTGGAGCGTCTGCTGGCGAGGGACGGCGCTCCGTCGGCCGCCCGTCAGCAGGCGGAACCGGTCACCGAGGCCAACCGCGATCTCCTGCGGCGACATCGACGAGACCCGGCCGGCGGCGAGCTCGATCGCCAGCGGGATCCCGTCCAGTCGTCGACAGATCTCGGCCACGGCCGGCACATTCTGGGCGGTCAGCTCGAACGACGGGAGGACGGCGCTGGCCCGCTCGGCGAAGAGGCGGACGGCCTCGGTCGCCGCCGCCTCGCCGATGTCCACCATCGCCGGTCCGCCGACCCGGCCTCGGTCGAGGCCTCCCGGGCAGGTCAGCGACGGGACCTGGACCACCGCCTCGCCGGACACCGCCAGCGCCTCGCGGCTGGTCGTCAGGATTCGAAGCCCGGGCGCCCCGGCAAGCAGCCGGTTCGCGACATCGGCGACGCCGTCGATCAGGTGCTCGGCATTGTCGACCAGGAGCAGGATCTCCTTGGTGGCGAGGAATTCAGCGATGGTCTCCATCGCGGGCCGGCCCGGCGCCTCGGGGACCCCGAGGGCCCGGGCGCATTCCGGCGCGATCTGGACAGGATCGCTGAGCGGGGCAAGTTCCGCGAGCCAGACACCGTCCGGAAAACGCCCCGCGATCGCGCCGGCCGCTTCGAGCATCAGCCGCGTCTTGCCCGTCCCGCCCGTCCCGATGAGGGTCACCAACCGGGCGCGCTCCAGCAGCCGCCCGACCTCGGCACGCTCATGCTCGCGACCGACAAACGAGGTGACCTGGACGGGCAGGTTGGACCGCCGCGTGCTCAGCGAGCGCAGGGGCGGGAAGTCCCGTGGCAGGTCGACCGCAGCGACCTGGAAGATCTGTTCGGGTCGGTCGAGATCGCGGAGCCGGTGCGACCCACGGTCGATCAGCTCGATCTCGTCCGGAAGTTGATCCCGCGCGAGAGCAGCGGCGACCGCCGACAGCAGGATCTGGCCGCCGTGCCCGATGGCCAGGATCCGGGCGTCGCGGTTGAGCGCCGGGCCAAAGAAGTCGCCGTCGCGCGACTCGGCCGCCCCGGCGTGGATCGCGACCCGGACGCGGAGCGGGCCCGTCGCTCCCCACCCGCTGTCACGAAGCGCGCGCACCGCGGCCAGGGCGGCCATCACGGCGCTGACCGAGTCGTCGAAGACCGCCAGGACGCCGTCGCCCATCGTCTTGATGACGACACCGCGACCCAATTCGATGGCCCCGCGAACGAGTCGATCGTGAACCGCGAGCGCCGCGCCCATCGCGTCCCCGTGCTCCTCCCAGAGACGGGTGCTGCCCTCGATGTCGGTGAGCAGGAACGTCGAGATCGGGATGCCGCCGGATTCGAACCGGGTACCGGCCGCCGGGACCTCGATCTCGGTCATGAACTGGTCAACCGGTGCAAGGCCGGTGTCGGCGTCACTGGGTCGTCCAGCGCGGCCAGCGCCGCGGGCTCCAGCGCCCGCCATTCGGCCCAGGCGGTGATCGCCTCATAGCCGCGGGCCAGCTCGAACAGGCCCGCCTCCGACCATGGCGCCCCGATCAACTGGAGCCCGACGGGCAACCCCTCCGATAGCCCGCACGGGATGGAGATGCCGGGCAGCCCGGCCATATTGACCGGGAGCGTGCAGGCGTCCGACAGATACATCGCCACCGGATCGGCGAGCCGATCCCCGAAACGGAACGCGACGGTCGGGCTGGTCGGGGCAACGATGGCGTCGAAGCCGCGCGCCCAGACGGCGTCGAAGTCCGCCTTGATCAGTGTCCGCACCTTCTGGGCCTTGAGGTAGAACGCGTCGTAATAGCCGGCCGACAGCGCGTACGTCCCGAGCATGATCCGGCGCTTCACTTCCGGACCAAACCCTCGGCCACGGGTGGCCAGGTAGTTGGCCAGGACGTCACCCTCGCCGTGGTGCGACCCGAAGCGCAGGCCGTCGTAGCGAGCAAGGTTGGCCGAGGCCTCCGCCGGGGCCACGATGTAGTAGGTGGCCAGGCCGTAGTCCGTGTGGGGCAGGCTAACCTCCTCGACGATCGCGCCGGCACCTTCGAGCGCGGCGACCGCCTCGCGGACGCGCGCCTCGACGCCTGGCTCCATGCCCGAGACGAAGTACTCGCGGGGCAACCCCAGCCGCTTACCCCGCAGGAACGTGGCGGCTTCGTCGTCATTCGCCGGCAGCGCGGTCAAGCTGGCCGGGACTGGCTGTGGTGAGGAGGTGGAGTCCCGGTCGTCTCGTCCAGCGATGGCGTGCAACAGTGCCGCGGCGTCCCGGACATCCCGGGCGAACGGCCCGATCTGATCGAGCGAGCTGGCGAAGGCGACGATTCCGTAGCGACTGACCCGGCCGTAGGTCGGCTTCATGCCGACGATTCCGCACAGGGCCGCGGGTTGTCGGATGGAGCCACCGGTGTCCGTGCCGATGGACAGCGGCGCGTGGAAGGCCGCGACCGCCGCCGCCGATCCCCCGCTGCTGCCGCCCGGAACTCGATCCAGCGCCCACGGGTTGGCCGTCGGCCCGAAGGCCGAGTGCTCGGTCGACGATCCCATCGCGAACTCGTCCATGTTGGTCTTGCCCAGGATCACGGCGCCAGCCTCGCGGAGACGCTCGGTGATGTGGGCGTCGTACGGCGCCCGGTACCCCTCGAGGATTCGCGAGCCCGCGGTGCATTGCCCGCCCTTGACGGACACGAGATCCTTGAGCGCCACAGGGATACCCAGCAGGGGGCGTAACCGGTCGAGGGCCCTGGCCCCGTCCGTCCGGGCCGCCCCCAGCCGCGAGTCTGCGGCATCGGCCTCGGCGAGCGCCCGATCACGGTCGATCGTCAGCCAGGCATTGAGCATATGGTTGTCGCGCTCGGCGGCACGCAAGTGCGCCTCGGTGAGGTCACGTGACGAAACCTGGCCCGACCGCAAAAGCCCAGCCATCTCGTGGGCGTGAAGGCGAGTCAGGTCGGTCATCGGGCAGACTCAGCGTTCGTCGAGGATGGCCGGCACCACGATGAAGTCCCCCTGCCGTGCCGGTGCATTCGCGAGGACCGCCTCCACGGGCAGCGACGGGCGCACGACATCCTCGCGCAGGATGTTCTCGAGCTCGATGGTCTGGGCGGTCGGGGCGATGTCATCGGTCGGCAGTTCGGCGAGGATCGCGTACTGATCCAGGATGTGGTTGAGCTGCCCTTCGAGTTGCGTCAACTCGACTTGGGTCAGCCCAAGCCGTGCCAGATGAGCTACGTGCTCGACGTCCGAACGGGAGAGCGTGACCATCGCTCGATCATATCCGACGCGCCCGCTACGATCGCCCTGTGCCGACCCCGCTGATCCGCCCCATGACGCACGCCGATGTCGAAGCCGCCGCGGATGCCATCGGGCGCTCCGGTTGGGGCGATCGCCGTACCAGACTGGCCTGGAGCACTAGCCACCCGGGTTGCCGGCCGCTCGTCGCCGACGCCGACGGTACGATCGTCGGGACCGGGATGGCCACGATCAACGGGTCGGTTGGCTGGATCGGCACGATCTGGGTGGATCCGGCGTGGCGTGGGCAGGGACTCGGCACAGCCCTGACGCAGACCACGATCTAGGTCGCGCAGGCCGCCGGGTGCGCGACGCTCATGCTGGTTGCCACCGAGGCCGGACAGCCGCTCTACGAACGGCTCGGCTTTCGGGTCCAGGACCGGTATCGGACCATGGAGGCAGCGGGGCTGGCGACCGGCGATCCGGACGAACGGATCCGGCCGTTCGGGGCGCCTGACCTTGCGGCCATGATCGCTCTCGATGGTCTCGCGACCGGCGAGGACCGCGCGCACATGCTGACCGCGCTCGCCGCGTCGGACACCACCCGTTGCCTGGGGAGCCGTGACGGGACGCTAGGTGGCTTCGTGATCCGGGCACCGTGGGGCGGCGGCGCAACGATCGCCCCTGACCCCGAAGGCGCCCTGGCCATCCTCCACGCCCGAAGGCTGGCAGCCGGCCCCGGCAGGCGCGTCCGGGCGGGCGTCCTCGAGACCAATCAGGTCGGCCTCGACCGACTGCGGCACCAGGGCTGGGTCGACGCCTGGCAGGCGCCGCGTCTGATCCGAGGGGAGATGCCCGCCTGGCAGCCCGAGGCGATCTGGGGCCAGTTTGACCACGCCGTGGGCTGAGCGACGACGATCAAGGCGATCGTCCCGGCGGGTCGATGACCCCAACTGGCGGGGCCCCAACGGGCCCAGACGGCGTCGTCTTCGAAGATCAACCCGACTGGGCTGCGGCCCGTGCCGCGGTGACCCAGCTCATGGAGCGGTACGCGGCCAACCACCGCCGCCGATAGTCGCGCGGCGCCGGGCGAAGGCAGCGTTGGCGTAGCGATCGTCGTTTGACCCGGAATCCGGGACTACCAGGCGTTGCCGGAGGGTCGCCCGGTGGATCGGTTCCATCACTCGCGATCGGTTTCGCCAGCCTTCGCGCTCAGCAACCGGCGGAAGCCGGCCTCGTCGAGAATCGGGACACCGAATTCCTGGGCCTTGGACAGCTTGGAGCCCGCCGATTCGCCGGCTACGAGGTAGTCGGTCTTCCTCGAGACGGATCCGCCCGGCTTGCCGCCCGCCGCGCGGATCGCTGCCTCTGCCTGCTCCCGGCTGAAACTTTCGAGGCTCCCCGTGACAACGATCGTCAGCCCGGTCAACGGACCAGCCGCGGCGGCCACGCGCGGCGTCGGCAGCACCACCTCGACCCCGGCGGCCGCCAGGTCATCGAGGACGCCGCGACCGGGTCCATCCGCCCCAAGCCAGGCGGCGAGCGCGGCGGCCACGGTCGGTCCGATCCCATCGATCTCCTGGTACCGCGCGGGCTCTTCGCTGGAGACCCGCTCCAGGTGCGCGGAAGCCCGCGCGAGCCACCCGTCGCCGGCGGGGACCTCACCTGCCAGCCAGGCGGCGAGCTCGATGGCGGTCGTCCAGCCAACCTGCGGGATACCCAGCGCCGCGATGAGGCGTTCGAGCGGCCGGCGCTTCGACTTCTGGATGGAGGCGTACAGGTTCTCCGCACTCTTGCGCGCGAACCGATCCAGACCTTCCAGGTCCTCGACGGACAGCCGGTAGAAGTCGCCGCGAGACCTGATCAGCCCCCGCCCGAGGAGCTGCTCCAGAACCTTCCAGCCGGCACCTTCGATATCCATGCCGCCACGCCCCGCGAAGTGGGCGAACTCCTGGCCGACGCGCGCCGGGCAAGCCAGGTTGGGGCAATAGACCCGCACGGCGCCTTCGTCCTGCACCACGGCCGTCGCACAGACCGGGCATGTCGCGGGCATGTCGAATTCGCGTTCCCTGCCCGTCCGGCGCTCGACAAGCGGCCGCACCACCTCAGGAATGACGTCGCCGGCCTTCTGGAGCACCACCCAGTCACCGATCTGGATGTCCTTTCGCCGAATCTCGTCGAGGTTGTGGAGCGTGGCCCGGGCGACCGTGGATCCAGAGACTTTCGTCGGAGCGAGGTGGGCGACCGGGGTGAGCGTGCCCGTTCGCCCAACGTACGGAACGATGTCCTCCACGAATGATTCGACCTGCTCGGGCGGGAATTTGAACGCAATGGCCCATCGCGGGGCGCGGCTCACCATGCCGAGGCGAGCCTGCTGATCGAAACGGTCGACCTTGACCACCACGCCATCGGTTTGGTAGGGAAGGCCGTGGCGGGCCTCTCGCCAGCGCTCGGTGAAGTCGATCACGCCGTCAATGTCGAGATCTTCCGCATACTCGGGATTGACCGGAAAGCCGAGGGCTTCGAGCCGGCGGAGGGCAGACGATTGCGAGTCGATGCCGGCCGAGGTCGCAGGATCGTCGAACAGACCGGGGGCGCCGACGGGATCCTCGAGCAGTTGATAGCACCACGCGGACAACTGCCGGCCGGCTGTGACCGCCGGATCTTTCTGGCGGAGCGACCCGGCCCCGGAATTGCGCGGGTTGGCATAGAGCGGCAACCCGGCTTCCTCGCGCTCGGCATTGATCCGGGCGAACTCCGCCTTCGGCATGTAGACCTCGCCGCGGACGTCGATGCTGGCCGGGTCGGTGAGACGGGCCGGCACCGCCGCGATCGTGCGCAGGTTGGCGGTCACCTCTTCGCCAGTCGTTCCGTCGCCGCGGGTGGCGCCCTGGACGAAGTGGCCACGCTCGTAGCGAAGGGAGATCGCCAGGCCATCGATCTTGAGTTCGGCCACGTAGCGCAGGTCCGGCGCCGGCTCCGGTGCGGTGGGCAAACCCAGGCCGCGGCGGACACGGGCATCGAAGGCGCGGAGCTCATCGTGACTGAAGGCATTGGCCAACGACAACATCGGGCGGCGGTGGCGAACCTCGTCGAAGGTGCCGGGTGGTGCGCCACCGACACGTTGAGTGGGCGAGTCAGGCGTGATCAGCTCCGGCCGGGCGGATTCCAACGCAACCAGCTGCGTGAACAGACGGTCATAGTCGGCGTCGCTGATGTCCGGCGCGTCGAGGCCGTGATAGAGCTCGTTGGCGCGCTCGATGAGCGCGACGAGTTCAGCATGGCGGAACGCCGCGGCGGCTGGGTCGATCGCCGCCGCCTCCTCGACAAGAGCCGGATCGACCGGCGGGAGTTCCGTCTCCATGGATGCGAGCGTAGCGAACCCGTGGCTAGCCCGTGATCTCCAGGTTGGCCAGGCTGACGAGCATCGTCTTGCGGCCAATGGTTGCGTCCTTGAAGGCCACCGT